>NZ_JBPUGE010000001.1:0-544151 GCF_051549505.1 Veillonella sp. ZSJB6 | reverse complement strand
ACCACCACATTTAAGCGTATCGAGTTTTATGGGATATTTAAAAAGTAAAAGTAGCCTCATGATATTCGATAAACACGTAAATTTAAGATATAAGTATGGAAATAGACATTTCTGGTGTAGAGGATATTATGTGGATACGGTAGGACGATATGAAGGAGCGATAAAGGAGTATATTCGCAATCAACTACAAGAGGATATAGCGCAAGATACATTAAACTTTAAAGAATATACCGACCCGTTTACGGGTGAGCCAGTAAAATAGGCAAAACAAAAGCCCCCGAGTAGGGGGCAGCCAGTGGTAATAGAGTGGTTGTCAGATCATTCAATGCCCTCTTTAGAGGGCCACCACTAGAGAAAGACCCTTATAGGGTCAGAGCAAACCACCCGTTCTACGGGTGGTTATGATTTTATCTTGTATTAAGTTATGAATTATATATATTTATTTCTCTGTGTGGTATCATAATAGTTATAAACATTAAGGAGGCTATTATGGCAATTAGCAAAGAGATACAAAAATCTAGCGAAATGAAATTTGATGGTAAACTAATTAAAGTTACTTATGATATAGCTGATGTTAACGGTAATGAAGCATGGCGTGAGGTTGTTCATCATCCTGGTGCTACAGCTATTGTGGTTGTTACTGAAGATAATAAGATTGTAATGGAACGCCAATTCCGTTATGCTTTGCAACAGCCTTTACTTGAAATCCCTGCAGGAAAACTTGATCCTAATGAAGAGCCTCTAAACTGCGCTAAACGTGAGTTAGCAGAGGAAACCGGGTATCGTGCGAACCAATGGATTCCATTGGGGACTATTGCAACAAGTCCTGGATTCTGTAATGAAGTGCTACATTTATATTTAGCAAAAGATCTTACTATGGGCGAAACTAACTGGGATCCAGACGAATATGTGGAACTTGAGTATTTTACTTTACCTGAATTATTAGAGGCTATCAAGGCGGAGCAAATTAAGGATAGCAAATCTTTGGCAGCACTTATGCTTGCAATGCCGTACCTCAAATAATATTACGTAATAGGAGGATATATGTTTAAACGAATTATCCTATTAGTTATGGACTCTGTTGGTATTGGTCATGCCGTGGATGCTGCAAAATTTGGTGATGAAGGTTCTAATACATTAGGTCATATTGAATCAACAGCTGGTAAAATTCATTGCCCAAATTTGAAATCTTTAGGACTAGGACATATTTCCGATATTGCAGATACCGGTGAAAGCATTAACGGTGCTTTTGGTCGTATGGCGGAGCTCAGCACTGGTAAAGATACAACAAGTGGTCATTGGGAGATGATGGGGCATCCTGTTACGGTTCCATTCCCAACCTTTTACGAAGGTTTTCCAAAAGAATTAATGGATACTTTCACAAAGGAAACGGGCTATGGTTATTTAGGTAATGAAGTTGCATCTGGTACGGAAATTATTGAACGTCTAGGTGCGGAGCATATTAAAACGGGAAAACCTATTGTATATACGTCAGCCGATTCGGTATTTCAAATTGCAGCCCATGAAGATGTGATTCCTTTAGATGAGCTATATCGTATATGCCAAATTACCCGTGATAAGGTATGTATTGGTGACTATTATGTAGGCCGTATCATCGCACGTCCATTTGTAGGTGAACTTGGTAGTTTTGTACGCACATCTAACCGTCATGACTATAGTCGCATGCCGGAGAAAAAAATGGTACAACAAGAGTTACAAGATGCGGATGTTCCAACTGTAGCAGTCGGTAAAATTGGAGATATTTATGCCCATGTTGGTTGGGATGAAAGTTATCCTACAAAATCTAATGCTCATGGCATGAATATGGTTCCATATCTATTAGGGGCTACATTTGATTACGGTCTTATGATGGTTAATCTTGTTGAGTTTGATAGCCTTTACGGTCATCGCAGAAATGTAGAAGGCTATAAACGAGCTATTGAAGATTTTGATTACCAACTTGGTGGTTTAATACCAATGCTCAATGATGACGATTTATTGCTTATCACTGCGGACCATGGTAATGATCCAACCTGGAAGGGGACAGATCATACCCGTGAATTAGTACCTATTCTTGGATATAGTCCACGAATGAATGGGTCTATAGACCTAGGCGATAGAAAAAGCTTTGCAGATATTGGGGAAACCATATTAGAAAACTTTGAACTGAAACAATGGGGCATTGGAACATCGTTTTTAGAGAAACTTAGTAAATAATTTCTAATGTAATATATAAAAAGAAGCTTTATTATTAAGGAATAAACTATATTTTCCTATAATAAGTTCTTGCGTCACAATATCTAGTATGATATAATCATTCAGGTATAAGAAACGATTTTTAAGGAGGTGACTCAATTGCCAAACATTAAATCCAGTATTAGAAGCGTAAAAACGGATGCTGAACGTCGTGCGAAAAACGCCGCTGTGAAATCTCAAATCCGTACAGCAGCTCGTAAAACCGTTGAAGCTGTTCAAGCAGGCGCAGTAGAAGAAGCAAAACAAGCACTTGTTCATGCTACTAGCGTAATTGATAAAGCAGCCTCCAAAGGTGTACTTCATAAAAACACTGCAGCTCGCAAAAAATCCAATCTTGCAGCTAAAGTAAACGCTTTATAATTTGAGCGTCAACAACCTCTTGTTGCCTAGCGATACGGGGTTGTTTTTTTTTATATCTACATCTCCAAAGGGACTCTCCATTGAGAGTCCCTTTTTGCATATATAATAAGTTACCTTATGTTATAATAAAGGATAGAATTAAGTGAGGTGTCTTATGAAAAAATTAATGATTATAGATGGTAGTAGTTTGTTATTCCGTGCATTCTTTGCATTACCACCATTGAAGTCCGCTTTAGGTACTCCAACGAATGCGGTGTACGGATTCTTAACAATGCTCATTAAATTGTATGAAGAAATCAATCCGGATTATATTGCAGTAGCCTTTGATAAAGGTCGTCAGACATTCCGTACAGAAATGTACAGCGAATATAAAGGTAATCGTCCAGATGCACCAGAGGATTTACGACCTCAATTTAGCCTTATTCAAGATGTATTAAAAGCGTTGGGCATTTGTGTTATTGAAGAAGAAGGTTTTGAAGGGGACGATATTCTAGGATCGTTGAGTAAGAAATTTGGTACACCAGAAATGGCTGTTAAAATTATTACTGGTGACCGCGATAACCTTCAACTCGTAACAGAGCATAGTCATGTATTCCTAACTAAAAAAGGCATTTCTGACATGTTAGAGGTTACTCTTGATAACATGGAGGAACTTTATGGTTATGGTCCTGATAAGGTTATCGAAATGAAAGCTCTTATGGGGGATTCTTCCGATAATATTCCAGGTGTACCAGGTGTAGGTGAAAAAACGGCTCTTAAATTGATTACAGAATACGGTAATCTTGAGTCTGTATATGACCATATTGAAGATATTTCTGGTAAGAAATTAAAAGAGCGACTCGTTGAAAATAAAGACTTAGCGTTCTTATCTCGTGAGTTAGCTACTATCAAAACGGATATGGACTTATCTTACAAGGTAGAAGACTTTGTGCAAAATTTCCATACCTCTGAGGTACAGCCTTTATTTGAAACTCTTGGTTTTACTAAATTAACACCTAGAATTGTACAAGTAATGGGCGGAGAGGAAGCAGCTTTTGGTGACCCAGGCTCTCTTTTTGCACCACAAGAGGAAATTTCTCTAGACGATTTAGCTGATGCTAAGGCTCTAACTCCTGACTTCTATACAGATAAAACAGTAGCAGTTCATGTTGTGCTCGATGGAAAAACTCCATTTAGAACAATCGAGACTGCCTATCTTTCTAATGGTGATACTATCGTTAAAACAAATGATACAAAGGCTGTTCTAGCAGTATTACAAGGGGCTAAGGCCATTGTTACTACTCAAACAAAAGAACTAATAGAAGCATTAGGTGAAGAGTCACCAGCTGAAATCTCTTTGTTTAATAATGATAACACTGCACGTATCCATGATATGTCTCTTCTAGCATACTTGTTAGATCCAACACGTACTAACTATGGTTATCTATATTTAACGGAACGTTTCTCTGTGCCTAGCATTGCCAGCGGTAGCGTAGATGTAGAGTGCGTATCTATGGTGAAAGCTTTACTTGCTATGAATGATGTAGCTTGTGAATCTGCTCGACGTGAAGAGTTATGGTCTTTATATGAAACGATTGAGTTGCCATTGATTCATACATTAGTAGTAATGGAGAAAAATGGTATATATATTGATACAAATAAGCTGGCTGAAACGACAGCTCGCTTTAAAGATGAATTAGCCCAAGTACAACAAGAGATTTATGATTTGGCAGGTGAAACTTTCAACATTAACTCTCCTAAACAGCTAGGTGTTATTTTATTCGAAAAGATGAACTTGCCAGTTATTAAGAAAACTAAGACTGGATACTCCACAGATGCTGAAGTACTCGATATGTTGCGTAATGAAAGCCCAATCGTTGAAAAAATCTTGGCCTACCGTTCTGTTGCTAAGTTAGTTTCTACTTACTTAGAAGGCTTGGCAGTTCTTATTAATGATAAGACTAAGCGTATTCACACTACCTTTAATCAAATGGTTACAGCTACAGGCCGTTTGAGCTCTTCTGATCCTAACTTACAAAACATTCCTGTTCGTACTGAAAAAGGCCGTGAAATTCGTGCCTTATTCTATCCAGGTGCAGGGTACGATACATTAGTGAGTGCCGATTATTCTCAAATTGAGTTACGTATTTTAGCGCATCTTTCTGGCGATGAAGCTTTGATTAAAGCATTCGTTGATGGTAAGGATATTCACCGATTTACTGCGGCAGAGGTACTAGGTAAAGCCCAAGAGGATGTAACAAGCGAAGAGCGTTCTCATGCTAAGGCTATTAACTTCGGTATTATTTATGGTATTTCTGACTTTGGCTTATCTCGCGACCTTGGCATCACACGGGGGGAAGCTAAAAACTATATTGATTTATACTTTAGCCGTTATCCTAAGGTTAAAGAGTACATGGATCGTATGGTTCAAGAGGCTCATAAAACTGGTAAGGTTCGCACTATGTTCGGCCGTCAACGCGAACTTCCTGATATTAACAGCCGCAACTTTAACCGTCGTTCTTTTGCCGAACGTACGGCGATGAATACACCAATTCAAGGTACTGCTGCAGATATTATCAAGTTAGCAATGAACCAAGTTGAGCAAAAGCTAGAGGAAGGAAACTTCAAATCTCGACTTTTATTACAAGTACATGACGAACTTGTATTAGAAGTAGTAAATGAAGAATTAGAAGCAGTTGAAGAATTATTGTGTTCTACAATGCAATCTGTAGTAGAATTACATGTTCCTCTTATTGTAGATGTGCATCATGCTGAGAACTGGGCATTGGTAAAATAGTTTAGTTAATAGTATTACATGTTAGAAGGTATATATGTTTAAAATAGGCTTAACTGGTGGTATTGCATCAGGCAAGAGTACAGTCCTTACCTATTTTAAGGACAAAGGGATACCCTATATCGATGCTGACATTGTAGCTCGTGAAGTAGTAGAGCCGGGTACTGAAGGCTTAAAAGCCATTGTAGATACCTTTGGTTCTCATGTTTTACATGATGATGGCACACTCAATCGTGAAGCGCTTGGTGCTATAGTCTTTCACAATGAAGAAAAACGACAATTATTAAATAGCTGTCTAAAAACACATATACGCAATCGTATTATGGAATTGACATCTCAATATGAACAAGGTAATACGCCAATTTTAATCTATGATATTCCATTACTTATAGAAGGGGAATGGTATACCATGATGGATGAGGTGTGGCTCGTATATGTGAATGAAACGACTCAAATTGAACGCTTAATGAGTCGTAATGGATATACGCGAGAGGATGCCCTTGCTCGTATTAATAGTCAAATGCGACTTGATGATAAATGTGCCTATGCAGATATAATCATTGATAATAATGGTACGCCTCATGATTTAACAGTACAGTTGAATACTATTTGGAATGAGCGTATAGAGACAGTTTTACAAGAATCAAAATAATTACCTATTATGTACTAAAATTGGTATATAAAAATTAGTATTAAATGGTATAATAAGCCCATAAAATTTTATATAATAGTAACCTACCATTAGGTGTATTACTATATTGTACCGATATCAAAATCGGATAAAGATTGTGTAAGGAAAGGGGGATATATGAAACGTGCAACGGCAACGGCGCTATCGTGCGTCGTACTTGGGTGGTTTTATTTTACTCATTTAGATGATCCTATAGCGCGTCAAGTGGCGTACCCCTTTAACTATAGAGATGTAGTGATGGCTGCAGCGGAAAAGGAACAAGTACCACCCTCTTTGGTGGCTAGCGTTATCTTAGCTGAAAGCAAATATAAGAATACTGCAGAATCAGAAACAGGCGCCCTTGGATTGATGCAACTTATGCCTGATACGGCGCGCTGGGTAGCTCAACAAGTTGGACATGGCAACTATACAGACCGTCAGTTAAAAGAGCCTGAAACTAATATTGAGTTAGGAACATGGTACCTAGGTCATTTGTTAAAGGAATTTAATGGTGATGAGGTGCAGGCGTTAGCTGCGTACAATGCGGGACGTGGTCATGTTGAATCTTGGCTCAATGAGAATAAATGGAATGGAATGGTTGATACTATACCTTTTCCTGAAACGCGTAGCTATGTAAAAGCTGTCTTACAGTATCAAGAAAAGTACGAGGCATTATATGGAAACGATTATTGAAGCTTGTCAAGCATTAGATTATTCATGGTTGCCTCAGCAGATTGAGGGATTTACCTTAGTGGCGTCAAATGAAGCTGATTATACGGCACTACTTGAGCGTCTCGGAGTCGGTGAAGAGGTATTAAAGGTACCTATTTTCCATTATCAAAATGATTTGGGGTGGCGATGGTCTGCCTTATATGATAAAGAGGTAGAGGACTATACAGTACATATTGAAATGCCACTATTTTCCTTTGTTGATATTTCTTTTGTACGTGCTGATTTAGAGTCTTTCTGGCAAGGATTACAAGATCGCTGTGTCAAAGGGTTAACTAATATGTTAATAGAGCCAGCGAATAACTTTACCTTTACCTATCGTCGTCGAGGCATTCCTGAATGGGATTTTTCCGAGGTTATGCCTAAAGAACAGGAAGGCTTTGTATGTGATGTTGATCCAGCTCATGCAATCCGGATGATTAATGGTTCTTTTATTATCGGTGAGTATCGTAAGATGGACGAATGTACAGGATTATTGCTATATTATAACGAATTGCGAGATGAATACTTTGCAGAACTTCGTTATAAAAATTATCCTGAAATAGACCATCACCTAGATGCTAAAAATTTAGATGATTTAACTACAGTTCTACGTGAACATTTGGGTCCTATATTAAAAGGATTAAATGAACGCGTTGACTAAGGATAATCATTATATATGACTATGCTATTTTTTGAGTTATTTTATATTCATATGAAATAATCTAAGTGGGAATGTTTGGTTAAAGCCCATAAGAAAGCGTAGAATTTGTATATACACAGCAAATGTGATATACTATATATGACTTTTATA
Source organism: Veillonella sp. ZSJB6 (assembly GCF_051549505.1). NCBI lineage: Bacteria > Bacillati > Bacillota > Negativicutes > Veillonellales > Veillonellaceae > Veillonella > Veillonella sp. ZSJB6. Next base: position 536,570 of record NZ_JBPUGE010000001.1, on the reverse strand, counting down.
TAAATCTTTTAAAAGAGTGGGCTTATGTCCACTCTTTCATTTATGATTAGCCTAATTAAGGTGTTTGAAAAAAAGAGATATATACAAGATGTAGTAATGAAGGAGGCGATGGCTATGAAGAGAGAAGCAGTAGAGGAATTTGTATCCTCTGTAGTTGAAGGTATTATAGCCGGCACCGAAATGGAACTAGTCGATGTAGATTACGTTCGTGAACGCGATTGGTATTTGCGTGTCTACCTTGATAAACCAGGTGGTGTAGATTTGGATGATTGTCAGATGGTTAGCGAAAAACTAAGTGCTGTCCTCGACGAAAAGGATCCAATTACGGAAAACTATTTATTGGAAGTATCTTCTCCAGGCCTAGATCGAGTTCTTAAGAAGGATAAGGACTTGATTCGCTATAATGGTCGTGATGTTGATATTCAGCTATTTAAACCGATTAATGGCAGTAAACAATTTACTGGTGTATTAGAAGGTTTTACAGACACAACTATCGATTTTACTATCAATGGTGAAAGTATGACATTCGAACGGTCTGCCATTGCACAAATTCGATTACATCTTGATTTTTAATATATGGAGGCATACGAGTGAGTCAAGAATTAATTCAAGCGGTAATGGTGCTTACAAAGCAAAAAGGTTTTGCTCCTGAGGTTATTTTTGAATCCTTAGAGGCTGCATTGTTGCAAGCATATCGCAAAGAACCAACATCTAATCCAGATGCTTACGTTGTAATTGACCGCGAAACAGGCGTTTATAAAGTTATGGCTAAAAAACAAGTGGTAGAAACTGTAGAATTGCCAGAAACAGAAATTAGCTTGTTAGAAGCGCGCAAAATTGACAAACGTTTTGAAATTGGTGACGTAGTAGAAGTTGATGTTACTCCAGCTAACTTTGGCCGTAGTGCTGCCCATACTGCAAAACAAATGCTTATTCAACGTTTGAAAGAGGCTGAACGCAGCGTAGTATATGAAGAATACTATAGTCGTGAAGGCGATATCATCACTGGCGTTATTACACGTGTAGAAGGTAAAAATGTGTTTATCGATTTAGGTAAAACAGAAGCTATTTTACCGCCTACAGAACAAATTGCTAGCGAAACATATCGCGAAGGGGATCGTATTAAATGCTACATCGTAGAGGTTAAGAAAACTACGAAGGGCCCTCAAATCATGATTTCCCGTACACATCCTGGTTTATTAAAACGCCTCTTTGAATTAGAAGTGCCAGAAATTTATGAAGGTGTAGTAGAGCTTAAATCCGTAGCTCGTGAGCCTGGTATGCGTTCCAAAATTGCTGTATACAGTCGCGATGAAAACGTTGATCCAGTAGGTGCTTGCGTAGGTCCTAAAGGTCAACGTGTACAACATATCGTTGATGAATTACACGATGAAAAAATTGATATCGTTAAATGGGATGAAGATCCAGCGATTTATATCGCTAACTCCTTGAGTCCAGCTAAAGTTGTTTCTGTTGATGTAAGTGAAGAAGAAAAATCCTCTTACGTTGTAGTTCCTGATTATCAATTATCCTTGGCAATTGGTAAAGCCGGTCAAAATGCTCGATTGGCAGCCAAATTAACTAACTGGAAAATCGATATTAAGAGTGAAACTCAAGCAGCTGAAGAACCTTTTGCAGGCTTCGGTAATGCTGAGGACGGTGAATAGTCATGAAACCGAAATCCCAACCTATGCGCACGTGCGTAGGATGTGGTGAGCCTAAGGCGAAACGTGAATTAATTCGCGTAGCCTTAAGTCCAGATGGCAATATCAGTATTGACCGCACTGGAAAAGCACCGGGACGTGGAGCGTATTTATGTGAATCCATGTCATGCTTTGAGCAAGCCTATAAGGCTAAGCGATTAGAACGGTCATTAAAGCATAGTGTATCGAAAGAAATATACGAAGCATTACAACGTGATTTACAAGAGAATGAGTAATCACTGATATACATGAATGAAGATAAAATTTTAAATCTCTTAGGATTAGCACAACGAGCTGGCAAGGTTATTTCTGGTGATTTTATCGTAGAAAAATCCATGAAGAGAAAGGAACCTAAACTAGTCCTTCTCGCTGGTGATTGTGCATCCAATAATGAAAAGAAATATAATCAATTAGCAGAAACACATCATATTCCACTTCGTAGCATTGGTACTAAAGAAACTTTAGGAGCTGCTATTGGTAAAGAAGTTCGGGTAGTAGTCGCAGTACTAGATGATGGATTTGCAAAGGCGTTACTAAAAGAGATTGATCGATAACAAGGGGGTATGTAGATGTCCAAAAAGCGCGTTCATGAAATCGCCAAAGAATTTGGCGTAGAAAGTAAGCAGGTCATTTCTATCTTGCAACAACATAATATTAATGTTACAAAAGCAGTAAATTCTGTAGATGATTCAGGTTATGATATTGTAAAAAAACAATTAAGTAAGAAATATGAAGCACCTAAAGCTACACAAAAGGTAGAACAAAAATCTGCTCCAACAGCAGCACATAAACAAGAGGCTGCACCACATAAACAACAAAATCCAAATCGTTCTAACGAACACAAAAAGGATAATTACAAACAAGGTGGTCAAAAACAAGACGATCAATCTAAACAAAATGACCATAAAAAGGGCAATGTACGTCACGTACAAATCTCTGAGCCTACACGTAAATCCGAAGGTAACCAACAATCTGGTGACCGCGCTAACAACCGTCCTAACAACAACCGTAACAATGATAATCGTAATAACGGTCGCCCTAATGATGCTCGTAATAACGATAATCGCAATAACGACAATCGAAACAATGATAACCGCAATTCTAATAACAATGATCGTCGTAACAAGAAAAATAAAAAAGGTGGCAATAACCGCCCTCAATCCTTGTTATCTACATCTATGCAAAAGAAAAAGAATCGCGTAAAACATCGTAACGAACAATACTTACAACAAAAAGCTGAAGCTGAACGTAAGGCTGAAGCAGCGATTGCTACAGAAATCGAATTATCTGGTCCTTTAACTGTTAAGGAACTAGCTGAAAAGATGGGCCGTGAAGTATCTGAAATTATCAAAAAATTGATGCTTTTAGGCGTTATGGCTAGCATTAACCAAGAGGTTGATGTTGATACAGCTACTATCGTAGCTGAAGAATTTGGTGTAACTGTAACAGAAGTAGAACCTGAAGAAGATCCTACAGATGTTATTGAAATTGAAGATGCACCAGAAACATTGAAACCTCGTCCTCCAGTTGTTACTATCATGGGTCACGTTGACCATGGTAAAACATCCTTATTGGACGTAATTCGTCAAACTAATGTTACAGCAGGTGAAGCAGGTGGTATCACTCAACATATCGGTGCATACCAAGTTCGTTATAACGACAATAAAATTACATTCCTTGATACTCCAGGTCATGAAGCGTTTACGGCTATGCGTCTTCGTGGTGCTAAATCTACAGATATCGCAGTTCTTGTAGTAGCTGCCGATGATGGTGTAATGCCTCAAACTATTGAAGCCATTAACCATGCTAAATCTGCTGATGTACCAATTATTGTTGCTATCAACAAAATGGATAAACCAGGTGCTAACCCAGACCATGTTAAACAACAATTGTCTGAACATGGACTTTTACCAGAAGAATGGGGCGGCGATGTAATCATGGTTCCAGTATCTGCTAAACAAAAACAAGGTATCGACGATTTGCTCGAAAATATCTTGCTTGTAGCAGAAGTTATGGAATTGAAAGCTAACCCTAACCGTAAAGCGTACGGCGTAGTTATCGAGGCTCAACTTGATAAAGGCCGTGGTGCTGTATGTACAGTACTAGTACAAAAAGGTTCCCTCCGTGTAGGTGATACTGTACTTGCTGGTACAGCATATGGTAAAGTACGTGCCATGACAAATGAACGCGGTGAAAAAGTAAAAGTAGCTCGTCCTTCTATGCCAGTAGAAATCTTGGGTTTCTCTGAAGTTCCACAAGCTGGTGAAATCATCAACGGTATGGATGACAACGAAGCACGTGCAATTGCTGAAAAACGTATTGCAAAACAACGCGTCCAAGAATTACAAGCAACTCACAAGGTTACATTGGATGATATCTTCAACCAAATTCAACAAGGTGAGTTAAAAGACCTTAACATAATCATTAAAGCTGACGTTCAAGGTTCTGTAGAAGCATTACGTCAATCTTTAGAAGGCATTAAAAATCCTGAAGTACGTATTGTTATCGTTCATGCTGCAGTAGGTGCTATTAACGAATCCGATATCATGTTGGCTTCTGCATCTAATGCAATCGTAATGGGCTTCAACGTACGTCCAGATGCTAATGTTCGTCGTGCTGCAGAAAATGAAAAAGTTGACCTTCGTACATATCGCGTAATTTATGATGCTATCAATGACGTTGAGTCTGCGATGCGTGGTATGTTAGCTCCTCAATTCAAAGAGGTTGTCGTTGGTCGTGCAGAGGTGCGTCAAGTTATCTCTACACCTAAGGCTATCGTTGCTGGTTCTTATGTAACAGAAGGTCGTATTACTAACGACTCTGAAGTTCGTTTGATTCGTGATGGTATTGTCGTATTTGAAGGTAAGGTTGACTCTTTACGTCGATTCAAAGACGAAGTTAAAGAAGTTAAAACATCCTTCGAATGTGGTATTTCCTTAGAAGGTTACCGCGACATCAAGGAAGGCGACGTAATCGAAGCGTACTTGATGGAAGAAATTGCACCTCAAATTTAGGAGGTTTATATGAGTGACGTTCGTGTCAGAAAATTACAAGAATTTATCAAACAAGAGGTAAGTCAAATGTTGATGCGCGGATTGAAAGATCCACGCATCGGCTTCACTACTATTACCGATGTTCATGTAACAGGTGATTTGCGTGAAGCTACGATTTATGTCTCCTTGTTTGGTTCCGATAAGGAAAAAGAAGATACACTTATCGCTTTAAAGCATGCAGCGGGTCATATTCGTACGGAACTTGGCAAAGTACTTAAATTGCGCCATATTCCTTCTATCACATTCGATAAGGATACGTCTTTAGACTATAGCATGCATATTGAATCCCTTTTGAATGAAATCAAAAAGGACGAAGAAAAAAATTAACACAAAGGATACAGAACATGAGTAAGATTACTATTAATCAATTACATATGGCTCTGTGTGAAGCTAATTCTATTATGCTAACCGTCCATGTCAGACCTGATGGCGATGCTATCGGGTCCATGGTGGCCTTTTACGAAGCCCTTGTAGGGCAAGGTAAAACTGTATATATGGTAGTGGATGATGTAGTTCCTGAGAAGTACTCATTCTTACGATATACGGACCACATCCATGATGTAGCGTATTTTGAAACAAACCCTGTTGATATTGATATGCTAATGGTATTGGATGCTAGCACGTATGAGCGAATTGGCAAAGTAGGTGCACTATGGAGTGCACCTATTTTTAATATAGACCACCATATTTCTAATACAGAATTTGCTGATCATCTATATTTGAAGCCTGACTTTGCTGCTACTGGTGAAATCGTTACCGATTTATGTACAAAATGGAATTGGCCTATCACTGAGTCTATGGGCACTGCTTTATATATGGCTATTGCTACTGACTGTGGTTTCTTTAAATTTAGCAATACAACTGCTAATACATTAGAAATGGCTGCTAAATGTGTAGCAGCCGGTGCTAGACCTAATGTTATTTCTGAAACGATTGAGGCTGTGTCCGCAAGTCGTCTAGAATTAACAAAACAAGTTATGCAAACTATTGAGTTCTACAAGAATAATACAGTAGCTACCATCGAGTTGAATCGCGAGGCTATGAACATTCTCGGCGATGATACAGATGGCTTTGTAGATATTATTAGAAATGTAGATACTGTTGATATAGCTATTTTATTGAAAGCTGAAGCTGATGACAGAACACGGGTAAGTTTACGATCTAAAGGTACCGATGTGAATGCTATTGCTAGTAATTTCGGTGGTGGCGGTCATATTCGAGCTTCCGGATGTACGATTAATTTACCATTACAAGAAGCAAAACAGGCTCTCATTGAGGTGATTAAATAATGGATGGCATTTTACCATTTTTAAAACCTCCTGGTATAACAAGCCATGATGCTGTTGCTATTTGTCGTCGCATTTTAAAAGAAAAGCGCATTGGTCATAGTGGTACTTTAGATCCTATGGCCTATGGCGTTTTACCCGTTTTTCTTGGTAAGGCTACGCGGCTTATTGAGTATACAGAGGGGTTTGATAAAACCTATGTGGCAGAATGTAAATTTGGTACTTTTACCGATACTGAAGATAGTTCTGGACAAGCTGTATTACCTGATAAAGATATGGTATTGCGAGACGGTGTTCGAGTGAATGAATCCATTCAAAGTTCAGAGCTTTCCGATGCTATGCTTAAACCTACTTTTGATGAATTAGTTAATACATTAAATACCTTTATTGGTATTCAAGATCAGAGACCATCAAAATATTCTGCTATTAAGATAAATGGTATACGTGCTTATGAATATGCTCGTAAAGGGATTCCTGTAGAATTACCATTACGTCAGATTCATATTAAACATATTGAGCTGATAGCGTATGGTTTTCCTTATTTTATAGTTCGTGTAACTTGTTCTGGAGGCACCTATATTCGTTCATTATTGCGTGATATCTGTGTTTCATTAGGTATACCAGGAACCATGACATCTTTGGCACGTACCCAAGTAGGACCATTTGATATTGATTCTGCTAAAATGGCTGAAGAGTTGATGCTTCATGGTGAAAGCCTATTGTTACCAACGGATACAGCCGTTTCTCATCTTTCAAAAGTGATGGTAAATAGTGTACAATTAAAGATGATGGTGCAAGGTAAGGAATTGCCTATTAATAGCGAATTTTCTTATACCGAACCAGAACATTATTATAGAGCCTATGGTCCTCATGGATTTATAGGGATTATGAAACGAACTAACCACTCTTTGAAGGTGGAAAAAAATATTTTTATTGAAGGATAAGTATGAAGCAAATACATTCGTTTGATGAACTGCGTCAAATCAAAGATACAAAAGTATATGCCCTAGGTACCTTTGATGGTATTCATCGAGGTCATCAACGAGTTATACGCAAGGCCGTTGATGAGGCAATGGCAGTTAATGGTGTTAGTATAATCATTACTTTTGAACATCATCCACTAACTATACTACATCCAGAGCGAGTGCCTAAACGGGTCATTCAAGAAGAGATTATGGATTCCGTTCTTGAAGATTTGAATGTAGACTATATTTTACGGTTGCCTATGACTGAAGAGTTACTAAAAATGAGTGCTGACGATTTTTTGGGCGCTCTTTGTACAGATATGAATGTAGCTGCTATTGTAATTGGAGAAAACTTTACATTTGGTGCTAAAGGTCTTGGTAATCCAGATTATATGAAACAAGTATTAGCGGATAAAAATATACAAGTTTTAGTGCAGCCCTTATTGCCTTGTGATGGACTTAGTACTCCTATTTCAAGTACGGAGATTAGAAAGGCCATTCGCGAAGGGCGTTTAGAAGATGCTACTCATTGGCTTGGAAGACCATTCCAATTTAAAGGGACTGTAATTAAAGGTGATCAACGAGGACGCACATTAGGGTTCCCAACATTGAATTTGTTGCTTCCTAATGAAATGGCTACACCTCCAGATGGTGTATACGCTAATCGCGTGTGTATCGATGGTACTTGGTATGATGGGGTAGGTAATATTGGGGATAATCCTACATTTAAGAATCAGTACCATAGATGCGAAGTACATGTATTTAACTTTGACCAAGATATATATGGAAAAGAAGTAATTGTACAATTTATTTCCTATCTTAGAGGAGAAGTTAAATTTAATAACTTACAAGATCTTATTGATCAAATGAAGGTAGATGAAGAACAGGCTCTAGCTGTTTTAGCTAAAGCATAATAAGGGGGTTCTCATGGATATTAAAGAAGCTCGCAAACAAATAGATAGTATTGACTCCGTACTTGTTACAGAGTTTGAAAAACGTCTTACATTGATTAAAGAGATTGGTAAATATAAGGATGAACATCATTTACCACTCATTGATGAAGAACGTGATGAAAGTATTATTGCGTTGCATACTGAAAATTGCAAAGATAAAACATTAGCATCTTATATTGAAAATTATATAAAAACTGTTGTGTCTATGAGCAATGAGTTTTTAAAAGAGCATATGCATAAGCATATTTTCCTCATCGGCATGCCAGGTGCCGGTAAGACAACAGTTGGCAAAATGCTAGCTAAAGAATTAGGCAGAGACTTTTACGATCTAGATCAAACGATTCAAGATAAGGTTGGTAAATCTGTTCAAAAAATCTTTATTTATGACGGTAAAGATGCTTTTAGTGAATATGAATATAACACGATTAAGGAATTAATTCATAATAAACCATCTGTTATTGCTACTGGTGGTGGTACTGTTACTTATGATAAAACAGTTAAGCTAATGCGCAATAATGGTCTTGTTGTATTTGTTAATCGCGATGTAAATCATATCTTAGATGATTTGGATCTTGAAATTCGTCCACTTGTAAAAGAAAGTATTGAATATATCTTCAATGTATATGAAGAACGATACCCTTTATACGAAGAGGTGGCACATATCAAAATTGGTAATGAAGGTAGCATTACCGATGCGGTACAAGAAATTATTGAAGCTTTGCCTAATACGGAGAAATAATGGACGCCATACGAGGATTTGTATACCGAACTATATATGAGAATACACAACGTACGTATTGCGTGTTTGTCCTTAAGGATTATAATGAGGAATACATTACTTGTACTGGCAAGTTTGAATCTCCTAAAGAAGGAGAAGATATCGAAGTTCGAGGCCGTTATGTAGAACATGAAAAATATGGTCGTCAATTTGATGCTACTAGTGTAGAAAAACTTAAACCTGATAACATGGGGGCTGCTAAGACCTATTTATTAAATTTAGGTATTAAAGGTTTTGGTGAAAAGTCCGTAGAAAAGGTCCTTGAGTATTTTGGTATCCGTATTTTAGAAGTTTTACGGGAGGAACGTCCAGAAGAAATTAAGGATGTTCCTGGACTTCGTAAAAGTGTTAAGGACGAATTATTTAATACCTTACTTGGTGAAGGTATTTTATCCGATTTAAATCACTTTTTTGAAAGCCATCATATTTCTTCTAAATGGAGTCGTACCGTATACACCTATTATGGTGTTCAGTCTGTTGCTGTTATAGAGGATAATCCGTATACCTTGTTACGTGTGGCTCCAGATATGCTTTTTGGCACCGCTGATACGCTAGCAGAACACTTGGGGATTACAGGTAGTGATACGCGTCGTTTAGAAGCGGGATTAGAATGGATTCTACGCAGTTTGGATAATCAAGGGCATACGTGTTTGCCTGTCGATCAACTTATCGGTCGTTTAGACGATCTATTACAAACTGATGTAGATGATATTGCTAATTTTATTGAAAGCCTTTTAGAGCAAGGTGCTTTATATAGTACGTATTATGAAGATATCTTATATATCTACCCTCCAGAAATGTATGTGTCTGAAGTAGAGAGCGTTCATTATACAAAAGATTTCTTATTAGAGGCTGATCCAATTTCTCTAGATATTCCTAGTTTTATAGAAAAGTTTGAAGCTGATAATCATATTACATTTGGGGATGCTCAAAAAGAAGCTATACAGCTATCCTTCTTTGAAAAGTTTTCCCTTATAACTGGTGGCCCTGGTACTGGTAAAACGACGATTATTAAGGCTTTAGTAAAAGGCTTCCAACTTGGTGGACTAGGGCGCATTATTCTTTGCGCTCCTACGGGACGTGCTGCGAAACGACTTACAGAGGCTACAGAATTTCAAGCTACTACGATTCATAGATTGCTAGTACCTGTTCAAGGCAGTGATTCCTATGACTTTACTAAGAATGAAGATGATCCATTAGATATAGATGTTATCATCATTGATGAAGCATCTATGCTTAATGTACGCTTGTTCTATTCCTTAATGGCGGCCATTCCAAAGGAAGCCCATGTCATTATCGTTGGTGACGTTGATCAACTACCACCTATTGGGGCTGGTTTTGTATTAAAAGACTTACTCGATAGTGATTGTGTTCCTTATACACGGCTCAACCAGATTTATCGTCAAAGTTCTGGTAATACTATTGTTGAAAGCGCCTATGCTATTAACCGTGGTGAAATGCCAAATTTGGACAGCGTAAGTGAAGAGTTTTCTTTTATACCTGTTAAGTCTTATGACATGATGATGAAAGCCATCATTGATGTGTATAAACGAGAACAAGAGCATGTAGATGATGAACTAGACATTCAAATCATTTCTCCTATGCGCCGTGGTGAAGCAGGTAGTACATTAATTTCTCAATATGTACAACAAGCTGTTAATCCACCGGATAGCTTAAAAGGGGAGGCTCGTGTAAATGGTATTACCTATCGCGTTGGCGATAAGGTTATTCAAATTCTTAACGATTATGAGTTAGAGGTCTTTAATGGTGAAATTGGTGTCATTTACGCCATTACACGAAGCGATATTTGTATCCGATTTATCCATAAAGAGGTTCGTCTACCTATTGATGAAGCTCATATGATTATGCCTGCTTATGCGATTACAGTTCATAAGAGTCAAGGTAGCGAGTATGGTGTAGTTATCATTCCATTTGTACCACGTTATGGTGGTATGTTGCAGCGTAATTTGTTGTATACAGCTGTTACAAGAGCAAAACGGAAGGTTATCATTGTGGGTACTACAAGCGCTATAGAACGTGCTGTACGTACTGTAAATGCAGATGAACGATATACATTGTTTAAAGAAAGACTACAAGGGAGATGTGATTCGTAATGAGTCTTTGGGATTTCCTATTTCCACCTGTATGTCCTCATTGTGGTGCCTCTGTAGCAACACAAGGGGATTGGTGTGAAACTTGTTTTAATGATCTATTACATATTCGTCATGTACCACATAAATTTTTACATTATGTAGATGATGTATGTGTGCTAGCAGACTATTGTGGTGGTCTAAAGTCTATGATTTACGATGTAAAATTTAATGAAAAAAAGGAGCAGTCCAAGGGGGCTGCTCCTTTTTTAGCATCGTACAACTTTTACATGAAATATGATGAGTTTAATATTCTAAATGGCAATTGTAAAACGGTATATGATTATATAGTTCCCGTACCTTCAAGTGAGACTAAGAAGAAAAAGAGAGGCTATAATCAGGTTGATTTATTTTTTAAGAATTGGGCATACTCGTTAGAGAACATAGATAAGCCATATTTTGTATGGCTAGATTGTATATATAAGTTTGAAACTTCTAGTGATATGTGGTCCTTAACACATAAAGAACGACATCAAAATATAGATAATGCTTTTGTAATCAACGCAGAGTATAAAGACACTGATTTTTCCACAAAGCGTATTTTAATTGTAGATGACATTTATACTACAGGAGCAACAATCGAAGCCGTAGCTAAGGTTCTTAGGTCATATAATCCTAGTAGACTCGATGCTTTAACACTAGCTAGCGGTAGCTTTTAATTATTACAAAAAAAGCGTTCACCGAATGGTGAACGCTTAATCATTATATTAGCCTAGCACATCGATAAATGCTTTTACTACATCTGGATCAAAGAGAGAGCCGGATGCACTAAAGAGTTCTTCTTTAGCTTTAGCTTTTGTTTTTGCCCAAAATTCTGTAGAAGGATTAACTGTTGTATCATAATAATCTGCAACAGCAATGATTCTAGCTCCTAATGGGATATTAGCACCACGCAAATGTTTAGGGTAACCAGAGCCATCCCATTTTTCATGATGGTAACGAATATAAGGCAAGATTTGTTGGCAGCAAGGGTAGTTTTCGATCATATTCGCACCACTTGCAGCATGTTGCTTATACTTGGACATTTCTTGTTTATTAAGATATGGAGATTTTTGGATTAATGCATTAGGTACCATTAATAGTCCTACGTCATGAAGTAATGCTGCATGGCGAATTTGTTCAATTTCATTTAACGGTAAACCCATTTTAGCAGCAATACTAACTGCATAGTTTGAAACTTGGATAGAATGAGTGTACAGATGATAGCTTTTCATTTGTATCATCTGCAAGAGCTGAGCGCTAATGGCTTCTAAACTGTCCTTCTCCAGTTCGTACAACCCAGATGGTTGCATTAATGATAACATAAACATAATAAACCCCTTTAACTAACATGTAGAACATATGGTACAACCCCTCGTACTTATGTTCATATCGTACAACTTTAGGCCGTTCTTATTTAATAGTATACAAATTATACACCATAAATAATATTTTGTGTATGATACGTATGTTCTATTATACATGTTGTATTCATATTTGGCATACTAAAAATAATTGACATTTTAGGAATGTACTAAATATAGTACCTAGAAAAACTAATTTTATAAATATTAAAATAATATGAAGAATATTTTAGGTTTTCTATGACAATTTTCTATACATACCAAAAAAGGGGTTGCAAAATTTATTCTCATTTCAATGAGAACTGAACGATGCTATGTTCGGAAATATAATTTAATAGGTACGTCTTATTAATTTTAAGAATGTATATATAATTATAAATCTAGACATGTATACTGTTATTCTTTATAATACGTCTATACGGGTCTGTGGTTGAAAGTCGATGCCAGTCGCAGGCGAAACGATCCACATAAGCAACCCAAGAGGTTGTGAGCATGGTGCGGCTTAGGTGTAAGTCCTGCCGGTAAAACCGAGAGGGGTAGTAGTGGGGAGTCTCGGACTTATGAGCGAACCCTCCAGCAGGCGAGTGTGGGGGCAAAGACCAGGTCAGCCGTATGCGGGCACATGAGGCTTTTCTCATGTGCTTTTTTCTTTTTATACATCTGTATATTTAAAAATGGTGAAAATACCGATTCTTATGGGAAAGTTTTTATACATTATTGTTATAAATATACAATCAGTGTATAAAAATAAAATATAAATATAGTGATTAATTGATATTTAGGATGATTCTATACAAAATTATTGACATAATTATACTAAGTGGTATACTAGTGGAATAAAAATAGTTAGTTTAGTAAATGAGGATGATTCGATGTTAAATAGCAAGTTAAAAAAATTAATCATTGGTGGTTGTATGTTAGTAATGGCCGGTACTGTAATTGGCGGTTGTGGATCTTCTACACAAACAACTTCTAATAAACTCATTGTTGGTACTAATGCCACATTTGTACCATTTGAATTTAAAGATGAAAAAACTCAAGACTACACAGGCTTTGATATTGATTTAATTCGTGCCATTGGTAAACGTATCAATAAAGATGTAGAGCTTAAGAATGTTGCTTTTGATGCTTTGATTCCAGCTTTAAATACACATGATATTGATGTAGCTGCATCTGGTATGACGATTACCAAAGCTAGAAGTGAAAAGGTATTATTCTCTTCTCCATATTATGAAAATGCCCTTGCTGTAGTATATAAAGATGGCGCAAATATCACATCTCTTGACGATCTTAAAGGCAAGAAAATTGCTGCTCAACTAGGTACTACTGGTGCAGATTTAGCCCATAAAATCGAAGGTACTACTGTAAAAGAGTTTGACCATAGTAATGAAGCTTTGTTAGAATTACAAAATGGTGGTGCTGATGCAACTGTTATTGATTTGCCAGTGGCTCAATATTACAGTACTAAACATCCAGATCAACATATTAAATTTATGGCATATCCAAATACAAAAGAATATTTGGGCTTAGCAATTAATAAAGATAATAAAGATTTACAAGAACAAATCAATAAAGCAATTGCAGATATGAAGGCTGATGGTGAATTTAATACATTATATAAAAAATGGTTTAATGTAGATGCACCTGCTGATATGCCAGTAGTGGTAGAATTTAAATAATAGGAGAGATCATGAGTTTTAATTGGGGGTTAATTGCGGATAATTTACCGCTCTTATTACAAGGTGCACTTGTAACCGTAGAAATTACAGCTATGTCTGTTGGCTGTGGTTTCTTTATCGGTTTATTAGTAGCCTTAGCAAATTTATCTAAATTTACTGTAGTTAGATTATTAGCAAAATGTTATGTAGATATCATTCGTGGTACACCGTTATTGGTACAAATCTTCTTGATTTATTTTGCTTTGCCAATGATTACAGGACAACGTATTGATCCATTTATTGCAGCTGTTACCGCATGTAGTATTAACTCTGGTGCATATGTGTCTGAGATCTTCCGTGCTGGTATCCAGTCTATCGATAAAGGTCAAATGGAAGCAGGTCGATCTCTTGGTTTAACTTGGGGTCAAACTATGCGTTATATCATCATGCCTCAAGCTTTCAAAGCAATTATCCCACCATTGGGTAATGAATTTATTGCTATGTTGAAAGACTCCTCATTGGTTTCTGTAATTGGTTTCGAAGAATTGACACGTCGTGGTCAATTAATCATTGCTAAAACGTATGCATCCTTTGAAATCTGGGGTACAGTTGCTGTTATTTACCTTATTATGACAGTAACAATTTCACAATTAGTTGGTTACCTTGAAAGGAAATATAGCATTAAATGATTAAATTAGAAAATGTACATAAATCCTTTGGTAAAAATGAAGTATTAAAGGGCATTGATTTACATATAGAAAAAGGTCAAGTTGTCGTTATAATTGGTCCATCTGGTTCTGGTAAAAGTACAGTATTGCGTACTATGAACTACTTAGAAGAGCCTACATCTGGTAAGGTAATTGTAGATGGTATGGATCTTTCTGATAAGTCTAAACTCAATGAAGTTCGTGCTGAAGTAGGGATGGTATTCCAAAACTTTAATCTTTTCCCACATATGACTGTAATGGAAAATTTAACATTAGCTCAAACTAAGGTTCGTAAAACTTCTAGTGATGAAGCTAAGAAAATCGGACAAGCTTTACTTGATCGCGTTGGGTTAGGAGATAAAGCTAATGCATATCCTGATTCCTTATCTGGTGGTCAAAAGCAACGTGTTGCTATTGCCCGTGCCCTAGCGATGAAACCAAAAGTTATGCTATTTGATGAACCTACATCTGCACTCGATCCAGAAATGGTTCGTGAGGTTCTAGATGTAATGAAGTCTCTCGCAGAAGAAGGGATGACGATGGTTATTGTTACTCATGAAATGGGCTTTGCTAAAGAAGTAGCTGACCGCGTATTATTCGTTGATGGTGGATTAATCTTAGAAGATGATACTCCTGAAAAGGTATTTGATGCTCCAACAAATGAGCGAACAAAATTGTTCTTGTCGAAAATTTTATAATAATATTTTCTAACATAAAAGGAAGTAAGTTCTGAAATTCAGAGTTTGCTTCCTTTTTTTTGTATTTTTAAAGATAACCAAATTTGTAGATATTAAATTTCTTAATATATGAATCGATTTATATCTATTAATATATTTGATGACTTATTTTATCCGTATCTGTTCAACCCTTGTAAATAAGCGCTTTTAGGCTTTTCTTAATCTATAAAATACGATTATTGCTATAAATATTTGTGATATATAAATATTTTATACATATATATTTTGGAGTAATAATTTTTAATTCATATATTTTTATGATTATAAAATTATGTAATAATTTAATGTGCTGTTCGGAAATATTTATAATATAGATAAATAAAGGTTTTAAAGTAGTTTTTAGGGGATGAATTATCAATAAGACATATTTGTATATTCATTAAAAGTGTTAATATTATTGTTTGATATTTTATACATGCTGTGTTATGATACAAGTGTAGTGCAAGACAGTAAGACAATATATATATTTTTAGGAGGATGTTACCATGTTAGGTAAAGTAAAATGGTTTAGCGCAGAAAAAGGTTATGGTTTTATTGAACGTGAAGACGGTAGCGATGTATTCGTACATTACTCTGCGATCCAAGACGAAGGCTTCAAATCTTTGACAGAAGGTCAAAATGTAGAGTTTGATATCGTTGATGGTAACCGTGGCCCTCAAGCTGCTAACGTTGTAAAAGCGTAATAACATACCAAAAAATACATAAAAGCAACATATAAAGAAACTCCGATATCGCATGATATTGGAGTTTTTCGATTGTTACTGGAAATAATATTTATAATTCTGCAAAAAATATAAAAATTCTTTTGAAAAAAAGAGGAGTTTTATACCTTGATGTAGAAATACTAAATATAACACGAGAGATAAGTAAAAAATTACTACACACTCGTATCTCGTGGATGATTTTTAGAAAGGGTGTTGACTTATGAAAGTAGCAATCAGAGGTAAAAACATTGAAGTGACAGATGCTCTAAGAGCATACATCGAAAAAAGATTGAGCAAATTAACTCGTTACTTCGATGATGAGTTAGATGCACAAGCGGTTTTATCCGTTGTTAAAGATAAATCTACTGTTGAACTTACATGCTTCGTTGATAAGATCGTTCTTCGCGGTGTAGAAACAAACGATGATATGTATGCAGCTATTGATTTAGTAATAGACAAGATCGTACGTCAAATCCATAAACATAAAACTCGTTTAGCAAAACGCTTCAAAAAACAAGAAGCTTTCCATCCTGAAGCTTTAGCAGCTCCTGTAGAAGAGGAAACTATCGAAGTTGTAAAACGGAAACACTTTGCAGTACGTCCTATGGATGTAGAAGAAGCTATCTTACAAATGAATCTTATTGGCCATGACTTCTTTATGTTCTTCAATGCTGAAACAGAAGCAATGAACGTAGTATATCGTAGACATGATGGATTCTATGGTTTGATTGAACCAGAATTACAATAACCTATAATATCGGCTGACAATAATCCTAACTCCTTTCTACTTTTTAAATCAGCCGATTATTATATCAAGGTGGATGACCATTTTGAGTCATCCACCTTTTTTATAAAATGCTATAAATAATCGTGAAATGCCTTGAATTCTTTGACTATTCAAGGCATTTTCGTTATAATAAATTAGATAAAATAATGTAAGATGTCCTATAGAGGAGTGATTTGTTTGTTAAGCTTTTTACAAAGGCTATTAGGCAATAATAACGCAAAAGAAATTAAAAAAATGCGTGCTATTGCTGATCATATTAATGAAATTGAACCGAATTATGTTAAATTAAGTGATGCTAACTTAGTAGCAAAAACCGATGAGTTTAAACGTCGTTTGCAAAAAGGGGAAACGTTAGACGACATTTTGCCAGAAGCATTTGCTGTAGTTCGCGAAGCATCTAAACGTGTGTTAGGCATGCGTCATTTTGATGTGCAGTTGATCGGTGGTATTTGCCTTCATAGAGGTAATATCGCAGAAATGCGTACTGGCGAAGGTAAAACATTAGTTGCTACATTGCCAGTATATCTAAATGCATTGACAGGTAACGGCGTACATGTTGTTACAGTAAATGATTATTTGGCTACTCGCGATAGTGAACAAATGGGTCGTTTATATAACTTCTTAGGCCTTTCTACAGGTCTTATTGTGGCTAATCTCGATTATAACCAACGTAAAGAAGCATATGCATGTGATATTACATATGGTACAAATAATGAGTTTGGTTTTGATTATTTGCGCGATAACATGGTATCTGATGTATCTCAAATGGTACAACGTCCATTGAATTACGCAATTGTCGATGAAGTTGACTCTATTCTTATCGATGAAGCGAGAACTCCATTAATTATTTCTGGTCCTGGTCAACGTTCCACAGATAATTACTACAAGTTAGCTAAAATTGTTCCTCATCTTGTAAAAGATGAAGATTATACAATTGATGAAAAACAAAAGACTATTGCACCTACTGATTCTGGTATCGCAAAAGTCGAAAAAATGCTTGGTGTTGAAAACTTGTATGATGCAGAAAACATCGAGTTAAACCATCTACTTGGTGCATCTTTACGTGCTTATGCTATGATGCATCGCGATACTGATTACGTAGTTAAAGATGGTGAAGTTGTTATCGTCGATGAATTTACAGGTCGTTTGATGTTTGGTCGTCGTTATTCTGATGGCTTACATCAAGCTATCGAAGCTAAAGAAGGCTTGAAGGTTGAACGTGAAAGTCAAACATTGGCTTCTATTACATTCCAAAACTATTTCCGTATGTATAAAAAGCTTGCTGGTATGACTGGTACAGCTAAGACTGAGGAAAAAGAATTCATCGATATTTACGGTTTGGAAGTATTGCCTATTCCTCCAAATAAACCATTAGCCCGTGTAGATTTGCCAGATCAAATCTTTAAAACTAAGGCTGCTAAATATCGTGCCGTAGTACGTAATGCTGTAGAACGACATCAAACTGGTCAACCTATTTTGATTGGTACTACATCTATTACACAATCTGAAGAGCTTTCAGATATGTTATTACGTGCAGGCGTACCACATAAAGTATTGAATGCAAAACATCATGAAAAAGAAGCTGAAATTGTTGCCAATGCTGGTCAAATGGGCATGGTAACAATTGCTACAAACATGGCTGGTCGTGGTACTGATATTACATTAGGTGAAGGTGTACCTGAATTAGGTGGCTTAGCTATCCTAGGTACTGAACGTCATGAAAGTCGCCGTATCGATAATCAGTTGCGTGGTCGTGCTGGTCGTCAAGGTGACCCAGGTTCCTCTCAATTCTTCTTATCCTTAGAAGATGATTTGATGCGTATCTTTGGTGCTGACAATATTACAGGCATCATGGATAAACTTGGCATGGAAGAGGATGAACCTATTGAGCATTCTTTGATTACTAAATCTATTGAACGTGCTCAAAAGAAAGTAGAAGATCATAACTACAATATTCGTAAATATGTACTCGAGTATGATGATGTTATGAATCAACAACGTGAAGTATTATACGAACAACGCCGTCGTATTTTACGTAATGAGTCCTTACGTGACACAATCAATGAAATGATTGATAAACTTGTTACTGAATCTGTAGATGCTTATGCAGATGAAAAATTATATCCAGAAGAATGGGATTACGAAGGTCTCTACAAGCACTTGAGTCAATATTTCTTAACCGAAGATATTATGACTCCTCAAGATATGGAAGAATATAGTCGTCAAGAATTATTAGAACGCTTGCTTGAAATTGCTCATGCTGAGTACCAAGATCGCGTTGATATGCTTGGTGATGCTATGTTTGGCCAACTTGAAAAGGCTATTATGTTGCGCGTTGTTGATAACAAATGGATGGAACATTTGGATAATATGGATATGTTGCGTGAAGGTATCGGCCTTCGTGCATATGGCCAAAAAAATCCATTGGTGGAATATAAATTTGAAGCCTTTGATATGTTCCAAAACATGATTGCTGCTATCCAAGATGAAACAATCATGGCGTTGTACAAAATTCGTGCACAATTGATTCAAGAAATTGAAGAACCAGTTGACCACTTAGAAGGTGCACAACCCCATCATGAAGATGTGTTGGAGCCACAAAACATAGATTAAGATTTGTGAATGGCACGTTGCTCAATGGGATTTCCTTCTGGGCAACGGCCATTTTTCTATTTTATTAAGGTGATAGTTTATCGATGTAATAAGCTAATAAGTTAAAGGTGGTGAACATAAATTGTTAGAAGATTTAAAACCTATTATTTCTAATCTAGAAGAACGTATTTATGGAATGAGGGATTCACTTTAACATCGCTCAGAAAGAAGATCGAATCTTTACACTTGATGTGCAAATGAGCGACCCTACATTTTGGGATGACCCAGACAAGGCTCGTGAGATTTCTCAAGAAGCCACACAATTGAAAAATGCTGTAGAAAGCTATAAACAACTTGTTAGTGATATTGAAGATGCTAATGTAATGCTTGAGATGGCAATAGAGGAAGATGATTGTTCTCTAGAAGGTGAAATCAAGGATTATGTTCAACAAATAGAAGAAACTGTAGAGAAACAAGAAGTTCTTTTATTGCTTAGTGGTGAATATGATGCTAATAATGCGATTTTAACATTCCATGCCGGTGCAGGTGGCACAGAGGCACAAGATTGGTGTTCCATGCTAATTCGCATGTACTTGCGTTGGGCTGAAAAAGCAGGATTCTCTATTGAATTGATGGATGAACAACCAGGTGATGAGGCGGGCACAAAATCTGCTACATTTTTAATTAAAGGTGAAAATGCTTTTGGTTATTTGAAATCTGAAAAAGGTGTACATCGTCTAGTACGTATTTCACCATTTGATGCTGCTGCACGTCGTCATACATCCTTTGCTGCTGTTGATGTAATGCCGGAAATTGATGATACAGTAGAAATTAATATTGATATGAAAGATGTACAAGTAGATACATATAGAGCTAGCGGTGCTGGTGGTCAGCATATTAATAAAACTGATTCTGCTGTACGTATGACGCATAGACCAACAGGTATCGTAGTACAGTGTCAAACTCAACGTTCTCAAATGCAAAATAGGGAACAAGCATTACGATTATTGCGCGCCAAATTATTTGAATTAGAATTAGAAAAACAAGCAGAACTTAAAGAGCAAATTGGTGGTACCTATCAAGCGATTGAATGGGGTAGTCAAATTCGGTCGTATGTATTCCACCCATATAATCTCGTTAAGGATCATCGCACAGGGGTTGAAACAGGGAATGTACAATCCGTTATGGATGGTAATTTAGATCAATTTATGGAAGGTTTCTTGAAAAAAGAAGCGAATTTAACAATTTAGGAGTTCTTATGAAAAAGTTTTTACTATTCCTATTAGTGCTGATTATTGCTTTAGCAGCAGCAACTCAATTTTTATTACCTTCTTATATTAGTTCCCGTATTGAAAAACAGTTAAATGATTCACTAAAACCATCTGCTCAAACGGTAAATGTTGAGTCTCAACCAGGATTTAAATTACTCTATGGTGAAGCTGATCATGTATATGGTTCTTTAGATGATGTAAAACTTGGTAAATTAAACTTTGCAAACTTCAATTATGATGCAACACAAATTCTTGTAAATCCAATTTCATTATTGGCTAGCCAAGAAATTGATGTAGTAAGTGTAGGTAGTTCTAGTATCGAAGGTACTGTAACTAATGAAGATTTGGCTAAATTCTTAAGCACTCAAGCTGGTAGTGAAATTCAAGATGTAAAAGTAAACATCAATAAAGATAACATCAGCTTAACTGGTAACATGAATGTTGGTATGGTATTTAAAGGTTCTGTTAAATTAGATGGCAACTTAGAATTAAAGGATAATACTTTACTATTTGCACCTAAAAAGTTCACCATTAATGGTGCTACTATCCCAGGTTTGACATCTAATGTATTAGAGGCTACAGAAGTTTATAACTTTAATAACTTCCCAATTCCTGTGAAAGCTGAAAGCTTAACTGTTGATAATGGTGAAATTCACATCAAAGTTAAACCTGTACTTAACTAGAAAGGATTTATCGTGAATCATCGGAATACACAAAAAAGTAAGTACTCTTGGATTCTAATACTCTGTATTATCGTGGGACTTGTATCCTCTTTATATTTGGTATTTGAACGCCATCAGATTGAAAAATCTCAAAATCATATTGAAAATATCGTAGATTATGATGCTGTTCTAAGAGCTAATGCCTTTGAAAAGCGCAGTCAACAAGAGGCTTTTGATGCACTTCGTAATGCAGGTGTAACAGCATTTGCCATTTATGATCGTACCTTAGAAAAAGCTAAAGATGCAGGTCAGGTTAAGGTATTAAGCTCCGAAGAGATGGATGCAGTCCGTATTAATGGGGCATCCGTTAAAAATGGTGCAACCTATGTAGCATTAATTTCAGGTAAAGAAGGCTATTATAAAGAAATTCGTGAAGACTTATATCATCGTATTGGTAAGGATAAAGTTAAAGAGCTTAATACTAGTATTGGTCCAGTCCTTGAATTATATGGTGCTACTGCAGATAGCTATCTAAAAATGAATCTTGGTATTTCTAAGCTACAAGCTCAAGAAGTTGCTAATCGTGGATTTAATGTTATAGTTCGTCCTACAAACTACAGAAATGTAACATCAGATGACCTCCAATATGTGTTTAAGCGTCTTGAAGGAATTCCACATGTAACAGGCATGATCTTTGCTGGTAAAGAGGCCCTAGGAGCTCCTAATTTAACGGATGAAACATTAGAACTATTACATAAGAATCATATTCCTCTAGTTGGTATTGAAGCCGTTAACCAACTTCAATATGAGCCACAACAAGGTTTCTTGGAAATGGCTGCTAAAGATAATTATAGTGTGGGCCGTGTATATACAATTGCTAAGGATGAATTAAAGAAAATCACTCCAGAAGAAGCAGCTCAACGATTCTATATTAGTGATATTGAACGTAATATTCGTTTTAACTTATTCCCTATGTATGAAACAGGTGTAAACAATGAAACAGTATTACAAACAACTATTAACTATATTGGGATGACCACTGAAAAATTATCTACTAAAGGTTATGAATTCGGTCCTGCTGATATTTATCCTCCTTATACGCCAAATCCTTTATTAGTAGTCATCACAATGATTGGTGCTATTGCGCTATTCGTTTATGTTGCTCAAATGTTAGTTCCAATGCGTAAACATACACAATTGGTAGCATTCTTTGGCATTTCCCTTGTATCTGTAGTATTATTCATCATTACAAGTGGTACATTGATTACTCAAATCTGGGCTTTATCTAGTGCTATTATGGCTCCTGTAGGTGCCATGATTCGCTTGATGGAGGAATGGCGTCGTTATGATGGAGCTCGTCCATTAGGTGCTATTAAATCTACCGTATTAGCAGTGCTTTATCTCGTAATTGCTGCATTATTTGCGGCTATTGGCGGTATGTATATTGCATCTTTATTAGGAAATACGAAATTCTTTATGGAATTTGCTATCTTTAGAGGTGTTAAGTTAACATTTGTACTTCCAATTGTATTGGTGATCATCGCGTACTTACAACGTTTCCCTTTGTGGAAAGGTCGTATGATTAACTCTAAAGAAGAAGCAAAGAAATTTGTAGTTGAATTCTTAACAATGGATGTTAAATTTTACGTATTCTTTGTAATGGCTGCTCTTGGTGGCGTGGCATGGGTATTTGTTGGCCGCAGTGGTCATACAGCAGGTGTTCCTGTACCAGGATTTGAACTTATGCTTCGTCGTTTCCTTGAAAATACATTGTATGCAAGACCTAGAGAAAAAGAGTTCATTATTGGTCACCCAGCATTAATGTTGGCTACGTTTGCATTCTTACGTAAATGGCCTACAGTAATCCATTTCTTATTAACTATTGCAGGTGTTATCGGCATAGCTTCAATGGTTGAAACATTCTGTCATATTAGAACTCCTGTATTCATGTCTATTATGCGTGGATATGATGGTTTATTAATTGGTGCTCTCTTAGGTTTGCTTCTTATCATTGCTGTACGTTTCATGATGTATGTAACACAATGGTTCCAAGCGCGGGAGGTTGACCATGAGTAATATTGTTATCTCTGGTTATTATGGTTTTGGTAATGCTGGCGATGAAGCAATGCTTTGTGCCATTATCGATGCCATTCGCAAAGAGGAAGCAGATGCGCATATTACGGTTATTTCTGGTAATCCTACAGAGACAAGCAAAAAACATAACATTCATGCAGTGGGGACATTTTCCGCATTTGGTATTTTAAAGGCAATTGCCAATTCTGATTTAGTGATCAGTGGTGGAGGCAGTCTTTTACAAGATGCTACAAGTATTCGTAATACATATTACTATTTAAGTATTATGGCTTTAGCTAAAATGATGGGAAAAAAGGTAATGCTTTACTCTCAAGGTATTGGGCCTTTAAATCGTCCCTCTACACGAAGAGCTGTTAGCTTTATATTGCGATTTGTGGATACCATTACAGTTCGTGATTCTATTTCAAAATCTGAATTAGAGTCCTTAGGAATTGAAGATGTAGAGGTTACAGCTGATGCTGTTTTGGCTATGCAACCGGCAGATTTGTCTATTGGTAAACGTATTTTAGAAGGCTATACATCTAAACTACCTAAATCTATAGAGAATCCAAAACGAATTGGTGTTGCTGTTCGTAGTTGGAAAGATGATACAGAATATCGTGAATCATTAGCCAATGTGTTGAGCCGATTACAAGAGCAAGATGAGGTAGAAATTATTTTTATTCCTATGTCTCATCCAGAGGATACAAAAGAAGCTAAAATTATCGCTAGTTATATGCCAAAGGGGGCTATTGTTCTTGAAGGCCCATTCTCTACAGAGGAACAAGTATCCTTATCGGGGAATGTGGATCTAATGATTGGTATACGTCTTCATGCTCTAGTATTTAGCTCTTTAATGGGGAAACCTGTTATTGGTATTTCCTACGATCCTAAAATTACAAGCTTCTTACATATGATTGGTCAGGAACCAATAGGAACAATGACACATCTTAGAGAAGAGGCGCTATATCAGCGATGTCATAAGCTCTTAAATTCCAGAGAAGAGTATCAATCCTCTTATGATCGTATTGAAGCATTGCGTTTAAACTCTCAACGCAATGCAGAAATCGCTATTTCATTACTTAAAGATTATTAATATATTGGATCCAATCCAGAAAGTGAGGTCTCTATGGCTACATTAACACAAGATGTTAAACAACTAGTTCAAGAGAAGGCAAAAGCTATTCGCGTTAGTATTGTTCAGTCTGTAACGGCAGCAAAATCCGGTCACCCAGGTGGTTCTTTATCTATCGCTGATGTGATGGCCTTGTTGTACTATGTAGAAATGAATGTAGATCCAGCAAATCCAAAAGCTCCAAATAGAGATCGTTTTGTCCTTTCTAAAGGTCATGCAGCTCCTGCTTTATATGCTACATTGGCTGAAAAAGGTTATTTCCCTAAAGAAGAACTTTTGAATTTACGTAAAATTGACCATATGTTACAAGGCCATCCTGATATGAAACATACTCCTGGCGTAGATATGTCTACAGGTTCCTTAGGCCAAGGCATTTCTGCCGCATGTGGTATGGCATTGGCAGGCAAAATTGACAATGCTGATTATCGCGTTTACTCCATTTTAGGTGATGGCGAGCTTGAAGAAGGTCAAGTATGGGAAGCAGCAATGTTCGGTGGTCATTATAAACTCAATAATTTGACTGCTTTTGTTGATTTTAATGGCCTTCAAATCGATGGTGATATTACTAAAGTACTTTCTCCATTGCCAATTCCTGAGAAATTTAAAGCATTCAATTGGAATGTTATTGAAGTCAATGGTCATGATCTTGATGAACTTCATAATGCTATTGAATCTGCTAAAGCTTTCACAGAAGGTCCAACTTGTATCGTAATGCATACTGTAAAAGGTAAAGGCGTAGCTGAAATGGAAGGCCAAGCAGGTTGGCATGGTAAAGCACCTAGTGCAGAGCAAGGTGAAACCTTTGTTAATGAAATTATGGGGGTACAATAATGGGTAAAGCAACACGTGAAGCATATGGTAATGCGTTAGCTCGCATTGGTAAAGAAAATACAAATATTATCGTATTAGATGCAGATTTATCTAAATCTACTAAAACTGATACATTTAAAAATGTCTGCCCTGATCGATTCTTTAATGTAGGTATTGCAGAACAAAACTTGATTTCTGTTGGTGCCGGACTTGCAGCAGCAGGCAAAATTCCATTTGTTTCTTCCTTTGCTATGTTTGCAACAGGTCGTGCATTTGAACAAATTCGGAATGCTGTATGTTATCCAAAATTGAATGTAAAAGTATGTGCTACACATGCTGGTATTACCGTAGGTGAAGATGGTGCTACACATCAAAGCTTGGAAGATATCTCTTGTATGCGTACTTTACCTAATATGACTGTAGTAGTACCTGCTGATGAACGTGAAACAGAAGCAGTAGTTGAATGGGCTGCATCTTATGAAGGTCCTGTATATGTTCGTTTAGGCCGTGCTGGTGTAGATGATGTAACTGCGGAAGGTTATACATTCGTACCTGGTAAATCTACTACATTAGTAGACGGTTCTGATGTAACTATCATCGCTTGTGGTGCCTTGGTTGGACCTGCTGTTGAGGCGGCTAAAACATTAGCTGAATCTAATGTGTCTGCTCGGGTTATCAATATGGCTTCTATTAAGCCTATCGATGCAGAGGCAATTGTAAAAGCAGCTACTGAAACAGGTGCTATTGTAACAGCAGAAGAACATAATATCATTGGTGGTCTTGGTTCTGCTGTGTCTGAAGTTGTTGTGGCTAATAAGCCTGTTCCTATGGAATTCGTTGGTGTCCAAGATACATTTGGGGAGAGTGGTACACCAAAAGAATTGATGGCTAAATATGGTTTGACAGCAAAAGACATTGTAGAAGCAGTAAAACGTGTAATCACTCGTAAATAATCAAAGGGGATCCCATGATTGAATTTAAGAATGTTAGTAAAGTCTATGATAATGGTTCTGTTGCATTAGACGATGTGTGTTTAACTATAAATGAGGGCGAATTTGTCCTCATTTGTGGTCACAGCGGTGCAGGGAAATCAACTCTATTTAAATTGTTAACTCATGAAGTGGTACCTGATTCTGGTACTGTCATTGTTGATGATTTTGATGTTACGCGTATGAAGCGTAGTAAAATTCCAAAATTACGTAGAAAACTTGGTGTTGTATTCCAAGATTTCCGTTTATTACCAAACAAAACGGTATCAGAAAATATTGCCTTTGCTCTTGAAGTAATTGAAGAAAAACCAAAGGTAATTAAGGAAAAGGTGAGTCATGTACTAGAGCTTGTTGGCTTGTCTGATAAAGCAAATGATTTACCAGAGGATCTATCTGGTGGTGAACAACAACGTGTTGCTATTGCTCGCGCTATTGTAAATCGTCCATCTGTACTCATTGCTGATGAGCCGACTGGTAACCTAGATCCTGATACAAGTAAAGGTATTGTAGATTTGTTTAAGCATATCAATAATTTTGGCACAACTGTTATTATGGTTACCCATAATATGGATCTTGTTTCGTATTTAAATAAACGTGTTATTCGTCTTAAAGATGGTCGCGTTCAAAGTGATAATATGAGAGGTGCAGAAATTAATGAAGCCTAGAACATTGAAATACTTTTTTAAAGAAGCCCTCAAATCTATGAAGCGTAACGGTCTTATGACGTTAGCATCTATTTCTACAGTGGCTTTATCTCTATTTATGCTTGGTGTATTCCTTTGCGGTGTTATCAATCTAAATAACATGGCATCTAGTTTAGAAAACCAAGTTCAATTGAGTATTTATTTAAAAGATGGGTTAACAACTGACCAAATTATGGCGGTAGGTAAGCAAATTAAAGCTATACCAAATCTTAAGCATTTAGAGTTTGTTAATAAAGAGCAAGCTATGAAGGAATTCAAAGCACGCCTCGGTGATCAACAACAATTAGTAAATGCATTAGGTGATGTAAATCCATTGCCAAACTCTTATGTATTAACCTTTGATAACCCAAGTGATGTTAAGGCTACAGCTAAATTAGCCACTACATTCCAAGGTGTTGAAAGTACACATTATGGTCAAGATATTGTAGAAGAACTATTCCGCATTACTCAAGTAATCAGAATTGGTGGTATTGTATTAATCGCATTCTTAGCAGCAGCTACATTATTTATCATTTCTAATACAATTCGCTTGACTGTATTCGCCCGTCGTAAAGAAATTGCCATCATGAAATATGTTGGTGCAACCAATGGTTTTATTCGTTGGCCATTCTTGATCGAAGGTATGTTGTTGGGCTTAGTGGGGGCTGTAATTGCCGTACTTTGTGTAGGTGAGTTTTACCATTTCATTACTATGGAAGTTTCTGAGTCCTTAGCATTCTTCCCATTAGTACCAATGTTCCCATTCTTCTATGATGTGGCTATCTATATTTTAGGTGGTGGCATAGTAGTAGGTGCTATTGGTAGTACGATTTCTTTAAAACAATACATGAAGGTGTAATGTTTATGAAATACAACACAATCAAATCTCGCCTTGTAGCAACAATTTTAACAGGTATGGTGGTACTGGGAACACCACTATACATCGTTGCAGAAGATGAGGATTTAACGAATCAATTAGATTCAATTCAACAACAAGTTAATCAACAAAATTCTATCAAAGCGGATGCAGAAACTGTCATTGTAAGTGTATCTGAACAGTTGCGACAAATTGAAGAGCAATTACGTCAGGCCCAACAACAGTTAGAATCTATTCAACAGCAACGTGTAGCCGTTGAAAATGATATTACTGTTAATGAAAAGTTACTCGCAGAAGCACAAAAACGCTTGGAAGGACGAGAATCCGTATTTTATAAGCGTGTACGAGATATTTATATCAATGGACGGCTAAGTTATTTAGATGTTGTCATTGGCTCTAAAGACTTTAGCGATTTTGCAAATCGATTAGAGATTTTAAAACGCATCATTGATTCTGATATCAAGTTAATCGATGAAATAAAAAAAGAACGTGCTGAAATTGCTGCACGTAAACAGGCTCTTGAGCAATCTCGAGCTAAGTTAGTAGAGCTTGAAAAAGCTGCTGTAGCAAAACAAGCTGAAATTGAACAAAAGAAAAAAGAACGAGAAGTAGTTCTTCAGAAGGCACAAAATGATCGTGCTACAGCAATGCAAGCTGTGGAAGAACTTAATGCTTCTTCCGCTCAAATTACAGCTCTCTTAAAAGCGCGTCAAGCGGAACGTGCGGCGGCTCGTGCAGCGGCAGAAGCAGCGGCGGCAGCTGCGGCTCAACAGTCTGCACCAAGCTACTCTTGGGTACAAGGGTCTGGTCAACTTGGTTGGCCTGTAAGTGGTGAAATTACTTCACCATATGGTTATCGTACACATCCAATTTGGGGTACAACTATCTACCATTCTGGCATTGATATTGGTGTTGATGAAGGTACACCAGTTCATGCTGCAGATGGAGGTACTGTTGTTTGGTCTGGTTGGATGGGTGGCTATGGTTACGCCGTAGTTATCGACCATGGTAATGGTATGTCCACCCTTTATGGCCATAATTCTGAACTTGCTGTCTCTGAAGGACAAGATGTATCTAAAGGCCAAGTTATTGCTTATGCTGGTAGCACTGGTAATAGTACTGGGCCACATGTACATTTTGAAGTTCGTATAAGTGGGGATCCTGTTGATCCTATGGGATATTTATAATATGAAATTTGATACACGTATGGTGTTATGGAGTCTATTGAAATATATAGGCTCCGGCATCGTTATTATGTGGCTCACGTTTTGGTACTTATCTGGTTCATTCTGGGGATTACCAAGACTATTTGTAGCCTACTATGCTGCGAGTCAAGTCTTTATGACACCGATGTCTAAAGCGACCCTTTATGATGGTATGCTTAAAGGCTTAATTGGCTCTTTGGGAGAGCCCCATAGTATTTATTTAGATGCTGACGAATTTAAATCCATGAAAATGCAAACATCTGGCACTTATGCAGGTGTAGGCATGGTTCTTGGTCATGATGATAAAGGTTTATATGCAGTTAGTATTATGGAAGATCAACCAGCTTTCAAAGCGGGCATAAAACCTGGTGATCATATTATTGCTATCGATGGTCAATCTACAAGTGATATTACTGTAGAAGATGCATCCTCTCGAATTCGCGGAGAGGCTGGTACCGTTGTGGCCCTTGATATAGAGCGTAATGGTGAAAAATTACACTTTGATATTACTCGTGAATCCATTGTGTTACCTACTGTTAAAAGCAAAATGCTCACAAGTACAGTTGGATATATTAGGATTAGTCAATTTGCAGAAAATACGGCTGATGATTTCGAAACACAATTTAAAGAATTACAATCTCAAGGTATGAAGGAATTAATTTTAGACCTTCGAGATAATCCTGGTGGTTTATTATCTACTACAGAAAAGATTTCTAATTATATTATGCCTCCAGGAACATTAGTAACCGTACAAAATAGAGCTGGGAAAAAAGAGGTTTATAAGTCTAATGGGCCAGAAGTAGCTATGCCATTAGTAGTTCTTGTTAACAAAGGGTCTGCTAGTGCATCTGAAATTATAGCTGGTGCTATTCAAGACCGTAAACTAGGTACTATTTTAGGTACTAATACATATGGTAAGGGTACAGTTCAAACTATTTACCCTAGCCTTGATAATGAAGGTGTTAAGGTAACTATTGCCAAATACCATACACCAAATGATCGTGTTATTGACGGAATTGGTATTAAACCTGATGTAGAACTGGATTTACCAAAAGGTGTAAATCCATCTAGTACATTAGATGATATTCAAATTAAAAAGGCATTAGAGTTATTACAGCAATAATGCATAGGAGTTAAAGTATGTTTATAGATAGAGCGCGTGTCTTTGTTAAGGCCGGTGACGGTGGGGACGGCATGTCTAGCTTCCGCCGTGAGAAATACGTGCCAAATGGCGGCCCTAGTGGCGGCGATGGTGGTAAAGGGGCAGACGTTATATTTAAAGCGGATAAGAATATTAATACTCTTGTAGACTTTAGATATAAACGTCAGTTTAAAGCACCTGCTGGTGGTAATGGTGAAAGCTCCAACAAGCATGGTCGCGGTTCTGAGCCACTGATTATCCCGGTTCCATTGGGGACTGTAATTAAAGAAGAAGAAACAGGTAAAATTTTCTGTGACCTCGTTAACGATGGTGATACGTTTGTTATTGCTAAAGGTGGTCGTGGTGGCCGTGGTAATGCACGCTTCCAAACAAGTGCTAACCGTGCACCTACATTCGCAGAAAAGGGTGAACCTGGTGAAGAGTTCTGGTTGCAACTAGAGCTTAAAGTATTGGCAGATGTTGGTTTATTAGGCTATCCATCTGTTGGTAAGTCTAGTATTTTACGTAAGGTTTCTAAAGCTCAACCAGAGGTAGCTGCTTACCACTTTACTACATTGACACCTGTACTTGGGGTAGTAACAATCTCTGGAGATCGCAGTTTTGTATTAGCCGATATTCCAGGCCTTATTGAAGGGGCTAGCGAAGGTGTTGGCCTAGGGCATAACTTCTTGCGTCATGTAGAACGGACTAATATTTTAATTCACGTCCTTGATGTATCTGGTATGGAGGGGCGCGATCCAAAGGTTGATTTTGATGCTATTAATGAAGAACTTCGTAAATATTCTGAAAAATTAGCCAATAAAAAACAAATTGTTGCACTCAATAAGATTGATATGGTCTTTGATGATACAACAATTCCTGATACAAAAAAATATTTTGAAGATAAAGGATATGAAGTATTCCTTATCAATGCATTAAGTGGTGAAGGTTTACCAGAGCTTATGGAACGAGCTTACTACTATGTAGAAAATTATGAACCAGAACCGGAAGCAACTGATGATACAGTAGTATACGAAGCAAAACCTGATGTGGAATTCGTTATTACACGTGGTGATGATGCTGCATTCTATATTACAGGTAAACGTATTGAACGCTTAGTGGCAATGACAAACTTAAGTGATGATCAATCTCTTCGCAGATTCCAACGCATTTGGCGTTTTATGGAGCTCGATGCTAAATTGAAAGAAAAAGGTTGTAAAGACGGTGATGAAGTTGTGATTGGCGATCAACGCTTTACATTCCAAGAGTAGGAGTAATAATGA
The DNA here is from genome assembly GCF_051549505.1 of Veillonella sp. ZSJB6. Taxonomy (NCBI): domain Bacteria; kingdom Bacillati; phylum Bacillota; class Negativicutes; order Veillonellales; family Veillonellaceae; genus Veillonella; species Veillonella sp. ZSJB6. The sequence continues at coordinate 505,025 of NZ_JBPUGE010000001.1, read as the reverse complement.
CAGGAAAACAAAAACGGTATTTACGTTCTTTGGCAGCAACAATGCCACCAGTAGTTCAAATTGGTAAAAATGGTTTAGAAAATAGTGTTATTGATAGTGCTCGTGCAGCATTAATGGCTCGTGAGTTAATCAAGGTTAAACTACACAACAATAATAGCCCTGAAGATAAGACGATTTTCCAAGAGTTAGCTGATATGCTTGGTGCTGAATTAGTACAAGTCATTGGTTTTAACGGTGTTTTATATAAAGCTAAAAAAGAACCAAAAATTATTCTACCTAAATAAATCGTCATATTACTAACATGTATTGTATGGGGGTCTTCATAACCTGTTAGCCCTAGGAGGTTATTCTATGCGCAGTACTATCATCAACGCAAAAAAAATAGTAGTTAAAGTAGGCAGTAGTACGCTTTGTTATGCTAATGGTCATTTAAACTTAGAGCGCATTGAACGATTAGTTCGTCAATTATCTGATTTGGCTAACCAAGGTAAAGAGGTTATCCTTGTTTCTTCAGGGGCCACCGGCGCTGGACTGGCCCCTTTAGGATTTAAGGAAAAACCTAGAGACCTTGTCTTAAAACAAGCTGCAGCAGCAGTAGGACAAGGTATTCTCATTCATATGTATGAGCGTATGTTTCGTGAATATGGTCGTACAGTAGGTCAAATCCTTTTAACAAAAGAAGATAGTACTGGGCGTCATAGTTATCTTAATTTGCGTAATACATTACATACGTTATTGCAACTTAATGTTATTCCTATTATTAATGAGAATGACGTGGTTGCCATTGAAGAGTTTAAAATTGGCGATAATGATACTCTATCTGCTACTGTGGCAGGCATTGTAGATGCTGATTTACTTATCATTTTGTCTGACATTGAAGGTTTATATACAGCTAATCCAGCAACTCATCCAGAGGCGACTTTGATAGATACAGTTTCTGAAATTACTGATGAAACCTATGCTATTGCAGGTGGTGCTGGTTCTAACATGGGCACTGGTGGTATGTATACTAAAATTAAAGCGGCTCATATGGCTACAAACTCTGGCGTACCTATGGTAATCACATCTGGTGAATTGGAAGATTCTGTTCGTCGTGTATGTAAGGGTGAACAAATTGGTACTCTCTTTGAAGCGCATGATGCTGGGCTATCAGGAAAACATCATTGGCTTGCCTTTGGTAAACGATTGAAAGGGTCAATCACTATTGATGATGGTTGTGCACGTGCTGTATTAGATAAAGGGGCGAGCATTTTACCAGCTGGTATTATTGATGTAGATGGGTCATTTGGACCTGGTGATACAATTTCTATTTATCATGATGGTAAAGAAATTGGCCGTGGACTTATCAACTATGGCATCGAAGATATGAAGGCCATAAAAGGTCATAATACAAATGATATAGCTCAAATTTTAGGTATTAATACAACCTATGATGAAGCAGTACATCGTAATAATCTAGTTTTATTACATTGAGGATATACTATGAACCAGTATGAAGAAATTTGTAAAGATATGGGTCAAAGAGCTAAAGCGGCATCCTTTGAATTAGCTCAAATTGATCAAGGTACATTAGATTCTGCATTATTAGCAATCGCTGATGCTGTAGAAGCACAAACCGATGAAATTATGGCCGCTAATAAGTTAGACTTAGATAAATCTGGCGATTATAATGTGCCTCAAACCATGATAGATCGATTAACATTGACACCTAGCCGTATTTCTCAAATGGCTGAAGGTGTTCGTCAAGTAGCTGCTCTTGAAAGTCCAGTAGGTTCGGTTATAGAAACAATTACACGACCTAACGGTTTGACTATTGAAAAAAGAGCGGTACCTTTTGGTGTCATTGGTATTATTTTTGAGGCTCGTCCAAATGTAACAATTGATGCAGGGGTCCTCTGTTTAAAAACTGCAAATGCTACGATATTGCGAGGTGGTAAGGAGGCCTTCCATACCAACCAAATTATCGTAACTATTATGCGCAATACCTTAGAATCTTTAGGAATTACGCCAGATGCTATTCAACTTGTTGAAGTTCTAGATCGGGATATGGTTGGTGTATTATTACACCAACGTGAATATATTGATGTCATCATTCCTCGTGGTGGAGCTGGACTCATTCGTCGTGTTGTAGAGGAAAGTAGTATTCCTGTTATTGAAACTGGTAGTGGTGTATGTCATACATATATAGATGAATATGCTAATCTCGATATGGCATTAGAAATTGCAATTAATGCAAAGGTACAACGTCCGTCTGTATGTAACTCTATGGAAACATTGCTAGTACACCAAGCGGTAGCCGGTGAATTTTTACCACGTCTTGATATGGCTCTACAAGAATATGGCGTTCGCATTCACGGTGATACAGATGTAGCTCAATATATGGAGAATACAATTCCTTTAACAGAGGATTCCTTCCATACCGAATATAACGATATGGACTTAAATGTACGTATTGTTGAAAATCTTGAAGAAGCTATCAATCATGTTAATTGTTATTCCACACATCACTCTGAGGCTATCGTAACAGATGAACCGATGCGTGCAAGAGTATTCATGAACTTAGTAGATTGCTCTACTGTGTATCATAATGCTTCAACGCGTTTTACTGATGGTTTTGAATTTGGTTTTGGTGCTGAAATCGGTATTAGTACTCAAAAGCTCCATGCTCGTGGGCCAATGGGATTACAAGCACTAACATCATATAAATACTTTGTATTTGGAGAAGGCCAAGTTCGAAAGTGAAGACAGTATATTACTTAATAAGGGCATACTACAGATATATTCATACCCCAAAAGGTCGATACGAATGGATATCCTATGGAACAGCACTGCTCTTATTTATCATTATTTGTGTCATTGTCATTAAGGGTGTGACATTATTATGGTAGAGAAACGTCGTATAGGTATCATAGGTGGAACATTTAATCCTATCCATTTAGGGCATCTAATGATTGCTGAAGTGGCTTGTGAAAGTTTTAACCTTGAGAAGGTTATTTTTGTGCCAGCACGGATACCACCTCATAAGCAACATGATGTAATAGATAGCCATCATCGATATGCTATGACAGCAGCGGCTGTGTCAGATAATCCAAATTTTGAAATTTCTGATGTAGAAATGCGTCGAGAAGGCCCTTCGTATACAGTTGATACGATTCAACATTTTAAGGTGATCTATGGACCAAATGTTGAATTTTACTTTATAGCTGGAACCGATACAATTCGTGCGTTGCCAACGTGGAAATTTATTGAGGAATTATTAGATGAGGTCCACTTTATTGGCGCTACAAGACCTGATGGATCTAGTGCTATTGATGAAACATTAGATATTTTAGGACCAAAAGCACGAGAAAAAATACATCTTATGGAGGTTCCTGAGATGAAATTATCTGCTACGTATTTGCGAGAGCGGTTACGTTCTGGAAAAACTGTTCGGTACATGTTGCCTAAATGTGTAGTGGAGTATATAGAAGAAAACCATATTTATGGGAAGGAATAAAGGATGTTATCATTTGATGAAATACAAGTTAGCGTGAGTCAATGGTTGAGTAAAAAACGTTTTAAGCATACTCTTGGCGTTGTTGAATCAGCCACTCATTTAGCTGAGCTTTATGGCGTTGATGTGGAAAAGGCTAGATTAGCCGCATTGTTGCATGATTGCGCAAAGGAGCTTTCGCTGAAGGAAATGCAAAAGCTAGTTAGTGCTGAATCTTATGAGGCTGATCAAGAATTATTAAGCAATGGTAATCTTTTACATGGACTAGCCGGTATGATTCGTGCTAAACAAGAATTTTCCATATCTGATAATGAGGTTTTGGAAGCCATTAGGGTTCATACGACTGGTAAGGTACATATGTCTAAACTAGATAAAGTTATATTCTTAGCAGACTATATAGAACCTAATCGAGATTTTCCAGGTGTTGATGAATTGCGTAAAGTAGCGGATCAAAATTTAGATAAAGCTGTATTGCTTGGTTTTGATAACACTATTATTCATCTTATTGAGCAAAAACAATCTATTTATCCTTTGACCATTCTTGGTCGTAATGATGTGTTACAATCTTGTAAATAATGGAGTTTATATATGGAAGAACGTGAACGAGCAAGAGCTCGCCGTCGAAGAAGAAGACGTCAACAAAAGTCATCTGTTAAATGGCCTAGAATTATATTAGCTATTATTGTACTAGTAGCATTACTTGGCGGTATAGGATACGGTTTGTATACTGGTGTATCTTATGCATATAGAGCTATTGTAGGTACTACCGAATCAACTGATGCATCTGGAGATAATGGAAATAAACAAGATGGTAATACTGTATCTGTAGAGCAAAAAGGCTTAGATAAACCGTTATATATTCTTGTTGTCGGTACTGATGATAATAATCCAAGTCAAAGTGATAGCTTATTCTTGTTGTCTATTAATTTAGATCAAAAGACTATGGATGTTATTGGCATCCCTAGTAATAGTAAAATTGATAACAGAGATCAGACTGATGCAACAATGCTCAATAGCATCTATGAAAAAGGTGGTATTGATTTAACAAAAGCTGTTATTGAAGATATGTTCCATATTTCTATACCATATTATGTTGTCGTTAACCAAAATGCTTTCAAAAAAACGAATGATGTATTAGGAAATCAACAAATCTATGTAGAACAAAATATGGAACACGTGGATGCAGACGGAAATAAAGATATCGATTTGCAACGAGGCTATCAAACATTAGATAGTGATAAAGCATTGGCTTATTTAAGATATTCTGATCCAAAACATGATACATTTACACGTGTACAACGACAAGAACGCTTTTTAAAACTATGGGTAGAAGAAGAGCATAATGCATTCTTCTTAACAAATGCATGGCATATTTGGCGTATTTGGGATCATTATGATAGCAATATTTCTACTTTAGATGCTATTAAGCTTGTGTATAATGCTAGCAAAATCAATAAGGAAGAAATCCATTTCTACATTCTTCCTGGAGAAAAAGAGCTAGTAGGAGATATGACATATTGGAAGGTAAATCCTACGGAAGCACAACGATTAGTAGGCATTACGATGGGAAATTTACCAGCTAATGAAATGACACAATTTGTAACAGCTCCAACTAATAGTACAGCCAAGGTTGCGCCTGAATCAGAACATAATGGTGGGACTATTACAAAGCCAACAGAACCTGGTGATGAGAGTAGTAAAAAACGGTAAAAGGGGAATAGTATGAAAAATAAAGAAGAAATTAAAGAAATCGTATTACAATTAGCACAAGCTGCTTTCGATAAAAAAGGTAGAGATATTGAAATCCTCGATTTAGAAGGTGTATCTATGTTAGGTGATTACTTCCTAATTGCTAGTGCGAATAATATCAAGCAATCTCAAAGTATTGCTGATGAAATGGAAGATAAAGCAGCAGAATTGGGCATGACAGTCAACCACAGAGAAGGTTACCGTGAAGGGGAATGGATTTTACTTGATTTTGGCGATGTTATTTGTCATGTCTTTGGTGGTGATGAATTGCGTGAATTCTACGGTTTAGAAGAGTTGTGGAATGATGCAGTTCGAGTTCCATTTGAAGGAGTATAATATGGCTACAGAATTGTTGGAAAATACAATTGCCACATTAAAAGTATTGCGTACTAGTGACCAAGGGGCCTTTCTAGATGGTCAAACAGGCAATACAAATGATGATATTTTGCTTCATAAGGATCAACAAACATCTCCAGTTGCTATTGGTGATGAGGTAGAGGTATTTTTATATCGCGATCCAAAAGGACGTTTAACTGCGTCTATGCGTTTACCTGCGATGAAGGTAGGTCAAATTGGCTATGTTGAGGTAATCAACACTACAAACTTTGGCTGTTTCGTTGAGGTTGGCACTGAGCGTGGTATCTTTATGCCACATGCTGAGATGCGTGGACGTCCTCAAGTTGGTGAAAAGGTTTGGGTTCGCCTATATACTGATAAATCTGGTCGATTTGCAGTATCTATGGATGTAGATGATGAAATGCGTCGTGCTTCTAAGGCCGCTACAGAGGCTAAGGTAGGACAACTAGTTAAGGGTGCTATTTATAACTTAACTAGTGATGGGGCATTCTTTATTACTCCAGAACGATGGATAGCCTTTTTACATCGCTCAGAAATGACGAGAAAACTAAAGGTTGGGGAGATGGTTGAAGGTCGCGTTACCTTTAAACGTGATGATGGCCGAATCAATGTATCCATGCGCCCTACCAAGGAAAAGGCCCTCATATCTGATGGAGATATTATTATGGAATATCTTCTTAACCGTGGTGGTAAGATGCCGTATAGTGATGAATCTTCTGCTATGTTGATTAAAGATAAGTTTAACATCAGCAAAGCCGCGTTTAAACGTGCTTTAGGGCATTTGATGAAAGAGAAAAAGATTGTTCAAGATGATGGTTGGACATTATTAACTGAAATAGGCCGTCAATGGACACCTCCTGTTAGTAATGAATCACAAGAAGAGGAATAAAGACGATGAAAATTGTCATTGTAGGTGCTGGTAAGGTTGGCTATTCCTTGGCACAACGCCTGATACAAGATGATCATGATGTGTACGTTATCGATCGGTCATCAGAACGCATACAAAATCTTGAAAATACCTTAGATGTTAGCCTTGTTCAAGGTAACGGCAGTGATATACAATTGCTCAATGAAATCGGTATGGAAGATGTAGGAATGTTTATTGCTGTTACCGATTCTGATGAAGTAAATATGCTATCCTGTGCTGTAGCTAAAATGACAGGTGTTCCTACAACGATTGCTCGTGTTCGGGATAATACTGTAGCAGAACATATGGATGATGAGATGCGTGCCAAATTAGGCGTAGATTTGTTCATTAATCCTGAAATGGTTACGGCTCAAGAGCTTTTACAAATTTTAGAAACGCCTTCAGCTATTGATGTTGAGGACTTTGGTCAAGGCGCTGTGCGCCTCATGGAATTTAAGATTACAGATGATATTCCATTAATAGGACAACCTTTAAAAGAAATCCAATTCCCTGAAGGTGTTTTACTAGTAGGTGTTTTACGCTATGGTGAAATGATTATTCCTCATGGTGAAAGTATTCTACAGCCTGATGATAGTGTATTCTTTTTAGGCTTGAAAGATGCCGTTGAAGAGGTAGAAAGTCTTTGGTTCCATAATCATAATACATTCTATAAAAGAGCTGTTATCATTGGAGCTGGCCTTTTAGGTAGAAATTTAACGGTCCTTTTGGAGCAAGCTGGATTTTCGGTTAAAGTTATTGAAAAGAATTTTGACCGTTGTGAACAGCTAGCAAACCTTGTGGATAAGACAATTGTTATTAATGGGGATGCTACGGATTTCGATCTCTTAGAAGCAGAAGAAATTGCTGATAGTGATGTTATTATTGCACTTACAGATGATGATAAACTCAATCTATTAGTTGCTCTTGTAGGTAAGCATATGGGGATCCCTAAGACTGTAGTACGTGTAGGGCGACCTGAATACATTATGCTTATGGAACAAGTAGGCATTGATGTCGTATTCTCTCCACGTTTATTTACAGCTAGTCAAATTTTACGTTTTGTTCGAAGCGGAGAAGGTGTTTTATCAATCTCTACCTTTGAAGGTGGAAAAGCGGAATCTATTGAGGTTGCTATTACAAGTGAATCACCTGTAGCCGGTAAACAATTGAAAGATATACGTTTACCAGGGAAGGCTTTAGTAGGTGTTATTTTGCGTGGTGATGAAGCCATTGTGCCACGTGGTAATACTGAGATTTTAGATGGAGATCACATTGTTCTCTTTGCGTTACCTGAATCAGTAAGTAAATTACTTAAATATCTAACCTAGTTTGGAGGGACTATGCGCATTCAAATTGTCATGTCCTTAGTGGGGCGGCTATTATATATATTTGGGATTTTTACATTGATACCCTTTATATATGGTGTCGTATTTGAAACTGCATATTGGTCATTTTTGATTACCACCGGTATTTCATTCGGCTTAGGTGGACTTTTATCTTATTATGGCAAAGAAAGTCAAAGCTTTAGTCTTCGCGATGGGTTTTTAGTAGTATCAGCTACATGGATATTAACCGTTATCTTAGGCTCCTTACCATTTCTTGGTAGTGGTATTTTAGTCAATGTATTTGATGCGCTGTTTGAAGCTACATCTGGGATTACTGCAACTGGTGCTACTATTATTAATAGTGTAGATGATTTACCGAATACATTTGTATTATGGCGTGGACTTATGCACTGGATTGGTGGGATGGGTATTATCGTCCTTATTTTATCCTTCTTAAAAAATCTTGGTGCTGACGCAGCTCATATGTTTAATGCAGAAGCTTCGGTACCAAAACCAGGTGTAGTTATGCCTCGTATTCAATCAATGGCTACAAAACTTTGGCGGTTATATATTGTGTTCACTGGAGTTTGTTTCCTCATGCTATGGGCGGGTGGAATCGAACCATTTGATGCACTTAATTATGCATTTTCTATTATATCTACAGGTGGTTTTACACCTACATCAGCTGGTACGTTTGTTTATGAGCAGAATAACTATATTTGCTTTGTATTTATATTCTTTATGATATTAGCAGGCGGAAATTTTTCTGTATACTATAATGCTCTTCATAAAGGGATTCGTATTTTAATTGATGATTTTGAAACACGCATGTATTGGCTTGTAATTCTAATAGGCATTATAATTATTGGATTATCATTAGCCTTACAATCTACTATAAATGATCCAATACAAATTATTAGGGATGCGTCCTTCAATCTTGTATCGATTCAAACTGGTAGTGGATTTGCTGTTAGCGATTATGATTTATGGCCTGCTGCAGCTCAGATGATGCTCTTTATTTCATCATTTTTTGGTGGTTGTAGTGGTTCTACCACAGGGGGCGTTAAAATTATACGTCTCATTATTTTAATTAAAAGTAGTATCATTTATCTGCGTAAATCGATTCATCCAGATATGGTTCAAGTTGTACGCATCAATGGTAAACCAATGCCTACCAAGTGGATTCAAATGACACAACAATTTTTATTTTTATACTTAATGATTTATGTTGTTTCTGTCTTTTTGATGACTTGCACTGGTTTATCCACATATGATTCTATGCAAGTGATAACAGCATTCTTAAGTAATGTTGGCCTTGGTTTTGGTGGATTCGGTCCCACTGATTCCTTTGGTGCTATGCCTGACTCAGCAAAATGTATAGCTATTGTTGATATGATATTGGGGCGTTTAGAATTATTTACCATTCTTGTTATGCTTCATCCTCAATTCTGGGAAGGGTATTTTATAAAAAAACAATCTTCCAAGCGGTATCGTATTTTATAGGGGGCGAATAATATGAATATTATAAAACGCCCTCTAGGGCTTTATAAAGCGAATTGCTACGTACTTGTTAAAGAGGGTAAATCTTTAATAATTGATCCTGGATTTCATAGTAAGCATATCATTGAAATGGTAGGGGATTCTGAACCAATAGCAGTTCTATTAACACATGGTCATTGTGACCATGTGTCAGCTCTTGATGAGGTATGTGAGCATTATAATATTCCTGCTTATTTACATCCTTTAGATCAAGAATTGTTACAATTAATTCGTCGCAGACCAAGTGTTTACAAGAAGAAAATGTATACTAATTGTAACGATTTAGTAATAGGTAAACTACAATTAGGACCCTTTGAAGTTATTGTCCATCACACACCTGGGCATAGTGCTGGTTCTGTTTGTTTTGAAATTGAAGGACATCTATTTTCAGGGGATACTGTATTCAAACAAAATGTAGGGAATACTGACAATTATAATAGTAATCCAGAAGATTTGATTAATAGTTTGAAGTATATATTAACTTTGTCTAAGGATTTAATAATCGACCCAGGACATAAAGAATCCACAACATTAAAAGATGAAGAAGAATTCATCAAAAATATTGTAGGATAGTGTTGACAAAAGTACTGATAACCGATATACTAAGCAAGTACTTTGGATACGGCCCCGTGGTGTAGCGGTTAACATGTCGCCCTGTCACGGCGAAGATCGTCAGTTCAAATCTGATCGGGGTCGCCATTCATGCCTCGGTAGCTCAGTTGGTAGAGCAACGGACTGAAAATCCGTGTGTCGACAGTTCGATTCTGTCCTGAGGCACCATGTACATGCGGGAATAGCTCAGCGGTAGAGCACCGCCTTGCCAAGGCGGGGGTCGCGAGTTCGAATCTCGTTTCCCGCTCCAACTTTATATGGCGGCATAGCCAAGCGGTAAGGCAGAGGTCTGCAAAACCTTTATTCCCCAGTTCGATTCTGGGTGCCGCCTCCACAAACGTTACCCATGCCGGGGTGGCGGAACAGGCAGACGCAACGGACTTAAAATCCGTCGGTTGGAAACAACCGTACCGGTTCGATTCCGGTCCTCGGCACCAATTAAGACTAACTTCGGTTAGTCTTTTTTTCTTATGTAAATTAAGTTTTAATACTACATATTAAATAATACTATGAATAAGAAACCTAAATTGCTAATTAGTGAATGTCTATGCGGCGTATCATGTCGTTATGATGGAAAAGATAATTATATAGGGAAATTACCATTGTTAAAAGAAATGTTTGATTTAGTACCTGTATGTCCAGAAGTATTAGGTGGACTTAGTACACCGCGTGATCCTGCAGAGCGACAAGGAGAACGTATATGTACGGCTAATGGGACTGATGTAACTAAAGAATTCCTTATAGGCGCTCAGAATACATTAGATATAGCTTTTCAAAATGGGTGTAATCGGGCTCTAATGAAAGCAAAAAGCCCTAGTTGCGGCTATAAGCGTATTTACGATGGCACCTTTAGTAAAACCCTACGGGATGGTCATGGATGCACTGTAGAGGCTCTATTAAAGAATAATATTGAAGTGTATACAGAAGATGATATTGATCTATTAATAGGACAAAAAAAGAGATGAGTTTTAACTCATCTCTTTTTGTTTTTTATTACTTTACTATAACCTTAACTGGCTATTATTACATAATTATATGCTTTACTGATAACAGATTAATATGCTTAACTCAGTACAAGAAATAGTCCAGATTATTTACCTGCATTTACAGGATCGTTAGTTAATGGTTGTTCCCCTAGTAAGGTAGTAAGGTTATGTAAATTAAATCGATACTTATCATTACTGAAGTCTCGTGTTGCATCATAACGTTGGTTAGGTGCATGCATAAGACCGATTAATGTGTCATATAGTAAATCATTTGTAAAGTATTGATGTTCGTGCTTAGTAAGTTCCTCTGCAGTTTGAGGATACGCTGCACGATATTGAGGAGATAAATAAATCCAGAATGGAATGTGAGTCATAACAAAGTCAAATGTATCTGGGTTATGAGATTTATCTAAACTTTCACCGTGGTCAGAGAAATAGACCATAGCTTGTAAGTTTAATTTTTCCTTACCATACGTATAGATTTGTTGTAATAACCAATCAGTATAAAGTTGGCTATTAGCATATGCTTCTTGGCCATCTGGATACGGGCCTTGTTTCCATTTACTAAACTCATGAGGGTAACGGTCATTGTAATAAATATGGCTCCCCATGATATGAATAACAATAAAGTTATTTTTCGTAGGATCTACAGATTGTAATAAAGGCAATAAAGATTCATCATAGCGGTCAGAGAATGCATATGATTCGTGAGACCATTTTGTAGTATCTGCTGTTTTGGCCATTAGAGAAATGGCTGTATCGTATTCACCAAATACACCTTGGTTACTAAACCAAGAAGTAGTATAACCAGCCTTTTTAGCTACGTCTAAGATGTTTGCTGAATCAAGGAATGGTTTATCATCATATTGATTGCGTTCAGATAAAGCGCGTTCTAGAGTAGGTACTGTTTGTACATAGGATGAATATGCGTTATCAAAGAACACAAAATCTTTGTTATCAGAGCGCATATTACCTTGCCATGGTGTATCGTCATAAGGGAAGTTTGGATTATAAACCTTCATATAATCACGAGAACTAGACTCACCAATTACTAATATGATCGTACCTGGTGTTTTATTGGCAGAGGTTTCCTTTGTATCTAAATTAAAGGAATCGAAAACTAAATGATGGTTATCATTATATTGTTGCATCTGTTTTACATAATCGCCAGCAGCAATCCAGTTTGCTACAATACATGTTTTAGGGAATAAGAAGAATGGTACATATACTAAGAATGCTACTATAGATGCAATTAGCAATGTAGAGCGCATAGGTCGTGTAGTATTTAAGTTTACCACTGCTTTCATTCCTAGATTAGACCAGTAGAGTAGATACGTCCAAGCTACTAGACCGATACCAACAGCGATAAGACCAGGAATACCAGCAGCATTTTTTAAGAATCCAAAGGCTTCCTCAGGGTTTGTCATATATACTGCTAGTAAACTAGCTGGCGTTAAACAATGCCATGTAGTTAAGTAGTATCCAATTTGTAAGAATGGAATAAGACTTAATATCATGGTAATGATTGCCATGATTAATGATGTGGTTTTATGAAGGCGATTCGTTTGATTTAGTAAGAATTGAATTCCAGATAAGCCCATAAAAATGAGTAGGCCAAATAAGAAGTCATTAGCGAATTCATAGAAATATAAAGGCTTAACATAGGACCAGTGGAAAAGGAGTGGGAATGTAAGAGCCCAAAGAATACCAACTAATCCATATCCTAAAAATGGTCTATGAAAAACGGTACACCCCATAAAGTATTGAAATAAAAAAGTACCTACAATTGTTGGTACTGCTAAAATCGTTATATCTTCAACATCTAGTCCTAGTGTAATAGGTTCATAGATGAAAAATAGAGCTATATATAAAACAATACCAATGATACCAAAGCGAAAGATGGGGTTTCTCCCAATTTGCTTTAAACTAGATAACATAATAAATCCCCTCTTGTAGGAATACACAATAAATTTTTTTCATAATATATAATAATTACTATAATAAAGATAGCAGATGACTGTAAAAAAAACAATTATTTGAAAGTACTACTATAAATGCTTTATAATTATATAGTTAAAGTATATTTTCTAAGGATTGGGGTTTATGGGAGATTATAATTATAAGTTAGATGTTTTTGAAGGTCCTTTAGACTTACTTTTACATCTCATTGAAAAACATAAAATAGAAATCACCGATATTCCTATCGTTGAAATTACGAGTCAATACTTGGAATATTTAGATAATTGGAATCACTTTGATATTCATTATAGTAGTGAGTTTCTTGTAATGGCATCTACCTTATTGCAGATTAAATCGCGTATGTTACTGCCTAAAGCTGAACCTGAGCCAGATGAAGCTGAGGATCCACGTGATGAATTGGTAGCAAAATTAGTAGAGTTTAAGAAAATCAAGGATTTTACAGCTCTATTAATGGAGCGTACAGCTGTTTCTGCCAATATATTTAGTAGACCTGAAGAAACAAGCGTACTTGGATTAGATAATGTATATAATTTAGAACTTTCCCAATTATACGAAATTTTTTATCAAACCTTAAAGCGAGCTAAGGAATTACCTGAAGAGGAACCTATTCGTGAAGTAAAGGTTGAAAAAGACAGTTATAGCTTAGAAGATATGATTCTGTCTTTATCTAGTCGTATACGTCGTGGTGAAAGTTTACACTTTAGAGAGTTATTAGTAGCAATTGAAACAAAAAGTGGTATGGTAACGATCTTTATGGCTGTTTTAGAATTGTTGAAACAACAAATCATGGAAATGCGCTATGAAGAGGATGATATTGTATTCACTGCAGCCTTAGAAGGTACCGTATAGAAAGGGGGCTATATGAGCTTACCAACAATGCATTTAGAGGCCGTATTGTTTTCATCGGCAAAGCCTATATCAATCGATATGCTTGGAGAAGTATTCGGACTTTCAACAGAGGAAGTACAGGACTATATAGAAACATTACAACGTGAGCTTGAAGACCAAAACCGAGGTATCCGATTGAGAGTATCAGGGGCTGGTGTTGAGTTAGTTAGCGCTATGGAAAGCGCTGATTATGTAGGTCATATACGTAAGCGAGAAGATAAACTATCTAATGCAGCGATGGAAACATTAGCTGTTATAGCCTATAAACAACCTATAACTAAAGCTGAAATTGAAGAAATCCGCGGTGTAAATAGTGATAAGATTATTAAACAATTACTCACTCGATCTCTTATTGCTGAGCTAGGTCATAAAGACACTGTAGGTAGACCTATTCTTTATGGCACAACCGACGAGTTTTTAAGAAGTGCTGGTGTAGAATCTATTGAAGCTTTACATCAAGAAGTTTCAGAAACAGAAGGATAATATGGAACGATTACAAAAATTTATTGCTAGTTGTGGTGTTGCATCACGACGTAAGGCAGAAGAATTAATTACGGAGGGGAAAGTTCAAGTTAATGGCCGCAAGGTAACTGAGCTGGGCGTTAAAATCGACCCTCAAAAAGATAAGGTTAAGGTTAATGGCCAATTATTGGCGCAAGAAAAGCCTGTGTATTATTTATTAAATAAGCCTAAGGGCGTCATTACATCTGTATCTGACCCTCAAGGTCGAGAAACTGTTTTAGATTATATCAAAAACGAATCTAAACGCATTTATCCTATTGGTCGTCTCGATTTATATACTGAAGGTTTATTATTACTTACCAATGATGGTGAGTTAGCACAAAACTTAACACATCCATCTAAAGGTGTAGAAAAAACCTATGAAGTGCGCATTAAAGGTCGCGTTCGTGATGAAGATTTACAAGTCATTGCCAATGGCGTTAAACTTGAAGACGGAATGACAGCACCTGCTACAATTGTAGACTTAGGTTTTGACGATCATAACGGTGTTCATGAAGTAGAGATTACCATCCATGAAGGTCGTAATCGCCAAGTTCGTCGTATGTTTGAACACTTTGGGTATCGCATTCATAACTTAAAACGTATTGCTTATGCAGGTCTCACATTGGGCGGTGTAAAACGTGGTGCTTCTCGTCAACTTACTATTAGAGAGGTTAAAGCACTTAAAGCGTTGGGGACTGATAAGAAATGAAACAAATCATAGTCATTGGTGGTGGTGCGGCAGGTCTTATGGCGGCTGTTATAGCAGGTCGTGAAGGTGCTCGTGTCATATTACTTGAAAAAATGAATATGGTTGGTAAGAAGATGGGCATTACTGGTAAAGGTCGATGCAATATTACAAATAATGCTGATATGTCCGAGTTTATTAAAAATACGCCAGGTAATGGCAAGTTTCTCTACGGTGCTTATGAACGCTTTAGTAATGAAGACTTGCTTGAACTATTACATAGTTGGGGTTTGAAAACTAAGGTAGAACGTGGTGGACGCGTATTCCCTGAATCTGATTCCGCTCTAGAAGTACGCAATACGTTCATGAAAATCTTGAAAAAGTATAATGTTCAAGTTCATTTAAATGAACCTGTTACATCTATTACTGTAAAAGATAATCGAGTAGTGGGTGTCACAACAGATAAAGAACAATATGCTTGTGATGCTGCTATTATATGTACTGGTGGTGCTTCTTATCCTTTAACAGGTTCGACTGGTGATGGATATACCTTAGCTAAGAAAATAGGGCATACCATTACAGATATTAGACCTTCTTTAGTACCTATTGTAACTGAGGAGTCTTGGGTAAAAGATATTATGGGGCTTAGCCTTCGTAATGTTGAGGTATCTGTTATTTCTAAAAATAAGGTACAGGCCAAGCAATTTGGGGAAATGATGTTTACCCATTTCGGCCTTACAGGTCCTACCATCTTGTCGTTAAGTCATACGGTAGGTAAATTATTGCGTAAGAAAAATCCTCAAATTACTATTGAAATAAATCTTAAGCCTGCATTAACTGCAGAAGTATTAGATAAGCGGTTACAAAAAGATTTTGATTTATATTCTAAGAAACAATTGTCTAATGGAATGAAGGATTTACTGCCGGTAAATCTTATTCCTATTGTTATAAAGCTTGCTGAATTAGATCCTAGTAAGCCAATTAATCAAATTACAAAAGAAGAACGTTTGCGTTTATGTCATGTATTACAGCATATGACATTAACCGTTAAAGAATTGCGTCCGGTGGCAGAAGCCATTGTGACAGCAGGGGGAATCTCGTTAAAAGAATTTAGTCCAAAAACAATGGAATCTAAATTAGTGAAAGGTTTATATGGCGCCGGTGAGGTTTTGGATATTGATGCCTTTACGGGTGGCTATAATTTACAAGCAGCTTTTTCCACTGGTTATGTAGCGGCTATGCATGCTGTACATGGTGATGAAGAATAGAGGTTATTATGAATACTAAAAAAATTGCCATTGCTATTGATGGTCCTGCAGGGGCTGGTAAAAGTAGTATTTCAAAAGTAGTGGCTAATGAATTAGGTTATTTATATATTGATACAGGTGCTATGTATCGAGGCGTTACATGGGCTGTCCTTGATAGTCATGTAGATGTTAACAATCAAAAGGAGGTTGAGGCTTTACTCCCTTCATTAGATTTAACACTAGAGCCTACGGCAAGTGCTTGTAAAGTGTATGTAAAAGGTCAAGATGTAACTGATTTAATTCGACAACAACAAATCAATGAAAATGTATCAACCATTGCTTCTTATAAAGGAGTACGTGAATACTTAGTTGAACGTCAACAAGCAATGGCAGCTGTTGGTGGTGTTATTTTAGATGGTCGTGATATAGGTTCTGTTGTATTACCGAATGCAGAATTGAAAATATATTTAACTGCTTCTGTAGATGCACGAGCTAAACGTAGATGGCTTGAAGTTCAAGGTACTTCTAATGAGCAACCATTAGAAGACATTAAAAAGAACGTAGAAAGTCGCGATGAAATGGATAAAAATCGTGATGAATCTCCACTTGTATGTGTTGAGGATGCCATTGTTGTGGATTCTAGTAATATGACATTTGATGAAACAGTGAAATATATATTGCATCTAGTACAGGAGCGAATCTAAGATGAATAAATTTTCTACATGGCTTTGGCGTACTGCCTTTTGGTTGCGTTATAAAGTCGGATATGGATTAAAGGTATACGGTCGTGATAACTTCCCTATGGAAGGTCCCGTTATTGTTGTACCAAATCATTTGAGTAATAATGATCCACCAATTTGTGGGTATGCATTACCAAGACATGTGCACTTTATGGCAAAGCAGGAATTATTCGTAAATCCTATTTCTCGATTTTTCTGTACTTGGCTTGGTGCGTTTCCTCTAAACCGCGGAGCTATAGATAAAGTAGCTATTCGTCATGCATTAGGCTTATTGAAAGATAATAAGGTGCTAGGTATATTTGCCGAAGGGAATCGACAAAAGAGTGGAAAACTTGGAAGATTCCATGACGGAGCTGCATCCATTGCGTTGCGTACGGGTATTGGCATTACACCAGTTGCGATTATTGGATCTCATAATATGAAGAAAAATCAAGTCGCATGTATTATTGGTAAACAAGTTCCTGTAAGTAAAGCAAAGCCTACACCAGAAGCAATAAAAGAAGTTAATGATCGTGTGAAAGGTGAAATCCAACGCATGATAGATTCGTATCATGAAAATCGTATAGAGGAGACTTTATGGAAATAATTTTGGCTGAAAACCACGGCTTTTGCTATGGCGTAAAACGAGCTGTTGAAATGGCTGATGAAGCTGCTAATAGCGAGGGTAAAAGTTATACATTAGGTCCTATCATTCACAATCCTCAAGTTGTAGGGCGCTTAGAAAGTAAAGGTGTAAGCCCCATTCAAGAGGTTGCTGATATCGATGAAGGAACTATGATTATTAGATCTCATGGTGTAGGTCCTGCTATTTATGCTGAAGCCGAAGAAAAGGGCTTACATATTTTAGATGCTACATGTCCTCATGTAAAAAAAGCACAACAAGATGCTAAGTCTGTCATTGAAGATGGCATGACATTGGTGATTTTAGGCGAAAAAAACCATCCTGAGGTTAAAAGTATCAATTTATGGGCAAATAATAAAGGAATAATCATCGAAGATGAAGAATCCGCTGAAAAACTACAAATTGTGGAAAAAATGGGCGTTGTTGTACAAACTACCTTTTCACAATTCAAATTTAACAGTATAATAGAGATATTAGAGAAAAAATCTAAGAATCTTAAGATTTTCAAAACGATATGCAATGCAACGCAAGAACGACAGAACTCTGCCGTTGACTTAGCACGTAATGTAGATCTTATGATAGTGATAGGCGGTAAGAACAGCGGCAATACAAACCGATTGGCAGAGGTTTGTCGTGACGTTGGATGTACAACATATCACATTGAAACTTCTACTGAATTACAACTGGAATGGTTTAACCGAGTACAGACGGTAGGAGTTACAGCAGGAGCATCGACTCCCGACTGGATTATTAAGGAGGTCATTGAGACAATGAAAGATTTTGCAGAATTATTAGCAGCAGAAGGTCAAGAAGAATTTAAGAAAGGGAACGTTGTAGAAGGTACAGTAGTTCAAGTTGAAGATGAACGCGCATATGTATCTTTTGGCTACAAAACTGAAGCCATTTTGAACAGAACTGAAATTTCTTATCCAGCACCAGAATCTGCCAAAGATGTGTTGAAAAATGGTGATGAAATTAAAGCAGTTATCATGAACCACATCAAAGAAGATAATCCTATTTATCTTTCCATGACTCGCTTGGCTAAAGATGAAGATTGGCAATATGTTATCGAAGCACAAGAAAAAGATGAAGCTATCGTATGTAAAGGTATTGATGCTATCCCAGCAGGTTTGGTAGTAACAGTTAAATCCCTTCGTGGTTTCATTCCATTGTCCCAAGGTGATGTTCATTTCGTAAAATCCTTGGACAACTTGGTTGGTACAGAATTCGAAGCTAAAGTACTTGAAATCGACGAAAAGAAAAACCGTTTGGTTCTTTCCCGTCGTGCAGTATTGGAAGTAGAACGTCAAGCTAAATTAGCTGAAGCATTGAAAAACATCAACGTTGGCGACAACTATAAAGGTATCGTTCGTAAAATCATGCCTTATGGTGCTTTCGTAGATATCGGCGGTATTGAAGGTTTACTTCACATTTCCGACATTTCTTGGCAAAAAATCAAAAAAGTGGAAGATGTTCTTTCCGTTGGTCAAGAAATCGAAGTTAAATTACAATCCTTCGACGCTGAAAGCAACAAATTATCCTTGTCCTTAAAAGCTTTATCTAAGAGCCCATGGGACGTAGCTGAAGAAACATTGCACGTTGGCGATGTTATCAACGGTAAAGTTGTTCGTTTGGTAGCTTACGGTGCATTCGTAGCTGTTAACGACGACATCCAAGGTTTACTTCACATTTCTCAAATTACAAAACAACGTAATGCGAAAGTTGAAGATTACTTAAACCGCGGTCAAGAAGTTGAAGTTAAAATCATTTCTCTTAACAAAGATGAAAAGAAATTGGGCTTGGCTTTAACTGAATTGATGGAAGCAAAAGAAACTGCAGAAGACGCTGAATAATTCATTGTCTAATATAAAGGCTAACCAAGGTTTCCTTGGTTAGCCTTTTTGCGTACTATACGTAGAATATGATAAAATATAGTAATGTATTAGATTAGATAATGAGGTGAAACCATGGCAAAACCATTAGTGGCCGTTGTAGGTCGTCCAAATGTAGGGAAATCTACACTTTTTAATGCCATTGTTAATAAACGGATCTCTATCGTTGAAGATATCCCTGGTGTAACACGGGATCGTATTTACTTTGACGCAGAGTGGTTAAATCGTGAATTTACAATGATCGATACTGGCGGTATTGAATTTATTACAGATAATAGTCATGTTATTCCTAAGATGATGCGATTACAAGCTGAATTGGCTATTGAAGAGGCAGATGTAATTTTATTTGTTGTAGATGGCAAACAAGGTATTGTACCTGCTGATGAAGAGGTTGCTAATATCTTACGAGCTAGCGGTAAACCTGTAGTATTAGTTGTTAATAAAATCGACAGTGTTAATCAGGAACCTAATATTTATGAATTCTACAATCTTGGCTTAGGTGATCCTATCGGTATTTCCGCCAAAAATCTAATGAATTTAGGTGACTTACTAGATGATACGGTTAAACATTTCCCTCCAGTTGGGACAAATGTTGATGACGAAGATACTATTCATGTCGCAGTTATTGGTCGTCCTAATGTAGGCAAATCTTCTTTAACTAATGCTTTATTGGGTCAAGACCGTGTAATTGTATCAGATGTAGCGGGCACAACACGTGACTCTATCGATACATATTGGACTCATGGCGATCAAAAGTTTGTTCTTATCGATACAGCAGGCATGCGTCGTAAGTCTAAAATCGAAGAAGCTGTTGAACGATATAGTATTGTTCGTTCCTTGCGCTCTGTAGACCGTTCAGATATCGTCGTTCTTGTTCTTGATGCTCAAGATGGAGTTACAGAACAAGATAAGAAAATTGCTGGTTATGCTTATGAAGCCGGCAAGGGTGTAATTATTGTTGTTAATAAATGGGATCTTATTGAAAAAGATGACAAAACAACATTGCGCTTTACTGAAGATATTTATGATGAATTAGGTTTCTTGCAATTTGCTCCAATTCTATTTGCTTCTGCACTTACAAAACAACGTATACACCGTTTAGCAGATATGCTTAAGTTTGTATCTGAACAACAATATCGTCGCGTGTCTACAGGTACATTGAATCAATTATTACAAGATGCTCAAACAGTAAATCCTGTACCTTCTCGTAATGGTAGAATTCCAAAAATTTACTATATGACGCAAGCTAGTGTTAAACCACCTACATTTATTTTGTTTGTTAATGAACCAGAATTAATTCACTTCTCATATATGCGTTTCTTAGAAAATAGATTACGAGAGTCCTTCGGTTTTGAAGGAACACCAATTCGTTTAGTATTGCGTGGTAAGAAACGGGATGATGAAGACTAATGGATATTATGATTGTTGTATATGCCGTGTTGGCATACGTTATTGGTTCAATTCCTAGTGGTCTGATTATTGGTAAGACCTTCTTTAATACGGATGTACGTCAATACGGTTCTAAAAATATTGGTGCTACTAATACGTATCGTGTTATAGGTCTCAAAGCTGCATTACCAGTATTTCTCTGTGATGCTTTAAAAGGGGCAGCTGGGGTTGTATTGTTATCCTCTTATGGACCTATGTATATGATCTTAGGTGGTATCCTAGCTATGATGGGTCATAACTGGTCTATTTTCTTAGGCTTTAAAGGTGGTCGTGGGGTAGCTACAGGACTAGGAGTTCTAATTGCTTTATCACCATTAGTGGCTTTGATTGCCTTCTTGGTATGGGGCGTAATAGTCTATTTTACTAAACTCGTATCACTAGGATCTATTATAGCGGCAGCTTTAGTACCAATTTTGATGTATTTTACAGGAGAATCTTATTGGTTCGTAGGCTTTGGCGCTTTGGCAGCTTTATTTGTTATTATTCGACATTGGGATAATATTAAACGTTTACTTGCAGGTAATGAGTTAAAAGTAGAACGTATCAAAAAGGATTAATCTATGAATGTTGTTGTTGTCGGCTCTGGTAGCTGGGGTACTGCTCTTGCTATTAAATCCGTATTAGCTGGAAATACTACAACTTTATATTGTCGACGCCCAGAATTTGCTACACAATTAGCAGAAGATTTAGAGAATAAAGAGTACTTACCAGGTGTAACATTACCAAAGGAATTACTATATAGCTCAGATCTTGCTACTTGTATCAAAGCGGCTGATATCGTTTTAATGGTTACACCGTCTGTACATGTACGCACTAGCTTAGAGTCTCTTAAACCATATGCGCATAAAGAACAATCCTATATACTTTGCTCAAAAGGTGTAGAACGTACTACTGGCAAGTTATTGACTACAGTTATGCGAGAGGTACTAGGTCCTGTAGGATGTCATCTCGCAGTTTTATCTGGTCCAAATCATGCTGAGGAAATTGGTCGCGATTTGCCTGCTGCCTCTGTATTGAGTACAGAAAATCTTGAAGTGGCTACTATGCTACAAAAAGCATTGTGTAGCCAGAATTTTAGGATTTATGCAAATACCGATATTACTGGTGTTGAATTAGCTGGGGCTACGAAGAATATCATTGCTCTTGCCGCAGGTATCGTTGACGGACTGGCATTAGGGGATAACTGCAAAGCATTACTCTTAACACGCGGTTTACATGAGATGACTCGTTTTGGTGTAGCCTTAGGGGCGCAAAAGGAAACTTATGCTGGCCTTGCTGGTATGGGGGATTTGATTGCCACTTGTATGAGTCCACATGGCCGTAACCGAGCCGCTGGTCAACAATTAGCAGATGGAAAAACAATGGACTATATCATTAATCATACGAATATGGTTGTAGAAGGCTTTTTTGCTACGGACATTGTTTATAAGATGGCCTGTGAACATCATATTGAAATGCCTATAACTAAGGCTTTATATGAAGTTTTATATGAAGAAAAATCTCCAGCTTTGGCATTAGCTGAATTGATGGGACGAGATATTAAAATTGAAGTATCATAAATAAAAGATACTTTTAATTTGGTTATTTATATACTATAATTAATGAGTATAATCTTGTGAGGGTTGTATGCGAATTATTGGCGGAACTGCAAAGGGACATACTATAAAAGCACCTAAAGGGGTAGATACAAGACCTACACTTGATCGTGTTCGTGAAAGTGTGTTTAATGTATTATCTAATAGAGGTATATTTGGTACTCGTGTATTAGATATATTTTCTGGTACAGGTGCAGTAGCTATTGAAGCCTTAAGTCGTGGTGCAGCACATGCAGTAGCGGTAGACTTTAAAACAGGAAAATTGATTTTAGAGAATGCTAAACACTGCCATGTGGAAGATCGGTTAGAAATCATTCCGAGGAAACTTTCACAATTAAAAAACTATATAATGGGACAACAGTTCGATTATATTTTTTCTGATCCACCATATGAAAATGGATTTATACAAGACACCATAGATTTGGTTGTGACCTATGATTTATTAAAGCCTGACGGTGTTTTACTATTAGAACACCACAAGGATGAGGCCTTTACCTTGCCTGAATCATGGGAGTGTATAAAAGAACAGAAATTTGGTTATACGATGGTTTCCTATTTTGTAAACACAGCTGAAAGGAGCTAAACCTGTGCGTATAGGTGTGTGTCCGGGTAGTTTTGACCCAGTTACAAATGGACATGTTGATATTTTTGAACGCGGCAGTCGATTAGTTGATAAATTAATCATTGCTGTTAGCTCTAATCCGAATAAAAATTCCTTGTTTACCATGGAAGAACGGGTTGAGATGATTCGAAATTCTGTCAAACATATTCCTAATGTTGAGATTGATTGTACAGGCGGTTTGCTTAACGAATATGTTAAATCTAAGAATGCTACTATAATCATTCGTGGTTTGCGCGCGTTAAGTGACTTTGAATATGAATTTCAACGTGCGTTGTTTGCAAAATATTTGGATGATGATATTGAAACTGTATTTATTATGACTAATAATAAATACTCTTTCGTCAGCTCCACAGGTATTCGTGAACTTGCAAAATTTGGCGGTAAGCTAGATGGGTTAGTTCCGGATGATGTTAAGGAAAAACTTGAAGAACGCTTTAATACGGTCCATAATAAATAGGGGTGAATTGTATGAAAACAGAAAAATTATTAGAAGATTTAGAGGTTCTTATTGAATCTAGCAGCCGTATTCCTATGACTACAAAACGTATGGTTGAGGAAGACGAAATTATGCGTATTATTGATTCTATTCAAGAGTCCTTACCATTGGAACTTGAAGAGTCTCGTCGTATTGTAGCTGATAAAGATAAAGTATTAGCTGATGCTCAACGTCAAGCTGAAACTTTAATTGATCAAGCAAAAGACTACATTGCTAAATTAACTGCTGAAAGCGAACTTGTAAAACAAGCGCAAGAACAAGCCAATCAAATTATCAATGCAGCTAACCAATCCTCTGAAGAATTGAAATCTAGCTCTATTCAATATGCTGGTGATGTTCTTAAATATGTGGAAAACAACTTAGAGAAAACATTGGAAAGCTTACGTCAAAATCGTGAAAGTTTGAAACAAACTGAACAACGTACAGAAGAAAACCAATAATATAAATAAAAAAGAAGCGAAGGATTTCCTTCGCTTCTTTTTTTATTCAGTATAATTATCGGGTTTTTTAGGCTCTACAATCATTGTTTGATGAGTATTAAAAATAACAAATCCAAGAGGAGACCCAGGTGGTTTTTTGATATTTTTAATATATGTGTAGTCTACAGGTACCTTACTAGTTTCACGAGCCTTACTAAAATATGCTGCATATTGAGCAACCTTAGATAAAATCATATCATCAGGTTCTACATTAAGTCTTAATATGAGGTGAGAACCTTGAATATCTTGAGTGTGGAACCAAATATCGGTTGGTTTTGCAAATCGATGGGTTAAATATTCGTTTTGTTGATTGTTACGACCAATAAATATTTCACCTTCATCAATGGTTAAATGAATGTAATTCGATTTACCTAGCTTATAAGATAGTGGCTTTTTGGATTTCTTTATAATGCCCGCATCCATACATTCTTTTCGAATTTCTTCTAAGCTTTCACGGGTAGTGGCTAATGAAATACTATATAAAATCGATTTGAGATATTCAAGTTTTGTAGTACTTGCATTCAGTTGATATTCACCGCTGACCATACGATTTTTTAATTTCGTATAGAGCTTATAATACCATTGACCGTTTTCTACAATCGTAAGATTTGGCTTTAGAGGGATTGTTAATAACTCTCCATCTTCAGAAAGAAGATTTGGTAATTGAATAGAAGGTTCATACTGTACTTGTAAGTGAGCATTGATCATTAAGATATCACCATACAGTTTATAGGTATCCATTTTATTGGTGTCATCTAATTCATCTTTGATTTTTTGATGACGAACTTCTTCTTTCTTGATAGCCGCTGTTAAGATCTTTTCTAGTTCCTTATCAGCAGTGTGAATTGATTTTGTATTGTGAATCGATTCTTCTAGAGCCTCTGAAATCGTACTATATTCTTTTAGTACTTTATAATTGTGTAACGTAAAGGTAGCGTGTGCTTTTTTATTATTCTCATTGATTAAAGTAAGCAAGCCATGACTGTCTTGGAGTTTTGCTTTTAGCTCATATAATGACTTGGCTAATGTATCTAATTGATCTGGACTTAAATCAGTTATAGATTCATCACCATCTAGATTGGCAGTCCATAATACTTCATCTAATAAGGGTTTGCCAAAACCGTTAAAGATGGCACGTATAGATTGTTGTACAGTGCCATCACCGAAGGAGGTAAGTAAATTTTTGATTTCATCATAATCAAAATCCATTAAACTTACACGATTAGCATTAGGTGGTAATTCATAGTGTAGTTTAGGACTTATAGAACGTTCACGATTCATTAAAGGTGATACGTGAATTAATGATTCTAAAATCACTCCATCTTGCACAAAAATACAGTTTGAATATTTGCCCATTAATTCTACATAAATAAATGTGCTCGTAATAGAACCATCCATTTCAAGCTTATCCGTTTGGATACACATGATTCGGTCCCCATTGATTTGTTCAACCTTTACAATGCGGCTTCCTTCAATATGTTTGCGAAGAAACATACATAGAGAACTAGGTTCTTTTGGTAAATCTTGAATCGGTTTACTGAGATACATCGCAGGGGTTGCACCAACAGTGATGACCAAGCTTTGATCTTCGTTAAGGGCTCGAATTTTAAATAGTAATGTAGTTTTATCTATTTGATATAATTTTTGTATTTGACCTGTTTGTAATCGCTCATTTAGTTCTTTAGCGAGAACAGACATGGTAAGTCCGTCTAAATTCATAGTACTCCTTTCAATTTTATTTAGAAGTATAGTTTAGTATAACATAATGTACATATAATTCTTAGTATTTAAACACGGAATGTATAATTCGTGGTACAATAATAAAAACTGCTAAGGAGGATATCACATGAAAAGTATGACCGGTTTTGGTTCTGGCACGGCAACCAAAGATGGCATTACCTGCACGGTAGAAATAAAGTCCGTAAATGCGCGATTTCTTGATTTATTTATACGTAGTCCAAAGCAAATAAACCCTTTTGAAACTATTATTCGCGGATTAGTACAGGATCGAATTACCCGCGGTAAGGTTGAAGTATCGGTTTCTATCCAAGATGCAGGGGAGAGACCAAAAACTTTTACCATAAATAGTGTATTGAGAAAACAGATACAAGAATTACTTGTTCAAGAAGAGTTTTATGATGATCCTAAAAAGGTACCTTTACAAGCCGTTAATTCTGTTTCTAACGAATGGATACAACAACAAGATACACCGATTGCAGAAGATGTTCTTTCAGAAATAGTAAAAGAATCTACAACTCAAGCATTAGATGCTCTAATAGCAATGCGTACGGTAGAAGGTAAACATATTGAACAAGATTTATTATCACGTATCTCTACATTAGAAAATGTCATCAAACATATTGATGAGAATAAGGCGGGAGCCGTAGAAGCATATCGCGAGCATATAAAAGGTAAAATTCAAGAGTACTTAGTTTCTTTGGAAGCGAGTATCAGTGAAGATCGTTTTTTGCAGGAAATAGCTTTACTGGCTGATAAGACTGATATTACGGAAGAGATTGTCCGATTCACCTCACATGTGGTACAATTAAAAAACACACTTGTAGATGAGAATTCCATCGGTCGTAAGGTGGATTTTATTTTGCAAGAAATGAATCGTGAAGTGAATACAATTGGTTCCAAAGCTATGGATTCAAGTATTACAGAGTTTGTGGTTCAACTTAAATGTGAGTTAGAAAAAATTAGAGAACAAGTACAGAATGTAGAGTAATAGGAGGTCCATAAATGAGTATTCAATTATTGAATATAGGCTTTGGTAATATGGTATCTGCTAACCGTGTTATGGCTATCATTAGTCCTGAATCTGCGCCAATTAAACGTATGGTTCAAGATGCACGTGATAAGGGCCTACTCATTGATGCTACATATGGTCGTAAGACTCGTGCTGTATTAGTTATGGATAGTGGTCAAATTGTATTATCTGCAATTCAACCAGAAACCGTAGCACATCGACTTGTGCAATATGATGTAGACGAAGATACAGTAGAATCATAGGAGTACATATGTCAGACAGAGGATTATTAATCGTTATATCCGGGCCATCTGGCGCAGGTAAAGGTACGATTTGTGCGAATATTCGAAAAGAAATGCCTAATCTAGTTTATTCCGTTTCTATGACAACACGGGCACCACGTGTTGGTGAAGTGGAAGGGGTCAATTATTTCTTTCGCTCAAAAGAAGAGTTTGAATCTCTATTAAGTGAAGATGCTTTTTTAGAATATGCAAAAGTATATGATAATTACTACGGTACACCGAAACAACATGTAATGGATTTATTAGATGAAGGTAAAAGTGTACTGTTAGAAATTGATATTCAAGGTGCTATGCAAGTAAAAGAACGTTTTAGTGATGCTGTATTTATTTATATAGTGCCACCGTCTTTAACTGAGTTATCTGAGCGTTTACATAACCGCGGTACAGATGCGAAAGAAGTTATTGATAAACGGCTGTCATTAGCTTGTTCTGAATTGGCATTAGCTCATCGATATGACTATATAGTTGTAAATGATGATCTCGGAGAGGCATCAGAGAAGGTTGCTTCTATTTTACGGGCAGAATCCTGTAAGATTAGTCGTAATAAAGAGCAAATTCAATTTATTTATAAACAGTATCAAGAGTCTAAGGAGAAGTGATAGTATGATGGTAAAACCTCCATTGAAAAAATTAGAAAGTCAAGTTGATAGCAAATATACTTTGGTAACATTGGCAGCTAAACGTGCTCGTGAATTAACAGATGGCGAACCATGCTTAGCTGAATCTACACATGCAACTGACAAGCCTGTATCCTTGGCATTCTATGAAATTGCCGAAGGTGAAGTGACTTATAAACGCACAAAAGAAGGCATTAAATAAGATTAATCAATTCCTTGTATCCTTGATACAAGGAATTTTTAAAAGGAGAAGAACATGCGCGGAAAACATATCATTGTCGCTGTATCTGCAGGTATTGCAGCGTATAAGGCAATTGAAGTAGTAAGCCGACTTCGTAAAAAGGGTGCTGAAGTAAAGGTTGTTATGACTGAAAACGCCACTCATATAGCTTCACCACTTACATTTGGTGAAATTAGTGGACATCCTGTAGCTATCGACATGTTTGAACAAGTACACCAATGGGATGTGGAGCATATTGCACTAGCAACATGGGCAGATGCATATGTGGTTGTACCTGCTACAGCAAATGTGATTGGCAAAATCTATGCCGGTATTGCAGATGATATGCTAACGACAACAATAATGGCTACTACGGCGCCAAAATATCTTTGTCCTGCTATGAATACAGAAATGTATAATAATCCCATTACGCAACGAAATTTAGCAGGATTACAGGCTTTGGGGTACCATATTATGGAACCGGCTGAAGGTTGGCTTGCTTGCGGTGTTACAGGTGTAGGGCGTCTACCAGAGCCTGAAGCCATTGTAGAATGGCTTGAATCGCAGATGTGCAAATCTAATGAACTTGAAGGTACCACAGTACTTGTTACAGCTGGTGGTACGCAAGAAAATATCGATCCTGTTCGTTATATTGGGAATCGTTCTAGCGGCAAAATGGGGTACGCCATTGCTGAACAAGCAGCACACATGGGGGCTAATGTTATTTTAGTTAGTGCTCCTACATCTTTAGCTGTACCTAGTGGAGTAGATTTTGTTCCTGTTGACTCTGCTTTATCTATGCAAAATGCTGTTGAATCTCTATATGGCGAGGTAGATGTGGTTATCATGGCGGCAGCAGTATCTGATTTTAGAGTCCTTCACAAGGCAGAACAAAAAATAAAGAAAATGGAGTCCATGACATTAGAACTTGTTAAAAATCCAGATATCCTACAAGGTTTAGGTGCTAAAAAGAAACATCAAATTCTTGTGGGGTTTGCAGCAGAAACAGAACATGTAATCGAGTATGGTCAAGATAAGGTTACTAGAAAAAATTTAGATATGCTCGTAGCAAACGATGTTAGTAAATCTAATGCAGGCTTTAATGTAGATACAAATGAAGGATACTTCTTATATCCTCATAAAGATCCAAAAGAAATGCCGAATATGAAAAAATCTGAATTGGCCCATAATATTATGAAAGAAGTTGTGGAATTAGTAAAAAATAAATAACACCATACATGAGAGAATCTTATGTTTGTAGTTTGTAATTGATAGAAAGATATGTAATAATGACTTGCTTTATCAATGTAAATACACTATAATATTTCTGTAACTCATCAAGAGTAGTGGAGGGATAGGCCCTATGAAGCTACAGCAACCATTCCAAGAGGAAAAGGTGCTAATTCCTATGACAAATGTCGTTAGATGGGAGGGTCTCTCATGAGTACATGAGAGGCTTTTTTTCGTATTAGGAGGATAAAATGGCTGAAAAACATATGTTTTTTACTTCTGAATCTGTTACTGAAGGCCATCCAGATAAAATAGCTGACCAAATTTCTGATGCTGTTTTGGATGCGATTATTGAAAAAGATCCAACTGCTCGTGTAGCTTGTGAAACTTTAGTTACTACTGGCTTAGTTCATGTAGTAGGCGAAATTTCTACAAACACATATGTGGATATTCCTCGCATCGTACGTGATACTGTTCGAGATATCGGTTATACACGTGCTAAATTTGGTTTTGACTGCGATACTTGTGGTGTTCTAGTTTCTATTGATGAACAATCTGCTGATATTGCTATGGGCGTTGATGAAGCTCTTGAATCTAAAGATGGTAATGGTGAAGCACTTGATAAAATCGGTGCTGGTGACCAAGGTATGATGTTTGGTTATGCATCTAATGAAACACCTGAACTAATGCCTATGCCTATTTCTTTGGCTCATCGTTTATCCCGTCGTCTTACAGAAGTTCGTAAAGATGGCACTTTAACATATCTTCGTCCAGATGGTAAAACTCAAGTGACTGTTGAATATGTTGATGGTAAACCAAAACGTATTGATACAATTGTTATCTCTACACAACATAGCCCTGAAGTTACGCAAGAACAAATTAAAGCTGATTTAAAACGCTTTGTTATCGATGCAGCATTGCCTGCTGAATTTGTTGATGAAAATACAAAATATTTCATTAACCCAACTGGCCGTTTCGTAATCGGTGGTCCTCATGGTGATGCTGGCTTGACTGGCCGCAAAATCATCGTAGATACTTACGGTGGTATGGCTCGTCATGGTGGCGGTGCTTTCTCTGGTAAGGATCCATCTAAGGTTGACCGCTCTGCAGCATATGCAGCTCGTTATGTAGCTAAAAATGTTGTAGCAGCAGGCCTTGCTGATAAGTGTGAAGTACAAGTTGCTTACGCTATTGGCGTTGCACATCCTGTATCTATCTTAGTTGATACCTTTGGTACAGGTCATGTTGAGGAAACTAAAATTCAAGAACTTATTAAGAAACATTTCGACCTTCGTCCAGCAGGTATTATTGAAATGCTTGATTTGTTAAAACCTCATTATCGCAAAACTGCAGCATATGGTCACTTTGGTAGAACTGATGTAGATTTACCTTGGGAGCGTACTGACAAAGCAGCAATTTTAAAAGCTGAAGCTGGCTTATAATACAAAAGGTCTTAGTAGAATTTCTACTGAGACCTTTTATAGTAAATGAAAGGATATAATGTATGCGTGTCGCAAAAGTTATCATCAATAGACCTGCTAAACAACTTCATAAACCGTTAAGCTACTTAATGCCTGAAAAGTTTGGCAATATCTTACCCGGTACACGCGTACTTATTCCTTTAGGCAATAGTCGCGAAGAGGGAATTCTGATTGGCTATGAAGATTTAAGCGAGCCCCCTGAGTTCACATTGCGAAATATTGTTCAAGTATTAGACAATGAACCGTGGTTTACTCCTGAAATGATGGATACTGCACGTCGTTTAAATGAATATTATTTATTCTCTTATGGCGATGCATTACGTTTGTTTACAGTTAATAAAACTCTTAAATCCTATGAAGCACCTAAGGAAGAATGGCTTGTTGTTACGCTTGCTTTTTCTGTAGAACAATTTAGTGAGCGAAAAAAGAAGCAACGAGAGTTAGCCAAATATTTACTTGAAGTAGGTGGTGCATCAAAAGCTTTATTATTGGCCAAAGGATTTTCCCGTATGGTCATTAAACAAGTGAGTGAAGCTCAGGGGATTACCATTGAATCTAGATTTAAAGCTACAAAGACTACCTTTGATGAACTGTTTACAGAAGAAGTCAATATACCATTAACTGATGCACAACAAGCGGTATATGAGCCTATTCAAGAGGCGATGAATTCACATCAACATAAAACCTTTTTATTGCATGGTGTAACAGGTAGTGGGAAAACGCAACTGTATTTAAAAGCCACAGCCCGCTGTATAAGTCAAGATAAGACAGCCATTATACTGGTTCCAGAAATTATTTTGACAGATCAAATTGTACGGCGCTTTGTAGAAACCTTTGGTGATGAAGTTGTAGTATTTCATAGTAAATTAACTGTTCAACAACGCAATAATAACTGGGAGCGTTTGCGTCGTAAGGATAGCCATATTATTATTGGTGCTCGATCAGCAGTTTTTGCTCCAGCAGAGGATATTGGTCTAATCGTAGTCGATGAAGAACACGATACATCTTATAAGCAAGAGGATATGGTTCGTTATCATGCCCGCAACGTTGCCTTATGGCGTGGAGAAGCACATGGTTGTCCTGTCATATTGGGCTCTGCTACACCATCTGTTACTTCGTATTATAAAGCCAAGCAAGGGGAGTATCAGTTGCTAGAGTTACCGCACCGAATTTTTGAACAACCAATGCCAAAGGTAACGATTGTTGATATGAAGGAAGAAATTCTTCATGGTAACTATTCTGTTTTTTCTGATGCTATGAGTAGCTTGATTCAAAAAACATTGAATGAACATAATCAAATGATTATTCTTTTGAATAGACGTGGTTACAATACATTTGTTATGTGTAGAGATTGTGGGGAAACTATTATGTGTCCACATTGTGATGTGGCCATGGTGTATCATCAGGCTGGTGAGGAATTACGTTGTCATTATTGTGAACATCATGAACCAATTCCTACAGTATGCCCAAAATGTCATAGCAAACGTATTAAGTTCTTTGGC
Source organism: Veillonella sp. ZSJB6 (assembly GCF_051549505.1). NCBI lineage: Bacteria > Bacillati > Bacillota > Negativicutes > Veillonellales > Veillonellaceae > Veillonella > Veillonella sp. ZSJB6. Next base: position 472,757 of record NZ_JBPUGE010000001.1, on the reverse strand, counting down.
TCAGGCACACAAAAGGTTGAAGAAGAATTACGACGGCACTTTAAGTCTGCACGTATTGCTCGACTTGATCAAGATGTGACAAAGAATAAGCAATTAGCAGAAGATATTTTACATGATTTTGGGGCTCATAAATATGATATTTTATTGGGAACTCAAATGGTATCAAAAGGGCATGACTTTAAAGATGTAACAGCTGTTGGTATTTTAACGGCTGATTCCGTTTTAAATATTCCTGTATATACTGCATCTGAACGAACTTTTGATCTGCTTACTCAGACTTCTGGTAGGGCTGGTCGAGGTGATAAAACGGGCAGTGTAGTTATACAAACATATAATCCTTTAAATTATGCTATAATAAAGAGTAAGGCTCATGATTATGTAGGCTTTTACAATGAAGAAATTCAAAATCGTAAAGCCTTAGGATATCCTCCATTTAGGGAGATGATACATATGGTAGTGCGTCATCAGAATATGGACACCTTGGAGACCATTGCTAATCGCATTGTAAGCGATTTAGAGACTCATAAAGGTGATAGCGATATGCTCATCAATGGACCTTATGAAGCAAGTATTAAAAAGGTACGAGACATGTATCGTTTAGCGATTATGATTCGCGGTACCGATTTATCAAATTTAAAAGAATATATATATAATTCATGGATCTTTACACAAGAAGGACTTTTGATTGATGTAGATCCAGTTTAGTATAGGAGTATAAATGGCAGTATTAGATGTTGTGAAAGCAGGTCATCCCGTTTTAAAACAAATTGCGGAACCTGTAGAACATGTTAATAAAAAACTTAGAGCCCTTATCGATGATATGGCTGAGACAATGTATGAAACCGAAGGCGTTGGACTTGCTGCACCTCAAGTAGCTGTATCTAAACGAATTATCGTCGTAGATGATCATGCTGGTAGTGGTCTCATTGCTTTAATTAATCCTGAGATTACTCATGCTGAAGGCTCCCAAGTGGGCCCAGAAGGATGTTTGAGTGTACCTGGTTATTTTGGTGATGTTGAAAGATTCGATAAAATCACAGTTAAAGGTATTGACCCTCATAATAAAAAGGTAACAATTAAAGCTGAAGGGTTCTTGGCGCGTATTTTTCAACATGAAATTGACCATTTAGAAGGGCATTTGTTTATTGAAAAAGCAACTAATTTACGATTGATTACGGATCATCCAGAGGAGAAAGAAATTGTCTAATCAAAAACAATTGCGCGTCGTATTTATGGGGACGCCAGACTTTTCGGTTCCTACTTTAGAAGCATTAATTAAGGCTGGACACTCTATAGTTGGTGTATACTGTCAGCCTGATAAACAAAAAGGTCGCGGTAAACAAGTTCAAATGCCACCTGTAAAAGTGGCAGCTCTGGAACATAATTTACCTGTTTTCCAACCTGTTACCTTACGGGATGAGCAAGTGCAAGCTGAATTAGAAGCATTAAAACCAGATGTAGTAGTGGTTATTGCATACGGTAAAATTTTACCGCCATGGCTTATTCGCTTACCTCAATATGGATGTATTAACGTCCATGCATCTATCTTACCTAAGTATAGAGGGGCTGCGCCGATTCACTATGCTATTTTAAATGGGGATACTAAAACAGGTGTTACCATTATGCATATGGATGATGGTCTTGATACTGGTGATATCATCGATATCGTAGAGACCGATATTTTACCTGGTGAAACAACGGGTCAATTATTTGAACGTATGGCGGTGCTTGGTGGCGAAACTATTGTTCCAGTATTAACTCGTTGGGTTAATGGAGAAATTGTGGCTACGCCACAAGATGATACAATGGCTACACATACTGCTAAGATTACAAAGGAAATGGGGCATATAGACTGGTCTAAGTCAGCCCATGAAATTGTCAATCTTATTAGAGGTCTTAATCCAGCTCCTGGATGTTATACGTATCTCGATGGAAAACGTTTAAAAGTATGGTCTGGTGAAGTGGTCCCAAGTGATACGACTCACTGTTTGATAGATATCCATGGTAAACATGTACCAATTGCTATATCAGCCACAACTATACCTGGTACAATCGTATCTAAAATAGCCGGTTTAGGTGTATATTGTGGTGATGGAAATATAATTCTATTGACAGAGGTTCAGCCAGAAAATAAAAAACGTATTTCTGCTATTGATTTTATTAATGGACATCAGATAAAGGAAGGTATCGTTTTTGGAGACTCAATATAAGCAGTACGAAACGTATCCGTTATACCTGATATTGTCATCAATTACATGTGCCATAATTACTGTAATTATGGGATTTCTAATGTATATATTAGAGCCTGGACTTTCACAATTACATCCTGTTGCACCCATAATAAGTACAGTGATTTTTTCGGTATGCATTTGTGTTATATGGTTATTGTGCGCATCCTTGATTATTGCTAGTTTCGGTATACTACGGTTACATCCTATTGTTTTAAGGCTTGCTAACCAGTTTATATATGGACTGTTTCCGGTGTCCCTATTGATTGGTAAAGTGAGAGGGGTTACTAAGGATCAATTGCGTCAGTCTATGATTGACTTGATTAATCATCTAGTGATGCTTGATATGTATACAGTTGATCCAGAACGTATATTGTTATTGACACCTCATTGTTTACAGGAAAGTTCATGTGTTCATAAGGTTACACATGATGTATACAATTGTAAACAATGTGGTAGATGCCAAGTTGGAAGTTTATTGCAAATTGCTAAAGAGTATGGCTGTCAATTTATAGTGGTAACAGGTGGTACATTAGCGCGAATGAAGGTAAAAGAAGCACGACCAAAGGCTATTGTAGCTATTGCTTGTGAACGTGATTTAGCAAGTGGTATGGCTGATGTATTTCCGATACCTGTCATTGGCGTTTTAAATGAAAGACCTAATGGACCTTGTTGCAATACTACAGTAGATCCTGAACGTGTTCGAGCCGCAGTTGAACAATTAATTGGTAGGAAAAACGATGACTGAAGTTAAAACGAATCAACAACTAAATATTCGATTGCTCGCCGTGAAAGCTTTGAGTGATATTAATCGTAATGGTGCTTATGCCAATATCAAGTTACAAGAGTATTTACAGAAATATCATCTATCCGATTTAGACAGACGATTTTTTACTGAGTTGGTATATGGTGTTATTCGTAGAAAAAATTATCTTGATGCCATTATTATTCACTTTGCAAAACGACCTCTCAAGAAATTATCTTCAATGGTTGTAGAAATTCTTAGACTAGGTATTTACCAAATTATCTATATGGATAAGGTACCTGAAAGTGCAGCTGTCAATGAATCTGTAAAACTGGCAAAAAAGTTAACTAGAGGATTATCTGGATTTGTAAATGCCGTATTACGTTCAGTATTACGTGAAAGTGATAGTATTTCTATTGGTGAACTTGCTAAGTCTGAGGCTGAAGAAATTTCTTTCATTTATAATCAACCTTTATGGTTAGTTAATTTATGGATGAATGAAATGGGGAAGGATAAGACTATAGATCTTTGTGCTTGGTTTAATGAACAACCTCGTTTGACAGCACGTATAAATACTGTAAAAGTATCTATTGAGGATTGTTTAAAAGAACTACGAGATTTAGGTTGGACTGTTGAACAGGACAAAGATATTCCTGAAGTAGTTTATATTGATGCACATCAAGGGTATTTGGAAAAAGCAAAACCTGTTATGGAAGGTCATATTACCTTTATGGATAAAGCCTCTATGTTAGTTGCTCATGTAGTTGATCCTCAGCCAGGAGAGCGCATATTAGATTGTTGTGCTGCACCAGGTGGTAAGTCTATGCATATGGCAAGTCTCATGAATAATACGGGTGCTATTATGAGTTGTGATATATACGATCACAAATTAGAGCTTATGAATCAAAATGCTGAGCGACTTGGAGTATCCATAGTTTTAACTAAGCTACAAGACGGTCGTTATTTACCTGATAATTGGAAAGAACAATTCGATCGCGTCTTAGTAGATGTACCGTGTTCTGGACTTGGCATTTTACAAAAAAAGTTGGATATGCGTTGGCGTAAAACACAATCTTTACTTACTGACTTACCTCCATTACAGCTTGAAATATTAGAAAAAGCTGCTGAAATGGTTAAAGTTAATGGATATTTAGTATACTCTACTTGTACTATCAATAGTGGGGAAAATGAGGATGTACTAGAAAAATTCCTAGCAACTCATAAGAACTTTATCATTGATCCTGTATCATTTGAAGGGTTGCCACAAGCTGCAGATGGTATGATTAGTACATATCCACCACGAGATCAAATGGATGGATTCTTTATGGCTCGTGTAAAACGCATATCATAATAATAGAAATGGAGTACCATGATAGAATTATTGGGTAAGTCTTTAGAAGAGTTACAATCTATCTTTAAGACCCATAATATACAAAAGTTTCGAGCGAAACAATTAATCGACTATATCTATCATAGATATGTGTTCGATTTTCAAGAAATGACACAATTTCCAAAAGAATTGCGTCAGTGGTTAAGTGATAACTGTGTTATTTCTTTACCAACGTTAATTACTGAGTCTGTTTCCCCTGATGGGAAGACTCGTAAAATTCTTGTTGAAATGACAGATCAAAGCCGGGTAGAAGCCGTTTTAATGGAGCAACATTATGGATACTCTGTATGTGTTTCTTCTCAAGTAGGGTGTGCTATGGGCTGTGTATTCTGCGCCTCTACACAGGGTGGTTTATATCGTGATTTAACAGTGTCTGAAATCATTGGACAAGTCGTTATTTTTGGAGCTCTTACAAACGAGCAAATTCACTCTGTTGTAGTTATGGGGGCAGGGGAACCATTACAAAACTATGATAATGTTTTGCAGTCACTGCAACTATTACATGATCCTATGATTTGTAATATTAGTTATCGTAAGATGACTATTTCCACTTGTGGGTGGGTTCCGAACATCTATAAATTAGCTGATGAAGGATTACCTATAACTTTGGCACTCTCATTACATGCTACAAATAATGAAGTGCGTCGTAGTATTATGCCAGTTGGGGCTCGTTATGAATTGACGGAAGTCTTAGATGCGGTAAAATATTATTATGATACGACTCAACGTCGTATCACCTTTGAGTATATTCTTATAGATTCAGTAAATGCATCTATGGAGGAGGCTCATGCATTGGGGAAAATCTGTAAAGATTTCCCAAATTGCCATGTTAACTTAATACCTGTTAATGGCAATGAACATATAGAATTATATAAACCATCTATTACGAATATGAATACATTTAAAGACATCGTTGGTTCCTATGGAGTATCTGTAACAGTACGAAAGGAAATGGGCGATGCTATCCAAGCCGCATGTGGGCAATTAAAAGCAGCTCATGGTCGGAAAAAGGAGAATCATGAATAATTTTGTTGGTTTAAGTAAAATTGGACTTGTGCGTCAGCGCAATGAAGATCGATTTTTTATAGACGGTCCTATTTGTGCTGTCACTGATGGCATGGGTGGATATAGTGGCGGTGAAATCGCTAGTACCTATGCTGTTGATGAAATTAAAGAGTATTTGGCCTCCCTTGAAACAGTGGGGCAACAAGATTTATGTGATGCTATTATTCATGCCAATGAACGTATAGCCAATCGCGTAGCTCATGAAGAACGTCTTGCTGGTATGGGCACTACTGCTGTTGTTACGGCCGTTAATGGTGACCAATTATACTGGGCAAGTGTTGGTGATAGTCGTTTGTATGTATATAGAGATGGTCTTTTACGACAAATTACTACAGATCATTCTATGGTACAAGAATTATTAACTGCTGGAGAGATTACAAAGGATGAAATGCTAAATCACCCTCAACGAAACTTATTGACCCGTGCAGTTGGGGTTGATGATACTTTAGAGGTTGATAGTGGTGTAGAATCTATTCTTCCAGGTGATCGTATTTTACTTTGCACTGATGGCCTATGTGGTTATGTATCAGATGATGTTATTGCTAGTGCATTACAATCTAATAATGATGATATGAAGGTTGTAGAATCATTGATGAAAGCCGTATATGATGTCGGAGCAGGAGATAATGTGACCATTGTGGTGGGAACAATCTAATCTAGAAATGGAGAAATAATGAGTACTATGAATATAAAAGGTATACTTCTAGATAACCGCTACCGAATTGTTGACAAAATTGGCGTTGGCGGAATGGCTGACGTATACCTTGGAGAAGATACCTTATTAGGTAGACAAGTAGCAATTAAAGTATTGCATGCTAACTTTGCTAATGATGATGAGTTTGTTACGCGTTTTAAACGAGAAGCACAAGCGGCGGGCAAACTAAATCATCCTAATATTGTAAATATGTATGATGTAGGGTTTGATCAAGATTTACACTATATCATTATGGAATATGTAGATGGTGAAACATTAAAAGAGTATATAACGCGACATGGAAGACTATCCATAGACGAGGCTGTAAAATTCACTATTGCTATCGCAGAGGGGTTAGAACACGCGCATACGATGGGAATTGTGCATTGTGATATTAAACCTCATAATGTCATTATTACTCGTACGGGGCGTGTAAAAGTAACTGACTTTGGTATTGCTCGAGCTATGAATGCTACCAATACAGTTATGTACACGAATTCAATTTTAGGCTCTGCTCACTATTTATCACCTGAACAAGCCAGTGGGAAACCAGTAGATGGTAATACTGATATCTACTCTTTAGGCGTAGTTTTATATGAAATGCTTACAGGTAAAGTTCCTTTTGAAGGGGAGACTCCAATTGCAGTAGCATTAAAACATGTACGTGAAAAAGTAGCTCCTCCAACTCGATATAATCCTTCAATCCCACCGCTTTTAGAAGCTGTCGTAATGAAGGCATTATCTAAAAACCCTGCAGATCGTTTTGATTCTATTTCTGACATGATAAGTGATTTACGATTGTCTCAAGGCTTTACAATGGGTAAAACTCAACGTCATGAACCATATGATTTTGCAACTCAAATGATTCCTGCTGTTGATCCTGAAGCACTTGAGGATTTCAGTGATATTCAAGAAGATCAAAAAGATGAGGGTAAAAAGAAGAGCATGTTAAGTAAAATAGCATCTATCCCACAAAAATATATCGTCCTAGGGGCTGCCGTAATTTTCTTAGTAGCTTTCTTAGGTGCCTTCTTGAGTTATGGTAATTTCTGGAGTAACACAACTGTAGATGTACCTAATGTTGTGGGGAAACAAGTTTCTGTAGCTAAAAATATTTTAGAAGATAAACATTTGCGTGTTTCTACAAGCGAGGTTACTAATCCTGATGTACCAGCTGGTCAAGTTATTTCTCAAACACCAGGTGCAGGAGAGAAGGTTAAAGAACAACGTACAATTCACCTTGTTGTATCTAAAGGTGTTGGTGATATTACAGTACCGGATTTGTCTGGTTTAACAGTAGACCAAGCTCGACAACGACTTAAAGATGTTGGTTTAGTTGTTGGTAAAGTAACACAACAGTCTGTAGATAATAAACCTGATGGTGTTATCATAGCTCAAAGTCCATCTGGTGATTCTAAAGTTTCTAAAGGCACAACAATTGATCTCGTTGTAAATAAAGCAAAAGCTAAAAAGATTCAAATGCCAAATGTTATTGGTATGACTTTAAAAGATGCACGAGATACATTGAGTAATGCTCATCTTGGTGTTAATCAAGTCGCTGGTTCTGTAGAGGAGAAATCTATTGTAACAGAACAAAGCATAAAAGCTGGCGATGAAATTGATGAAGGTACTGCAGTAAATCTAACTACTGAATATAAAGATGGCAAAAAGAAAGATGATAAAAAATCTGACAGTAGTAGTAATAAAACCACTGGTACGGTAGATATTACAGTACCGGCAGGCTCTAAAAACCAAGAGTTAAAAATTGTCGTAAAAGATGATGACGGTTCAGCTGTTATCTACGATGATACAAATAAACCTGGAGATCGTATTGTTAAAAAAGTGTCTGGTGTAGGTAATGTTCGTATTGAGGTTTATCTCAATGGTGCATTAGTACAAGAAACAGCATTATAGGGGAATTATGATTACAGGTATTGTTGTCAAAAATATGAATGGTTACTTTTATGTACAAGATGATGCAAGTACTGTTCATGAATGTAAAGTTCGAGGTAGATTAAAGAAAGGTCGCTATAGTTTACTTGTCGGTGATCGTGTTACGATTTCTGAGGATGGATTCGTTGAATCCATCCTCGATCGTCATAATTCCATGGTTAGACCTGCAGTAGCTAATATTGATCAAGTTGTATTGGTTGTAGCTGCTCATGAACCAGATATTAATGAGCTTTTACTAAATAAAATGCTTGTCATGATTGAACATGCAGATATCCCGATTGTATTATGTATTAACAAATGTGATTTGATGGATCCAGATACAGAAGCCATGGTAAAGCTTTATAAATCTATCGGCTATGAAGTATTGATGACATCTACATATAATATGACAGGTATTGATAAGTTACGTCATGTGTTAGAGCATAAGGTAACTGCCTTTGCAGGCCCTTCTGGTGTTGGTAAAAGTAGTCTATTAAATGCTGTTGATCCTAAGTTTGCATTCCAAACGGGGGAGGTTAGTGACAAAATAAAGCGCGGTAAACATACCACTCGTCATGCTTCTTTATATAGTTTGGATTCAGATTCTTTTATTATGGATACACCTGGATTTAGTGCGATTGAGTTTAACGATGTTTCATTAGAACGGTTACCCACGTTATTCCCTGAATTTAGTAATTATGTTGATACATGTAAATTTAATCCTTGTTATCATGAACATGAACCTATTTGTGGCATAAAAGATGCTTTAGATGCAGGCCATATTCATCAAGGACGATATGATGCATATATGTCTATACGTAATGACATAGAAAGTCAACGAAAGAGGTTTTAAAATGATTAAAATTGCACCATCTATGCTCTCTGCAAATTTTGCAACATTAAGTGAAGAAATAAAATCTATTGAATTAGCTGGAGCTGATTTATTGCATATTGATATTATGGATGGTCATTTTGTACCAAACTTAACATTTGGTGCACCTATCGTGAAAGCAATCCGTCCTTATACACAATTACCATTTGATGTTCACTTAATGGTTACAAATCCTGGTGACTATGTAGAAGAATTTGCAAAGATTGGTGTAGAGTATTTTACATTTCATCAAGAAACTGTGCCACATATGCATCGTTTAATCCAGCATATTAAACAATGTGGCATGAAAGCAGGGGTTGCACTTAATCCGGGTACACCAGTGTCCTTGTTAGAGGATGTGGCTGCTGACCTAGACATGATTTTAATTATGTCTGTAAATCCTGGCTTTGGTGGGCAATCTTTTATTCCAAATGCTATTAAAAAAGTTAAGCAAGCTAAAATGCTACTAGAGGAAGTAGATAATACAACGGCAGTTATTGAAGTAGATGGTGGCATTAATGATATTACATGTGTCCCAATTAAAAGAGCAGGTGCTACTGTTTTAGTAGCAGGATCTGCTGTATTTGGTGCTGATGACCGAGCACATATGATTGAAGCTATTAGAAATAATTAATATTATTTTTGATAAAGTACTGATATATATAGTAACTAATCCATATTGTAAACTCTATAGATTTTATAAATTTAAGGAGTGAGGAATTCTTAAAGAAATCCTCACTCCTTGCTTGCTTTTACCATAAATTTTTGTTAAAATTATCAAGTATGAAAAATATGCACGTCGGTGGACTTCGGTACTGTGCCTAATTTTGGGTGACCCGAAGGATGAAGCGGCGGAGGTTAATTAACAGGAGGTGCCACAATGGCAGTAGTATCAATGAAACAATTATTAGAGGCTGGTGTACACTTTGGTCATCAGACTAGAAGATGGAACCCTAAAATGGCGAAATTCATCTTCACTGAACGCAATGGTATTTATATCATTGACTTGTCTAAAACAGTTAAAAAAGTAGAAGAAGCTTACTCTTTCTTACGCGAAGTTGCTTCCCAAGGCGAAGTAATCTTGTTCGTAGGTACTAAAAAACAAGCTCAAGAAGCTATTAAAGAAGAAGCTATCCGTGCTAACATGTTCTTCGTTAACGAACGTTGGTTGGGCGGTATGTTGACTAACTTTAAAACAATTGAAACTCGTATTAAACGTTTAAAACAATTGGAAGCTATGGCAGAAGATGGTACTTTCGAAGTATTGCCTAAAAAAGAAGTTATCGGTCTTCGTCATGAAATGGAAAAATTGGAAAAATACCTTGGCGGTATCAAAGATATGCCTAAAATGCCAGGTGCTCTTTTCGTAGTTGATCCTAAAAAAGAAAAAATCGCTATTGCAGAAGCTAAAAAATTGGGTATTCCAGTTGTTGCAACAGTTGACACTAACTGTGACCCTGATGAAGTAGAATTCCCAATCCCAGCAAATGATGACGCTATCCGCGCTGTAAAATTATTGGCTGGTAAAATGGCTGACGCTGTTCTTGAAGGTCGTCAAGGCGAATCCTTAGACGGTGCTGAAGCTGCAGAATAATTCTGTTAAGCTACTTAATCATTTCTGATTAGCATTTGAAAGATAAATCTATAACATATATAATTAGGGTAAGGACTATATCCTTACCTTAATTAGTACTAGGAGGAATAAAATAATGGCAATTACTGCTGCTTTGGTAAAAGAATTGCGCGACATGACTGGCGCAGGTATGATGGACGCTAAAAAAGCATTGGTTGAAACTGACGGTAATATCGAAAAAGCGGTTGACCTTCTTCGTGAAAAAGGTTTAGCTGCTGCAGCTAAAAAAGCTGGTCGTATCGCAGCTGAAGGTGTTGTACAATCTTACATCCATGCTGGTGGTCGTATCGGCGTATTGGTAGAAGTTAACTGTGAAACTGATTTCGTTGCTAAAACTGATGATTTCCAAAACTTGGCACGCGATATCGCTATGCAAATCGCAGCTGTTAATCCTACATACTTAAATCGTGAAGAAGTTCCTGCTGAAGTAATCGAACATGAAAAACAAGTATTGTTGGAACAAGCTAAAGCAGAAGCTGAAGAAGACGTTAAAGCAGGTCGTAAACCAAAACCTGAAGCTGTTTTGGAAAAAATGGTTAATGGCCGTATTGAAAAATTCTATAAAGAAAATTGCCTATTAGAACAAGCGTTCATTAAAGATGGTGACAAAACCGTTACTGATATCATTAATGAAAATATTGCAAAAATCGGTGAAAACATCAACGTACGTCGTTTTGTTCGCTACGGTTTGGGTGAAGGCATTGAAAAACGCCAAGATGACTTCGTAGCTGAAGTAATGGCATCTGTTGGTAAATAATTAAGATATAATAAGAGAACACCGTACAGTGTTCTCTTATTTTGCAATAGAGGAGTAAACACATGGCAAAGAGAAACTTTAGACGTATTGTTTTGAAGTTAAGTGGTGAAGCATTAGCGGGTGAACAAGGTTTTGGTATTAACCCTGATGTTGTTGAAGAATTTGCAAAAGAAATTGCGGCTTTAGCAAAATCCACCGATTTAGAAATCGCAATTGTTGTTGGTGGCGGTAACTTGTGGAGAGGGTTAGCTGGTAGTAACCAAGGTATGGATCGTGCTACAGCTGACTATATGGGTATGCTAGCAACAGTAATGAACTCCTTAGCATTGCAAGATGCATTAGAACAAGCAGGCGTAGATACTCGCGTTCAAACTGCTATCGAAATGCAAGAAATTGCAGAACCTTATATTCGTCGTCGTGCCATTCGTCACTTAGAGAAAAAACGTATCGTAATCTTCGGTGCTGGTCTTGGTAAACCATATTTCTCTACAGATACGACTGCTGCATTACGCGCTGCTGAAATTGAAGCAGATGCAATTCTGATGGCGAAGAAATTTGCTGACGGTGTATATGATTCCGATCCTAAAACGAATCCTAATGCCGTTAAATTTGATGAATTAACATATAATGATATCATTACAAAAGAATTAAAGGTTATGGATGCAACATCCACAACTTTATGTAAAGATAATAATATTCCTATTATCGTATTTAGCATGGACATTCCGGGTAACATTACAAAAGCCGCTAAAGGTGAAGAAATTGGTACCATTGTTCGAGGAGAATAATTCAAATGGAAATTAAAGAACTGTTACAACAAGCAGAAGAACGCATGAATAAGTCTATTGAGGCTTTAAAACATGAATTCGCATCTATTCGTACAGGCCGTGCTAGTGTAGCATTGCTTGATAAAGTAATGGTTGATTATTATGGTAGCCCTTCTCCAATTAACCAAGTTGCGAATATCTCTGTACCTGAGCCTCGTATGATCGTAATTGCACCTTGGGATAAAACTATGATTGGTGCCATTGAAAAGGCAATTTTACAATCCGATCTTGGTTTAAACCCAGGTAATGATGGTGCTCAAATTCGTTTAACTATTCCTCAATTAACTGAGGAGCGCCGTAAAGAAATCGTTAAGGTTGTTCATAAAAAAGCTGAAGATGCTAAAGTTGCAGTACGTAATATTCGTCGTGATGTAAATGATGCATTGAAAAAAGAAGAAAAAGCTAAAACAATTACTGAAGATGATGCTAAAGACGGTTTAGATCAAATCCAAAAACTTACAGATGCTAAAATTAAGCAGATTGATGAGTTAAAAGCAGTAAAAGAAAAGGACGTATTAGAAGTATAATGTTAGATTCTAATAGCCTTATTGGAATGCCATGGCAGCTTGCAAAGTCTCGTTTGCAGGCTGCCCATATTCCTTTTAAGGTAATGATTGGGGGATCCTTTAATCGCTTTTTTGATATTGCCGATAAAGGACTTTATGTAGCACGTATTACCAAGGTTGATGAGTGTTTACATATACTAGTGTATAGACCAATGATTGCCAGCGACTTCGGAAATTCTATCGAGGTAGACTATGCTAAAGAAATTATTTAACCGTAAACCATCTGATACGCCTGATATTGATAGTAATGCGATACCAAAACATGTTGCTATTATTATGGATGGCAATGGTCGTTGGGCTAAACGAAGAGGGATGCCACGATCTATGGGTCACCGTGCAGGGGCAGACGTATTAAAGCAGATCGTTATCGCTGCTGACGATATTGGAATTAGAGCTCTTACGGTATATGGTTTCTCCACAGAGAACTGGAAACGTCCTGAACAGGAAGTTTCTTTACTTATGGCTCTCATCAAAGAATACTTAAACAATAATGTTAAGTATATGCATGAACATAATGTTCGCATTCGATTTATTGGATATATTGGCGCTCTTTCAGAGGAGTTACAACAAATCATTCGAGATGCAGAACTGTTAACTCAGAATAATACAGGTCTTACTTTACAGTTAGCTATTAACTATGGTGGGCGTGATGAAATAGTTAGGACTATCCGCAACATCACCAATTCTGTTGTAGATGGATCTATTACTACAGACGATATTACAGAAGACTATGTTAGTTCTCAACTTTTCACTAAGGAGTTTAGTGACGTAGACTTATTAATTCGTCCAAGTAGTGATTTTAGAATTAGTAACTTTTTATTGTGGCAGCTAGCTTATGCTGAATTCTGGTTTACTGATTTACATTGGCCGGATTTCACTAAAGAAACATTATTAGAGGCTGTTGCAGCATATCAAAAACGAGAACGCCGATTTGGTGGCTTACGCGATGAGGAATAAAAAATGTTAAAAACACGTGTTATAACCGCTGTTATAGGTTTTATTATTGCCTTATGGGCCATTACATTAGGCGGATCTGTGTATGATGTTCTTATTACATTATTAGCTCTATTGGGATGGCGTGAGTTTGTTTTGCTCGGCAAGGCTAAACATGTACGAATGTCCATTTTATGGGGTTATATTAGTATTTTATTATTGATGATTGCCTTTGCATGTCATCAGTATATTTTAACAATAGCTATATTAGTATTGAGTTTATCAGCCAATTATATGTTATGTACATTTGGTGAAAATAAATACTCTTTAGCTAGCGTTTCTTTTAGTGTATTTGGTTTATTATATGTTGGTATTGGCATGATTTCATTGCTCATGATTCGTCATGACTCAATTTACATGTCTTTATCAATGCCATTTGAATTATATAATTGGGGAACAATTACTCTTTGGCTAGTATTGTTTACTACATGGGCTAGTGATACTTTTGCGTACTTTGCGGGTCGTGCTTTTGGTAAACATAAAATTGTTCCATCCATTAGTCCTAATAAAACTTTAGAAGGTTTTATTGGTGGCTTTATTGGCTGCATTATTACAGGTGCTGTATTTTCGTATATCGTGGGTATTCCATGGTGGATGGGTATTCATGTTGGTATGATTAGCGGTATACTTGCACCATTAGGTGATTTATTTGAATCAAAGATTAAGCGATTATGTAATGTGAAAGATTCTGGTACTTTATTACCAGGTCATGGCGGTGTATTGGATCGGTTTGATAGCTTATTATTTACGGCACCTATTACATTGATTTATATATTACTATTCTCGTTCTAATCTAATAGAGGTAAGCTTATGAAATACCTAAGTATTATTGGCAGTACTGGCTCAATCGGTACACAGACACTAGATGTAGTGTCTCAACATCCAGATCAATTCAAGGTGGTTGCCTTAGTGGCACATCATAATATTGACCTCTTAGAAAAACAGATTAAAGAATATCAGCCATTAATAGCCGGTCTAGTTGATGAAAGTGCTTTTAAAGAACTACAAGGACGCTATACAGGTCCTACAAAACTTGTGGGCGGTAAGGAAGCACTCATAGCTGCTGCTACAATTCAAGAAGCAACAATGGTTGTAACTGCTATTGTTGGTGCTGCAGGTATTGAACCTACTGTAGAGGCTATAAAGAAACGTAAGACTATTGGTCTAGCTAATAAGGAAACATTAGTTGCTGGTGGACCATTGATTACATCTTTGGCTAAGGAGTATGGCGTACAAATTCTACCTATTGATAGTGAACATAGCGCAATATTCCAGTGTTTAGAAGGGCAAAATCGCGAGAATGTTGATTCCTTAATTGTTACTGCTTCTGGTGGCCCTTTACGCACTTGGGACTCTGATAAAATTCAAACTGCTACAGCTGCAGACTGCTTACGACATCCAACTTGGAATATGGGCAACAAGATTACGATTGACTCTGCATCTCTATTTAATAAAGGGTTAGAAGTAATTGAAGCTCATTGGCTATTTGGTTTTGATTTTGATCATATTGACGTAGTGGTACATCCACAAAGCATTGTTCATTCAATGATACGAATGAAAGACGGGGCTATCTTAGCTCAAATGGGTAATCCTGATATGAGGGAGCCTATTCAG
The DNA here is from genome assembly GCF_051549505.1 of Veillonella sp. ZSJB6. Lineage (NCBI taxonomy): Bacteria > Bacillati > Bacillota > Negativicutes > Veillonellales > Veillonellaceae > Veillonella > Veillonella sp. ZSJB6. The sequence continues at coordinate 457,442 of NZ_JBPUGE010000001.1, read as the reverse complement.
TATGCTTTGACATATCCTAAACGTGAAACTTTACATATGAATCACTTAGATTTTTCAAAGGTTTTACAATTAGAATTCTTGCCACCTCGATATGATGATTTTCCGGCTCTTCGTCTTGCTTATGAAGTGGGCCGATCAAGCGGTTTTAAACCAGCTGTGTTTAATGCTGCAAATGAAACTGCAGTTTATGCATTTTTAGATGATAAAATCGCCTTTGGTGATATTTATAAAGTCGTTACATCAGTCCTTGAATCTATGGGACATGAAGATGACTTTACATTAGACAATTTATTAGCTATTGATAGATGGGCTCGAGAAAAGGCCACATCATTGATGGTATAGGAGTATATATGACAACGGCATTAGCCACAATATTTGTATTTGGTTTAATCGTGTTTATTCATGAATTAGGCCATTTTATTACAGCAAAAATGTCAGGTATGCAAGTAGACGAATTTGCCATTGGTTTTGGACCTGCCATATTCAAGGTTCAAAGAGGGGAAACTTTATACTCGATTCGTATCATTCCTCTTGGTGGATTTAATCGTATTGCAGGTATGACACCTGACGAGCCTCTTAATGAGCGTTCATTTTATACTAAACCTGCATGGAAGAAATTTATTGTTATTTCTGCAGGTGCTGTATTTAACTTTTTATTGGCCATAGTTTTATTCTTTGGTCTCAATGCAACAGTAGGTAATCTCACGTATACAAATGATCCTGTTATTGGTAATATCATCCCAGGTAGCGCCGCTGAACAGGCACATTTACAATCTAACGATAGAATTCTTACCATCGATGGTAAAAAGATTTCTACATGGGATGAAATCCGTCCTAGCCTACAAGGTACTGCCAATCATGGTGTTACTGTTGTAGTAGATAGAGAAGGGGAAACTGTAGAAACTACAGTGATTCCAAAAATGGAACAGGATAGTCCTAAAATTGGTATTTATCCTAGTTATACTCGAGAAACTTATAGTATTGGAGAATCTTTTAGTTTAGCCGTTACTCGCACAGGTCAAACAATTGTTGCTATGTTAAGTGGCTTATATGATATGATTCGAGGCACACAGGCAGCAGAGCTATCTGGCCCTGTAGGGATTTCACAAATGGCTGGTACTATTGCACAATCTGGCTTTGCGCCACTATTAGGTTTTGCAGCATTTTTAAGTATTAACTTAGGGGTTATTAATCTTTTGCCATTACCTGTATTAGATGGTGGTCATTTAATTATTATTTTGGCTGAAGCTATCACAGGTCGTAAGTTACCTGCTAAGGCACTTATGTATATTCAAATGGTTGGTGTTGCTTTGATGGTAGCATTATTCTTATATGTAACAACTCAGGATATATTCCGATTACTATAAGATAGATGGGAGATTACAATGATTGTACGTAAACCAACAAATGGTATCTATGTAGGTACAGTTAAAATAGGTGATTATGCACCGGTAAGCATTCAATCAATGATTACCACTGATCCGGTTCACACGGAAAAGGCTATTGCTGAAATAAATCGCTTAGCTGAGGCTGGTTGTGAATTAGTACGTGTTGCAGTACCTACAATGGCATCTGCAAAAGCTTTAAAAGCAGTTCGTGCTGGTATCGATATTCCTTTAATTGCTGATATTCATTTCGACTATAAATTAGCTTTAGAAGCTATTGAGAATAATGTTGATGGATTGCGTATTAACCCGGGAAATATTGGTGGAGAGGATAAAGTGTTAGCTGTTATTGAAAAAGCTAAACCTAAACAAATCCCAATTCGTATAGGTGTCAATGCTGGTTCTTTACCTAAGCATATCCTCGATGCTCATGGTGGCCATCCTACAGCAGATGGCATGGTAGAGACTGCATTAGAACATGTGCGAATTCTTGAAAAGCTCGACTATCGCCAAATGAAATTATCCATTAAAGCAACGGAAGTTCCTTTAATGGTAGAAGCCTATCGTAAGTTATCCGATAAGATTCCTTATCCTTTGCATTTAGGTGTTACTGAGGCTGGGACGATAAAACAAGGTACCATCAAGTCTGCTATGGGCATTGGTGCTTTATTATTAGACGGCATTGGTGATACATTACGGGTATCTTTAACGGGTGATCCAATACATGAAATAGAAGTAGGCCGAAGTATTTTAAGTAACTTGGGATTACGCAACTTTGGTGCTACAATGATTTCCTGCCCTACATGTGGCCGATGCCAAGTCAATCTATTTGACATGGCGGGAATTGTAGAGGAGCGCTTAGCATCTATTAAAGCACCGATTAAAGTTGCTGTTATGGGATGTGTTGTAAATGGGCCTGGTGAGGCTCGTGAAGCTGATTTTGGTATTGCTGGTGGTAATGGTCAGGGTATTGTTTTCCGAAAGGGTGAAGTTATCAAGACTGTACCAGAAGCTGAATTAGTAGATACATTATTTAGAGAAATTGATCAATATTTAGAAAACTTAAATGAGGAGTCTTTATGTTAGCCACTAAATTATATGCACCTACATTGCGGGAGGTTCCATCTGACGCTGATGTAGTTAGCCAACAGCTTATGCTTCGCGCAGGTTTTATGCGCAAAACTGCAAATGGTTTATATAGCTTTTTGCCATTGGGGTGGAGAAGTATCAAAAAAATTGAAGCCATTGTACGTGAAGAAATGGATCGTGCTAGTGCTCAAGAAATCATGATGCCTATCTTACAACCTGCAGAAATTTGGAAAGAGTCTGGCCGTTGGAATGCATATGGCGCAGAAATGATGCGTATCAATGATCGTCATGATAATGAATTCTGCTTGGGGCCAACTCATGAAGAGATGATTACAACTCTTGTAAAAAATGAGATTAACTCCTATCGTCAATTACCAGTAAATTTATATCAAATCCAAAGTAAATTCCGTGATGAACGTCGTCCACGTTATGGTTTGATGCGTAGTCGCGAATTTATTATGAAAGATGCATATTCTTTTGATGTAGATGAAGCTGGTTTAGACGAATCTTATAAATCTATGTATGATGCATATACACGTATTTTTACGCGTTGTGGTCTTACATTCCGTCCTGTAGAAGCTGATAGTGGTGCTATTGGTGGTAGCGGTACTCACGAGTTTATGGCTATTGCTGAAGCAGGTGAAGCTGATATCGTATATTGCACTAAATGCGATTATGCTGCTAATATCGAAATCGGTAAGCCGGGCATCATGAAACAAGCAGAAGAAGCTCTTCAAGAGTTATCCGTTGTAGATACTCCAAATGCAAGCACTATTGAAGCCGTTGCAGATATGTTAAATTTACCACTAGAGAAAACGATTAAAGCTGTAGTATTCTCCATTGATGGTAAAGTTGTGTTAGCAATTGTTCGTGGCGATCATGAAGTAAATGAAGTGGCAGTACAACATGCTGTACTTGGTTCTGTAGAGCCAGAAATGGCTACACCTGAAGAATTAGAAAAAGTTGGCTTAACAGCAGGCTTTATCAGCCCAGTAGGATTAAAACAAACAGAGGAGTTTGCTATTGTTGTAGATGAATCTGTTATGGAAACTTACAATGTTTGTGGCGGTGCCAATAAAAAAGATGCGCACTATGTTAATATCAACCCTAAACGTGACTTTAATGTAGAAGATATTATTGTTGCACCAATTCGTTTAATTACAGATGACGATGTTTGCCCAACTTGTGGTGGTGCCTTGGAACATGCTAAAGGTATTGAAGTTGGTCAAGTATTTAAATTAGGCACAAAATATTCTGAAGCATTACAAGCTACATTCTTAGACCAAAATGGTCGTCCTAATCCAATGATTATGGGGTGCTATGGTATCGGTGTATCCCGTACATTAGCTGCTGCTATTGAGCAATACCATGATGAAAATGGTATCATCTGGCCACGTTCTATTGCTCCATTTGAAGCTGTTATCGTACCTATTAATGCTAAAGACGAAGCATTGATGTCCACAAGTCAAACTATTTACACTGCATTACAAAATGCAGGTGTAGATGTGTTACTTGATGACCGTAAAGATCGAGCTGGTGTAAAATTTAAGGATGCTGATTTAATTGGTTATCCACTTCGTATTACAGTAAGTAAAAATACACTTGAAAATAATGAAGTAGAAATTCAAATTCGTAAGTCTGGAGAGGCCATTACATGTGCCATTGGTTCTGTAGCAACTAAGGTTACTGAATTGCTTCAAGATTTATAATTAAATTGCGATTCTAGTGAATACTCATTAGGGTCGCAATTTTTCTTTCTAAACTTGAATTAATAGACTAAATCAGTCATAATTAAAAGATAGGATATTTGTAATGGGAGGTGCTCTATGCTTGTAGATTTTCATATGCATTCCGTTTATTCCGATGGTATTGAAACACCAAAGGCATTATTGCGTCATGCCTTAGATTGTAATGTGTCTATGATGGCTTTAACTGATCATGATGAAATTGATGGCATAAAAGTATTGCGTACTGCTCAACAAGATTTAGATCCTAATAAAACGATTAAAATTATAAACGGCTGTGAATTTAGTGCTGATTATAAAGATAAGTCTATTCACATTTTAGGCTATTGTTTTGATGAAAATAATAAAGAGTTAAATGATTTTATTACGTTCTTTAAAGGAAAACGTGAAGAACGTGTTGATGAAATGATAAGACGCTGTAATAGCGAAGGATATCATATTACAAAAGAAGAATTAATCAAACAATTTCCTGATACTAAAGCTTATGGACGTCCACATATTGGTAAACTTTTAATTGATGGTGGATATGCTAAGGATGTTAATGAAGTCTTTAGAGGAATTCTACGTAAGAACAGTCCTTGCTATGTGCCTAAGGTTAAGGTTGAGGTACCATATATTATAGACATAATTCATAAAGCTGGAGGCCTTGCCGTTATGGCTCATCCCAAGTTGGTAACTAGTGATGAGTATGTGGTGGAAATGTTAGCTTATGATTTTGATGGTATGGAGGTCTACCATACTAAACATAATGATGATGATGTGAAACGATATAAAGCATTAGCTACAGAACATAACTTGTTTATTACAGGTGGTTCTGATTATCATGGAATTCCAGGAAAAGAACCAGATAAATTTGGTGATTATTTAGTATCTGGACATGATGTATCAGAATTTATTAGTTTGTTATAAATAATGAGGTTGACTATGGAAGTCGTTGCATTTGTAGGTAGTAGTGGCACTGGTAAAAGCCATCGTGCGCTCGTAGTTGCTCATGAAAACAATATTGAATGTATTATCGATGATGGTATTTTAATTCACGATAATAAGATTGTAGCTGGTTTTTCTGCTAAAAAGGAATCTAGCCGATTAAAAGCTGTTCGTCGTGCCATTTTCCAAGATGAAGTACAAGTAAAATCAGTACGTGAGCAATTAGATAAAATCAATCCTAATAAACTTATGATTATTGGTACATCCGATAATATGGTTAAGAAAATTACGAAAGCATTAGGCTTGCAAGATCCTGATCGATATATTCGCATTGAGGACGTTGCTACACCTAAAGAGATTGAAAAGGCACAACATGCTCGTCTAAAAGAAGGTAAACATATTATTCCAGTTCCAACGATGGAATTGAAACCTCATTTTAGAGGGTACTTAATTGATCCAATCAAAACTATGTGGCGTCGACGTACATTAAAAAAACAAGACCAAGATACATTGGGGCAAATTGGGTCAGAAGGCTTTGAACGTTCAGTAGTACGCCCTGCTTTCAGCTATTATGGACGACTCACCTTTGATGATGATGTAATTATTAAATTGATTCGCAATGGCTTAAAAAAAGTTGTCGGTGTTGATGAATCAAGTGTTATTTCTTTCAAAAAAAGCGATAAAGGCCAAAATGGTCTAGTCGTAGATATGGCTGTTGTTATTGAACATGGTTATCCTGTTAAATCATTAATGCAACAGGTGCAAAAGTCTGTTCGTAATGAAATCGAATATATTACTGGCATGTCTATTGAACGGATGTCCATAAAAGTTAAAAATATTATAGAAACAAAACGTAAGATTGTTAAAGTATAGGAGTTAGAATGAAGTCTTATTATATTTACACCTATGGTTGTCAAATGAATACTGCTGATTCTGAGCGCTTATCGCATCAGTTAGAATCTGTTGGCTATACACCTACAGAGGACGTAGAAACTGCAGATTTAATTTTATTAAATACTTGTGCAGTACGTGAGAATGCAGAAACAAAAGTCTATGGCCGCATAGGTGAGCTAATGAGACTGAAGAGAAAAAATAAAAACTTAATTCTTGCTGTTACAGGATGCATGGCACAGAAGAATCAAGCTGAAATGTTTAAACGCGCTCCTCATATCGATATTGTCTTAGGTACTCATAATATTCAACATATTAATGAAATGATTGAAGAAGTACAGCGTGGACATACGCATCAAATTAGTGTAGATATGGATAACACTGTACTTCCTGAATTAGAAGCAAAGCCAAATGGTACATTCTATGCTTGGGTACCAATTATGAATGGTTGTAACAAGTTTTGTACCTATTGTATCGTTCCGCACGTTCGCGGTAGAGAGATTAGCCGTCCTGTAGAGTCCATCGTAAAAGAAGTGACTGAACTAGGTGCAAAAGGGTTTAAAGAGATCACTTTATTGGGGCAAAATGTAAACTCTTATGGCTTAGATTTTAAAGATGGTACCGATTTTGGGACACTCATAGATGCTTTAGATGGCATTCCTGGCATAGAACGGATCCGTTATATGACGAGTCATCCTCAAGATATGACTAAATCTATGATAGATGCCCTTGGTCGATCTTCTAATATTGTTACTCATTTACATTTACCGATTCAATCTGGTTCGGACCGTATCTTGAAGAAAATGAACCGACATTATACAGTGGAGCATTATAAAGAATTACTTTCTTACTGTCGTGAGAAAATTAAAGATGTAGTTGTTACTACAGATATTATTGTCGGTTTTCCTGGGGAAACAGAGGAAGATTTCCAAGCTACATTACAATTATTGAAAGACGTACGTTATGATATGGCGTATACTTTCATCTATTCCAAACGTTCTGGTACGCCAGCAGCGACTATGGATGATCAAATTCCTGAAGAGGTTAAGCGTGTACGTTTGCAAACATTGATGGATGTGCAAAACGAAATCTCTTATGAGTTAAATAAACCTATGGAAGGACAAGTGTTCGATATTATTGTTGAGGGGCCAAGTCCTCGCGATGAAGATATGTGGTTTGGTCGGACATCGGGCAATAAAATGGTATTATTCCCGAAAGACGATTCTTTAGCAATTGGCGAAACTGTACCTGCATATATTGATAAAGCACAAACTTGGGTTTGCTACGGTACAATACAAAAGGGGTAAGTATGGCAAAAAAGCAAACACCTATGATGGAGCAGTATTTAGATATTAAATCTAGATATTCTGAAGAATTACTGTTCTTTCGATTAGGTGACTTTTATGAATTATTTAATGATGATGCATTAATTGCATCTCGTGAACTTAATATAACCTTAACCGGTCGCCCAACAGGAGATGAGGAACGCACACCGATGTGTGGCGTTCCTTTTCATGCTGCTGAAAGCTATATAGAAACTTTGGTAAAAAAAGGCTATAAGGTTGCTATTTGTGAACAATTAGAAGACCCTAAAGCAGTTAAGGGCATCGTTAAGCGTGACGTTATTAAGGTCATTACACCAGGGACTGTAATGACTGAAAATGGTAATGATGCACGGTCAAATAACTTTTTATCGTTATTTTATATGGTAAAAGATGCATGGATACTTGTATTTTCTGATGTATCTACAGGGGAAGTTATTTGGCATCGCATTACTGATTGTGAAAAACGAAGCGATATGTTTGATGCTCTCAGCATGTATCGTCCAAGTGAAATTATATTGCCTGAGGGAACAGTATTACCGCAAGATATAAAAGACTTTATGGATAATCAATTCAGTAATATTGTATTATCTCCATTTAGTACATATCATACACAGCGCGAAGTAGCGGAAAAGGCTGTTACTCACTTTGGTGATCTAGGTCTCATGGAAGAGGATGTATGGGAAGCTTTGGGCTATATGCTCTTATATTTAGAGGATAGCATTAAGTCTGAAATTTCTCACATTAACTATGTTCATCAATTGAGTGTCGGAAATCGTTTGATTTTAGATACATCTTCTTTGCGTCATTTAGAGATTACTCATAACTTACGTGATGGTGGTCAAAAAGGTACATTACTTGATGTACTTGATCGTACGTTGACACCAATGGGTGCACGTCTATTAAAACAATGGCTCGAAAGTCCATTGACGGATGTTAATCAAATTCAGCGTAGACAAGCCGCTGTAGCAGAACTGATTACACGTGGTGCAGAACGTTCCCATATCCGTAGCTTACTGGATTGCATTTATGATTTTGAGCGTATTGTAGGGCGTGTAGAAACTGGATCTGTGTCCCCAAGGGACTTAACAGCACTTCGTGAATCATTAGCTGTTTTACCAGATATTAAAAATGTATTAAGTACATGTGCCAGTTTATCATTAACTTCTATCAATGATCGTATTCAAGATCATAAAGATATATATGATCTATTATGTCGTGCTATTGCTGATCAGCCTGCACTGACATTAAAAGAGGGTCGAGTTATTAAAGATGGTTTTAATCCGGATTTAGATGAACTACGTTCATTGGCTACGAATAGCGAACAATGGTTAGCCAAGATGGAAGCTGATATTAAAGAGGCTACCGGTTTATCTAAAATTAAAACTGGCTATAATAAAGTGTTTGGTTACTATTTCGAAGTATCTCATAGTAAATCTGAACAAGTACCGGATTATTTCATTCGAAAACAAACCTTAGCCAATGCAGAGCGTTATATTACACCGGAATTAAAAGAGTTTGAAATCAAAATTCTCAGTGCTAAAGACAAGATAATCGCATTAGAACATGAACTATATCAACAATTACGAAATGATATTAAACTCGTTATAAAAGATGTACAAGAGACAGCTCGTGCTCTTGCTGAGCTTGATGTATTAGCTTCCTTAGCACTTGTAGGCTATGAAGAGAATTATATTTGTCCTACCATTGTAATGAATGGACAAATTAATATTCGCGATGGTCGTCATCCTGTTATTGAAAAATTCTTAAAACGTGAGGTCTTTGTACCGAATGATATCGTTTTAAATCATGATGATGAGGAGTTCTTGCTCATTACAGGACCTAACATGGCCGGTAAATCAACGTATATGCGTCAAGCGGCAATTTTAATGATTATGGCTCAAATCGGATCTTTCATTCCTGCTCGGGAGGCATCTATTTCATCTGTAGATCGTATCTTTACGCGCGTAGGTGCAAGTGATGATATTTCTACTGGTCAAAGTACGTTCATGGTAGAAATGAAAGAGGTAGCATATATATTAGAAAATGCCACACACAATAGCTTGATTATTCTCGACGAAATTGGTCGTGGTACGAGTACCTTTGATGGATTGAGTATCGCCCAAGCTGTAGTAGAGCATATTTGCAAGCATATTCATGGCAAAACATTATTTGCTACACATTACCATGAGTTAATCTGTTTAGAAGAAAGCTATAGTAAATTAAAAAATTATACTGTAGCAGTAAAAGAAAAAGGTAAGGATGTGGCCTTCTTGCGCCGTATTATTAGAGGTGGTGCAGACCGTAGCTATGGTATTCATGTAGCTAGATTGGCAGGCTTACCGAATTCTGTATTAAAACGAGCAGAAGTAATTTTGGAATCCTTGGAAGATCAAAGTCATGATGCTAGTGATTTAAATAATCGTGTGATTGGCGGTCAACCTACTAATGTGGTTAAACCAACCACTAAACAAGCGAGTGATTCTCCACTAGGTAACTTATTTACTCATTCAGTAGTTGATAGCTTACTGGAAGTGGATGTAATGAGCATGACACCTATTGAAGCATTAAATAAATTATATGAACTACAAGAGGAGGCTCGTAAAGGAGGCGGGAAATAATGGCTACCATTCATGTATTGGATGAAACCACAATCAATAAGATAGCTGCTGGTGAAGTCGTTGAGCGCCCCGCATCAGTCATTAAAGAGCTCATTGAAAACTCTATCGATGCTTCTGCTACTAATATAGAGGTAGAAATTGGAGATGGTGGTGTGGCGTATATGCGCATTACCGATAATGGCATTGGTATGACTGAAGAGGATGCGCGGTTAGCAATCCTACGACATGCAACATCTAAAATTCAACATGTAGAGGATTTATTTGATATTGCATCCCTCGGCTTCCGTGGTGAAGCATTAGCTAGTATTGCCTCTGTATCTCATTTTTCCTTGACTACACGCAAAGCAGATTCTGATTTAGGGACTCGTATTACCGTAGACGGTGGTACTTTTACCGATTGTATTCCTTACGGTGCTGCACCCGGCACAACAATTGAGATTAGAGATTTGTTCTATAATACGCCAGCTCGTCGTAAATTCTTGAAAACAGAACGTACAGAATCGTCTAAGATTCAAGATATTGTGGGGAAATTAGCCCTTAGTAATCCACACATTTCCTTTAAGCTCATCATCGATGATCGAGTGGCTATTATTACGCCTGGAAATGGCAATATTGGTGATACTGTAGCGGCCTTATATGGCTATAAAACTAAGGATGATATTTTCACTGTTGCTTATGAAAGTGACTCTATCTATATCGACGGTGTGGTGAGTAAACCTACACTTCTAAAAAGTACGAGAATTTGGCAGACTATTATCGTTAATAACCGGGTTATTTCTGATAAAACCATAATGAAGGCTATTGACAATGCATATCACGCATTATTGCCGAAAAATGGTCATCCTTTAGTAGTCCTAAATATTACTGTTCCTGCTGAGATGGTTGATATTAATGTGCATCCTCGCAAGAGTGAAGTAAAATTTTCTGACGATAAGATTATATTTAAAGCAGTTTACCATGGTATTTTGAATGCCTTAAATAATCCCCTTCATGAGCGTTATGAACGAGAATCATCCTCTTATATAAATGGTACAGTCACTAATGGAATTGACTTCAATAGTAACAATAGGGATAGTAATAGTAGTTCATCTTTCGCTGACAATAGTACGTATGATTCGTATCGAACACCTTCTGTGGTAGAAGATAAAATGCAGTCTGCTGAGCATATAGCAACAGCGGTAGATTATGATAAGGTTTTTGGTGGACGACGTACAAAAGGGTATGAAGTCATGCGCAGTGAAACTGCGCAGTTTGTGGAGAATCTTAAAACTAAGGGCTACACACCACCTGCGCCAAAGACGACGTATGAACAGTCTTCCTTTACAGATGAAAGTTTTGATGCTGTCCCTACCGAATATACTAGTTATACGAAAGAGGATGTAGAAAGATTTAAGTCCTTAGCTCACGATATTCGGGAAGATAATACAGAAGAACGTACGATTCAAAATTCTGGATTCTTACCTATGGGACAAGTTGCTTCTTGTTATATTTTGGCTAAAAAGGGTGATGATCTCTATATTATAGATCAACATGCGGCGCATGAACGTGTACGTTATGATAAGCTTTGTAAGTCCTCTGAAGCAATTCCTATGCAATCTATACTAGTACCTCAATATAGTGAGGCCACAGATGATGAAATGAATTTAGTTGAGGAAGAACGAGAAATATTACTGGATCTTGGATTTGATGTCGAATTAGGTGGTCCTACAAAGATAAAACTTGTAGGCGCTCCTGTAGATTTAGTAGAATCTAAGGCGTTTGAAATTCTCCAATATGTATTTTCTTACTTACATGACCACCAACAACCTACAAAGGCTCAGTTGCGTCATGAAATGCTAGCCTATGCATCTTGTAGAGGGGCCATCAAGGCCGGTCATAATTTAAACATGTATCAAATGACTACCTTAATTGAGGATTTATTTAGTACTGAAAAGCCCTATGTATGTCCTCATGGTCGACCAACAATTATTAAATTTACACCTGATGAATTAGGTAAATTATTCTTACGGTCTTAATATGAATATTTTAACTACATCTCAAAAATCTAATGAGGCCATTCAGGAGGAAGCCAAGGCATTGGCTTCCTCTATGCATATGACCTATATAAAACGTGGAAAATCATCTATACCGGCATTATTTAGAGAACATCAATGTGAATATATTGCAGTTCTTTCAGGCTCTGGTTTAACCATCCACTTTCCTGAAAACAAACAACATAGCTTTCATCTTTCTATGGCACAACTACGTATATTACGTATAGAACGTGGTGAAGGAGATCATCTAGTTAATGCTGTTCAAACTATTCTGGATAAAAAAGGCATATTTGATGGACAGCAGTTTAAATTTCTCGACTCTACTATAGGCTTAGCTAGTGATAGCATAATTGTTAGTTATGCTTTTCCTAATGCACAAATACAAGGATTAGAAGGTTCGTTTCCTATATGGCTTGCTACTTCCTATGGATTGGCTCATTATATTCATAGTGAGGATAGTGTAACAAATGCGTTACGTCGTATTCAGGTCCATCATGATACCTTTGAAAACTATTTACCAAACATACCGGGTAATAGTGTTGATATTATTTATTTTGATCCCATGTTTGAAGTACCTGTAGAGGATAGTCCTCAATTCAAACCTCTTCGTGGTCATACTGTAGAAAGTCATATTGATGATATAATTATGTCGCAAGCTATGCGCGTTGCTAGATATGGTGTTATTATAAAAGAACGACCCTTTAGTTCGGTCTTTCAAAAGTATCCACCTCATCAATGGGTGGGGGGAAAGTATAGCCGCATAGGCTATGGTGTATATATGAAGGAGTTATTGTGAATCCCTTAATTACCATCGTTGGACCTACGGCGGTAGGCAAAACTGATCTTACCTTGGAATTAGCTGAACAACTTAATGCTGAGGTTATTTCTGGTGATGCTTACCAAGTATATAAACAACTCAATATTGGTACCGCTAAACCATCGATGGATGAACTTAATCGGGTAAAACATCATCTCATTGATATACTAGAATCAAATGATTCATATTCGGTATCTATTTTTCAAGACCAAGCGAAAGAGATTATCGCTAGTTTAAAAGATCAGAATATTCTTCCTATTTTATCTGGTGGCACAGGACTGTATGTTCAATCATTATTGGAGAACTATAACTTTAATGATGTTAAGCCTGATGAAAATTTACGAGCAAAACTTGATGAGCTTTATAATACAAAAGGTATTGAAGGCTTACGAGACTATGCTTTCACATTGGGAAAAGCACATAACATAGAAATTCAATATAGTGATAAACATCGTTTATATCGAGCTATTGAGATATTGCATCATGGTGATGTAGATTCATTACGTAATCAAACAAAAGATGGTGTATCTTATAAAGGACCTGTTATAGGTCTTATGAGAGACCGTGATAAGTTATATGAACGCATTAATTTACGCGTTGATATGATGTTTGATATAGGTTTGATTGAAGAAGTAGAGCAACTTCTCAAATCTGGAGTAAATCCAGATTGCCAAGCTTTTAAAGGCATTGGTTATAAAGAGGTTGTAGAATATATGAATGGCCGTATTACCCTTGATGAATGTCGTGATTTAATCAAGAAGAATACTCGCCATTTTGCAAAGCGCCAAATTACTTGGTATAAACGTATGCCATATATTGAATGGATACATATTGATAACGATACATCTAAAGATTTTATATTTAATAAAGCTATGGATTTAATCCGTAGAGAAGGATTAGCATGACATTAGAAGAAATACGTAGTAAAGCCCTTGAGATGGCTGAACCAGAATTTAAGAAATTTGAACCTATTGCTTTGGCTAATACAAAAAAAGTATTAGAAGCCTTTAAAGAATGCCAAGTATCTGATTATCACTTCACAGGTACTACTGGATATGGATATAACGATGTGGGCCGTGAAAAATTAGATGAAGTATTTGCCTATGTATTTAAAGGTGAAAAAGCCATCGTTCGTCCTCATTTCGTATCTGGTACACACGCACTAGCAACAACGTTGATTTCCTTAATGGGGAATGGTTCTAAAGGTAAAGAATTTATCTATGCCGTTGGGGCTCCTTACGATACAATGCAATCCGTAATTGGTGCTGCTCGTGAAGTACGTGGTTCCTTAGTAGAAAAAGGGTTTATCTATACTGAGGTGCCTTTAAAAGATAATACCTATGATGTGGAGGCTATCGCTAATGCTGTGAATGATAATACGCGGGTAGTGGTCATTCAACGTTCTCGCGGCTATAGTACGCGTGAACCATTATCTATTGCCGATATTAAGATCATTGTAGATGCTGTAAAAGCTAAAAATCCTAACACCATTTGTTTTGTAGATAATTGCTATGGCGAATTTACAGAGTTACAAGAACCATTAGAAGCTGGTGCCGATATTATGGCGGGCTCTCTCATTAAAAATGCAGGGGGTGGTTTGGCGCCAACTGGCGGTTATATTGTTGGTAGAGAAGACCTTGTAGAAGATGCAGCCTATCAACTTACTGCTCCAGGACTTGGCGATCATATGGGCTCCTATGCTCCTGGTTATCGCTTGTTTTTCCAAGGTTTATTTATGGCACCTCACGTAGTATTGCAAGCACTTAAAGGGGCCGTATATACGGCTGCGGTAGGTGAATTGTTAGGCTATGATGTATTCCCTAAGGTAAATGCTGATCGCTATGACTTGATCCAAGCCATCAATCTAAAAAATGGGGAAGAAATGGAGCACTTCTGTGTAGGTATGCAAGCCTATTCTCCTGTAGATGCTCATGTACATCCAATCCCTGGCGATATGCCTGGTTATGAAGATAAAATTATCATGGCTGGTGGTACCTTTGTACAAGGCTCCTCCATTGAATTAAGTGCAGATGGTCCTGTTCGTCCACCGTATACGATTTTTATGCAAGGTGGTCTTGTGTTTGAACATTCCATGCTTGGCATTTTAGGTGCTGCAGAAGAAATATTAAAACATAGATAACAGTTAGAATCTCTTTCTCTCTGAGAAAGGGATTCTTTTTGTTTCAAATCTTTTCAATATACCTAGTTCTAGGCTATAATATAAGTTGCTATAATTTCATAGCAATACTACTCGGACTTTTACACCGAACTAGTGTTTTTTACACGTCAGGCTTTCACCCTGATTAGTTTTATGATCAAGAGATCATTAAAAGGAGAAAGTATGGAAAAAGTTATCGCTGTAGCTATGAGTGGTGGCGTAGACAGTTCTTTAACTGCTGCAATGCTACTAAAACAAGGCTATAAAGTTTTTGGTATTACCCTGTGGCTGTGGGTGAGTGGTACACCTTATGATTCAGTTCCCCTCGCTGTAACAGATGCTAAGAAGATGTGTGATTTTCTTGGTATCGAGCATCACGTTATCGATGCTCGCGATGTATTCTACGATAATGTGGTAGATTACTTTGTAAAAGAATATGCCTATGGTCGTACACCAAATCCTTGTGTATTCTGTAACAAAAATATCAAGTTTGATTTGATGCTTAATCGTGCACTTGAACTTGGTGCTACACATATGGTCACTGGTCACTATGCACAAGTTAATTATAATGAAGAAACAGGTTTATATGAGTTACATAAAGGCGTAGATCCTACAAAAGATCAAAGTTATGTTATGTATAATATGAACCAACGCATCTTGAGTCATCTTATGTTCCCACTAGGTGGTCAATGTAAGACCGAAACACGTAAATTAGCTGCTGAATATGATTTACCAGTAGCTAAAAAACCAGATAGTGTAGATATTTGTTTCTTACCTCACGGGAACTATCAAAAGCTCGTGGTAGAAGAAATGAAGGATAAACCTAAATCTGGTAATATCGTTACTGAAGATGGTGAAGTATTAGGTAAGCATAATGGCTTATTTAACTACACTATTGGCCAACGTAAGGGCCTTGGTATCGCATACAAGCACCCATTATATGTTATTGGCTTTAATGGTGAACGCAATGAGGTTATCGTAGGTCCTAATGAACGACTCTTTACAAATCGTATGATTTGTAAGTTCTATAACTTCTTAGATGATACAATTCATAAAGAATTAAAAGCAGAAGGTAAAATTCGCTATGCTGCGAACCCTTCACCTTGTACTGCACGTATCTTAGATGATGATACGATGGAAGTTATCTTCGAAGAACCACAACGGGCTATTACACCAGGTCAGTCCGTAGCCTTTTATAATGGCACTCAATTATTAGGAGGTGCTGTTATCGATCGCGTATGTTAGAAAGGAGAAAACAAGTTCTTTGAACTTGTTCACATAATATGTCAACGAAAAAGATTAGAAACTTCTGTATTATAGCTCATATTGACCATGGTAAATCTACCATTGCCGATAGATTAATTGAATATACTGGCACATTACAAAAACGCGAAATGGAAGCCCAAGTTCTAGACTCTATGGATTTAGAACGGGAAAGGGGCATTACCATTAAAGCCCAATCTGTTCGCATTTTGTATAAAGCACAAGATGGTGAAGAGTATACATTGAACCTTATTGATACTCCGGGCCATGTGGATTTCAGCTATGAAGTATCTCGTTCTCTTGCAGCTTGTGAAGGCGCATTACTCGTAGTAGATGCTGCACAAGGTGTAGAGGCACAAACGTTGGCAAATGTGTATCTCGCTTTAGAACATGATCTTGAAATCATTCCTGTTATTAACAAAATTGATTTGCCTTCTGCAGATCCTGATCGAGTTAAACATGAAATTGAGGATATTATTGGTTTAGATGCATCAGAAGCAGTTTTATGTTCTGCTAAATCTGGTATTGGCATTCCAGATATTTTGGAAGCTATCGTAAATAAGGTGCCTGCACCGCCAGATAAATCTGATGAACCAACTAGAGCTTTGATTTTTGATAGCCGTTTTGATGCGTATAAAGGCGCTATTGCTTATGTACGTGTAAAAGAAGGTACGATTAAAGCAAAAGATACAATCCGTATGATGCATGATAAAAAGGATTTTGATGTAACAGAACTTGGTATCTTTACACCAAATCTTGTACCTGTTCAGGAGTTACCCTGTGGCTCTGTAGGTTGTATTGCGGCTAGCATTAAGAATGTAGCTGATTGTCACGTTGGTGATACTGTAACATTAGCTAGTAACCCAGCTCCAGAACCATTACCTGGCTATCGCAAAGCTGTATCTATGGTTTATTGTGGCTTATATCCAACAGATTCTAAAGACTATGAAAATCTTCGGGATGCACTTGAAAAGTTACAACTTAATGATGCTGCTTTAGAATACGAAGCAGAAACATCTTTGGCATTGGGCTTCGGATTCCGTTGTGGTTTCCTCGGCCTATTACATATGGATGTTATTCAAGAACGGTTGGAACGTGAATATAACTTATCCCTTATTACAACTGCTCCATCTGTAAACTATAAGGTTTACAAGACAAATGGGGAAATGCTCGAAGTGGACAATCCTGCTAAATTACCACCACCAACAGAAATCGACTACATTGAGGAGCCTTATGTAAAGGCTACTACAATCGTACCTAAAGATTTTGTTGGCACTATTATGGAATTGTCTCAAGATAAACGCGGTGAATATCAATCCATGGAATATTTGGATGAAACACGTGTATCCGTTGTATATCACTTACCTTTAAGTGAAATCATTTACGATTACTTTGATAAATTAAAATCTGCTACAAAGGGGTATGCATCTCTTGACTATGAATTGATTGGCTATAAACAATCTCCAATGGTTAAGATGGATATTCTCTTAAATGGTGATCCTGTAGATGCTTTGTCTATTATCGTACACAAAGACCGTGCTGCTACACGTGGACGTGCATTAGCGGAAAAATTAAAAGAACTCATTCCTCGTCAAATGTTTGAAATTCCTATTCAAGCAGCAGTAGGTACGAAGATTGTAGCTCGTGAAACTGTAAAAGCTTGGCGTAAAGACGTTTTAGCGAAGTGTTATGGTGGCGATATTTCTCGTAAACGTAAACTCTTAGAAAAACAAAAAGCCGGTAAGAAACGCATGAAGTCTGTAGGATCTGTAGAGATTCCACAAGAAGCATTCATGGCTATTCTCAAGGTTGAGGACTAATATAATGAAAACAGATTCTAATACTTTGAATCTGTCTACACTTGGGGATATGGGCTTGTATGTCCATATCCCTTTTTGTAAACAGAAATGTATGTACTGTGATTTTCCAGCTTATCAAAATTTACAAGATTATTATGAAACCTATGTATATGCATTAGTACAAGAAATAGATCTATGGGTTACAGAACACCCAGAATCTAAATCTAGACCTATTGATACCATTTACTTTGGTGGTGGTACGCCGACTGAATTGTCAATTCAACAACTAAAGATGATTCTTGATAAAATTAAAAGCACTTTTACAATTACTGATGATTGTCATATGACTATTGAATCAAATCCTGGAGAAGTAGATTTACATTATTTAACGAAATTGGTTAAACTTGGTTTCAATCGTATTAGCTTTGGTGTTCAAACCTTTAATGATAAGGCACTTACTATGCTGCATCGCAGTCATAATGGTGAAAAGGCTAAACAAGCTGTTTACGATGCTAAAGAGGCTGGATTTACTGATATCAATATTGATTTGATTTATGGTTTGCCACGACAAACCTTAGAGGATATTCAGCATAATTTAAATATTGTAAAAGATTTACCGATTAATCATATTTCAACGTATGGACTTCAAGTTGAGGTAGGGACTTATTTATATCATTTAGTAGAAAAGAACCTTATTTCTATTCCTAGTGAAACCATTGATGAATCTATGTATGACATGATGATGGCTGGGTTAAAAGATTTAGGTTTTGAGCGATATGAAATTTCTAATTTCAGTAAGGATAATTCCTATAGTCGTCATAATTTAAAATATTGGCACTATGTAGATTATTTAGGCTTTGGTGCAGGTGCTCATTCTTTTTATGACGGAGTACGCCGCAGTAACAATCGTAATGTAATGCCTTATATACAAGCTGTTGATCGATATACTATGCCTATTATCGATACGGAGACTATTACGGTAGAGCGGGCCCAAGAGGATTTTTGTTTTTTAGCACTTCGCACTAAATGGGGCCTTGATGAACATACGTTTAAAAAGCGATTTGGCATATCTGTGGTTAATTTATTTGGTACTACTTTGAACGATTTAGTTAGCAAAGACCTATTAGAATATGAAAATGATAGTTATCATTTAACCTCGGAAGGGGCAAAACATGGTAACTATGTATTTAGTCAATTTATTCGTGAGTAATTTTTCACAGTTTCTCAAAATCTAATATGTTAGTATAAATAGGATGATGATGAATAAGCATGCTAGATTTGAGGAGGAACGATGAAGACATCGGTTATTTTACACGGTTTACATAATGAATTTACTTTAGACCAAATGAAGGCATGCATAGAATTAGCTGAAAAATATGGTGGATCCTTCCGTCATGTTGTAACAGGTATACAAATTACAGGTATTGAAAAAGAAGATAAGGAACAGCTTATTTCCGAATTACCTGAAGGTGTAACTACGGTTATTCATAGAGGGGTTAATTCCTTAATTGCTTGCGTTGGTAAAGGCTATTGTAAAAATGGCCAAATGGAAACAAAAGAGTTAGCTGATTATGTGGAGAGAAAACATTACGGCCGAAAAACATCACATAAGTGCAAAATTGGCATCAGTGGATGTGGTCGTAACTGTCCAGATGCAATGGTAAAAGATATTGCTTTTATTGGTACATCCCAAGGTTTTATGTTGGCTGTTGGCGGTAATACAGGTATGAGACCAGAAGCTGGCAAAATTTTGGCTAGACAGCTTACTGTAGAGCAATCTAAAAAAGCTGTAGATATTTTAGTTGATTGGTATGCGGAACATGGGGAACCACGTGAGCGTATGGGAAAACTCTTAGAACGACTTGGTAATCCATTAGAAGGTGTAGAACTATAAATTATTATATTTATAGTATTTATTGATTTATGGTTCTTTATCTGTAAACATGTAGAGACTAAAAAGTATTCAAACTAAGAGTTCATAAAAAACAAAATTACAATAAAATTATTACAAATATAAACACTTATACTATTTCAGGTTTTAATAACATAAATTTTATTAGACCAACATATTCTAATATTGAAATTTTAGGATATGACATAAACGTAGATAGTATAAGTGTTTTCTTATTGTTATACTTTGATTTTTTGACTAATTAATCAAAAATATTGAATTGTCTTTTTGACTAAATAGATATTATTTGACTTTTTAAGGTTTTTTTTGCTTGACAATTTTTTCCAATGTGATAATATTATACATGCGATTAGCACTCAAAGTTTATGAGTGCTAACAAGAGGTGTCATTATGGATGAAAGAAAACAGCGCATCTTGCGAGCCATAATTGAAGACTACGTTAAATCTGCTGAACCGGTAGGGTCAAGAACCATTGCCAAGAATTATAATCTTGGTATTAGTCCGGCAACAGTGCGAAATGAAATGTCCGATTTAGAGGAGTTAGGCTATTTAGAGCAACCTCATACATCGGCTGGACGTATTCCTTCAGCAAAAGGCTATCGCTTATATGTTGATTCTATGTTGAGTCAACAACCTGTTCCATTACAGGATGCTGAAAAAATTGAAATGTTATGGAAACATTCCAATGGATCGACGAGTGAGCTCTTTTTAAATATGGCTAAATTATTATCACAAGTAAGCCATAGTATGAGTTTATTCTTAGCTCCAGCCCATGATAGAGCATTAATTAAATACATTCATGTATTGCCGCTCGATTCATATCAAGCTGTCATGGTTGTCATTACTGAAACTGGTGCTCTAGATAATGAATTGATTTACTTTAGTGATGGTGTTTCGCCTGATGTATTACAAAGTTTGGCTATGCAATTTAGCAATGCATTACAGAATGTAAGTATTGGTCATGTAACGGCTGAAGTGTTAGGAACACTTTTGATTCATATGGAAGGACCCCAAGGGATTTTGATGATCCTTTCAGAAACATTATTACGAGCAATTAATAAACGTAAGTTGTTCTATTCTGTAGGTACCACGGAGTTGTTAAATCAACCAGAGTTTAAGTCTGTTGAAAAAGTACAACCCTTACTTTCATTAGTGGAAGAGCAAAATCAATTGGGACAACTTTTAAAGGATGATTCACCTACACCTGTGAAGGTAAAGATTGGCGATGAAAATGATACTGAAGCACTACATTCTATGAGTGTGGTACAAGCTGATTTCACAAATCAAGATCAGCCTATAGGTACACTTGCTATTCTAGGACCGACACGTATGGAATATGGTCGTATTATTGGAATGTTGTCTCACATGAAACATATGATGGAATCTATGGTAAAAGAACAAAAATAGAAAGGGTATATAATGGCTGAAGAACAAGACATTAAACAAGAAACAGTAGACGAAACAGCAAATGCTACTAATGTAGAGGAACCGGCTGTGGAAGAAACTGAAGAAGTTGTTGCTGACGCTGCTCACGTATTAGATGAGCTTAAAGCAGATTTCGATAATCGGTATAAGCGTTTGCAAGCTGACTTTGAAAACTTCAAACGTCGTACTAACCAAGAAAAAGAGCAACTTGCAGGATATGTTAAAGGGGATGTACTTACAGATTTACTTCCTGTATTAGATAACTTTGAACGAGCTGTTCAAAGTCCAGCAGAAGGTGATGCTAAGGTATTCCTTGATGGATTTATCATGATTCATCAAAATTTGATGGCTATGTTATCTAAACATGGTTTAGCCGTTATCGATGCGGTTGGCAAACCATTTGATCCAAATTTCCATCAAGCAATTATGCGAGTGCCGTCAGATGAATATGAATCTGATACGGTATGTGAAGTATTGCAAACTGGCTATACTGTTGATGGTCGTTGTATTCGTCCAGCAATGGTAAAAGTTGTTGAATAGATTATAAAGGTTTTAGGAGGCATATATTATGGCAAAGGTAATTGGTATTGATTTAGGTACTACAAACTCTTGTGTTGCGGTTATGGAAGGCGGCGAACCTACGGTTATTACTAACCAAGAAGGCGCGCGTACAACTCCTTCCGTTGTTGGTTTTGCAAAAAATGGCGAACGTTTAGTTGGTCAATTAGCTAAACGTCAAGCTGTATCTAACCCAGAAAACACAATCATTTCTATTAAACGTCACATGGGTACTGACTACAAAGTAACTGTAGAAGGTAAATCTTATACACCACAAGAAATTTCTGCTATGATTCTTCAAAAAATCAAAGCTGATGCAGAAGCTTACTTGGGCGAACCTGTAAAACAAGCTGTTATTACAGTTCCTGCATACTTTACAGATGCTCAACGTCAAGCTACTAAAGACGCTGGTGCGATTGCTGGTCTTGAAGTACTTCGTATCATCAACGAACCTACAGCAGCTGCTCTTGCATATGGTGTAGATAAAGATGAAGACGGTAAAGTTCTTGTATTTGACCTTGGTGGTGGTACATTCGACGTATCTATCCTTGAACTTGGTGATGGCGTATTCGAAGTATTGGCAACATCTGGTAATAACCATCTTGGTGGCGATGACTTCGACCAACGTATCATGAACTACCTTATTGAAGAATTCAAAAAAGAAACTGGTATCGATTTATCTAATGATAAATTAGCTGACCAACGTTTAAAAGAAGCTGCTGAAAAAGCTAAAATTGAATTGTCTGGCGTAGCTAGCACAAATATCAACTTGCCATTCATCACAGCTGATGCTACAGGTCCTAAACACTTGGATGTAACATTGACTCGTGCTAAATTCGAAGAATTGACAGCTGATTTGGTACAAGCTACTATTGAACCTACTCGTAAAGCTATGAACGATGCTGGTTTATCTGCATCCGATATCGATAAAGTATTGTTAGTTGGTGGTTCTAGCCGTATTCCAGCTGTACAAGAAGCTATTAAAAAAGTATTGGGTAAAGAACCAACTAAAAACGTTAACCCTGATGAATGTGTAGCTATCGGTGCTGCTATTCAAGGTGGTGTATTAGTAGGTGAAGTAAAAGACGTATTGTTACTTGATGTAACTCCATTGTCTCTTGGTATCGAAACAATGGGTGGTGTATTCACACGTATTATTGATCGTAACACTACAATTCCTACATCTAAATCTCAAGTATTCTCTACTGCAGCAGATAACCAACCATCTGTAGATATCCATGTATTGCAAGGTGAACGTGAGTTCGCAGCAGATAATAAAACATTGGGTCGCTTCAACTTGGATGGTATCCCAGCAGCTCCTCGTGGGGTTCCTCAAATCGAAGTAACATTCGATATCGATGCTAACGGTATCGTACACGTAAAAGCTAAAGATTTGGGTACTCAAAAGGAACAAAAAATTACAATTACATCTTCTAGCGGCTTGAAAGAAGACGAAATCGAACGCATGGTTAAAGAAGCTGAAGCTCATGCAGCAGAAGATAAAGCTAGAAAAGAAGAATTAGATGTTAAAAACAATGCAGATTCCTTGGTTTACCAAGCTGAAAAAGCATTGAAAGAACTTGATGGCAAAGGCGATACTGCTTTGTTGAAAGAAGTTGAAGAAGCTAAGGATAAATTGAAAAAATCTATCGAAGCTGGCAACATTGAAGACATCAAAAAAGATAGTGAAGCTTTGGAACAACCATTGCATAAATTAGCAGAACAAATGTATGCAGCAGCACAACAAGCACAACAAGCTCAACAAGCAGCTGGTGGTGCAGATCAAGGTCAACAACAAACAAAATCAGATGACAATGTAGTTGATGCTGATTACACAGTAGTGGATGACGACAAGAAATAAGAAGGGTTGGTAACTAATGGCACGTGATTATTATGACATCCTAGGGGTTAGCAAAAATGCCTCTCAAGATGAAATCAAAAAAGCCTTCCGTAAAAAGGCACGCCAATACCATCCAGATGTAAATAAAGATAATCCAAAGGAAGCGGAAGCAAAGTTTAAAGAAGCTAACGAAGCTTACGAAGTATTGTCTGACGAAACTAAAAAAGCTCAATATGACCAATTCGGCCACGACGCCTTCAAACAAGGAGGCGGCGCTGGCGCCGGTGGTTTCCAAGGTGGCTTTGGCGGTTTCGGTGGTCAAGCTGGCGGCTTTGGTGATATCTTTGGCGATATTTTTGGTGGCATGTTTGGTGGCGGACGCCAACAACAAGGCCCTCAAAAAGGCAATGACTTGCGCGAAGATATTGATATTTCCTTTGAAGATGCAGCCTTTGGTAAATCTATGGAAATAGAAGTGCATCGTCATGAAGAATGTGATCACTGTCATGGTACTGGTGGTGAACCAGGATCTCGTGTCGATACTTGTCCAAACTGTCATGGTTCTGGTCAAGAAGCGGTTATTCAAAATACTCCATTTGGACGTATGCAATCCGTTCGCACTTGTTCCCGCTGTCATGGTACTGGTAAAAGCATCGAAAAACCTTGTTCCAAATGTCGTGGAACAGGTGAAATGTTGGCAAAACGTAAAATCTCTATCAAAATTCCAGCAGGTGTAGATAGTGGTTCCCGCTTACGCGTTGCTAATGAAGGTGAACCTGGTATCTTAGGTGGTCCTAAAGGCGATCTTTACGTTTATATCTTCGTTCGTCCTCATAAGGAATTTGAACGAAATGGCAATGACGTTATTAGCCGTGTGAATATTAGCTTTGCTCAAGCTGCATTAGGTGCGACTATACAAGTTAACACCTTAGATGGTAAAGTAGAGTTAAAGATTCCGGAAGGTACTCAAACGGGAACGGCATTCCGCGTAAAGGGCAAAGGTATTCCATATTTGCGTAACCCTAAACAACGGGGGGACCAACATATTGTAGTAACTGTCCAAACGCCTAAGAAGTTGACAGACACTCAACGTGAGTTATTATTACGCTTTGCAAATGAAAGTAACGAAGATGTAAATAACTTACAAGTGAGCAAGAGTCTCTTTGAAAAAATTAAGGACTGTTTGACTAAATGAACAGCTCATGTGAAGGAATGGTTTGTTCCATCACATTCCCTATAAAGGAGCATATATGCAATGGATAGAAGTATCCATTGTCTGTGAAAGAGTAGCCACCGATGAGGTGACTACTCTTTTTGACGATTATGCAGACAATGGAATTATAGAAGAAGATGTAGAAAATCAGCCCAATTTAATTAAATTAACAATGTATGCGGATCCATCTTTGGATGTAGATACAATTAAGTCAGATATAGAAAATCGTCTTACAGAGGCAAATATTAGTGTTACATCAATTAATGCTAATATATTAGATGAATCTACATGGCTTAATTCTTGGCAACAATATATTGAACCCACAGAAATCCTACCAAATTTGATTATTAAACCAGCTTGGCAGGAATACGATAATGTGGATCATAAAACTATTATTGAAATCGATTCAGATATTTCTTTTGGTACTGGATCCCATGAGACTACACGGACTTGTGCAGAGTTATTGAAATCTTATAGTGAATCTATGGATCTTGACACTGTTACTTGTTTAGATATTGGTACTGGCACTGGTATCCTTTTATTGGTAGCAGCTCAGTTAGGCATCAAACATTTAGTTGGTATTGATATAGAAGAGTATGCTGCTAATCAAGCGCGCATTAACTGTGAGAATAATCATGTATCAGCAGAAATAATTTGTGGTAATTTGGATAGTGATTTCAATGGTACTGCTCAAATAATTTTAGCGAACCTAACAGTAGATCCTCTTAAAATACTATTACCTCAAATTGGTAATAAACTTGATGATAAGGGTATTTTAATTATTAGTGGTATTATAGATGATCGGTATGATGAAATCATGCCATATATTAAGGCTAATTGGCATATTATTGAGGAGCGCATTGCAGGGCCTTGGCATACATTTGCGCTAGAAAAACGATGAAAAAGATTTTTATTTCTACACCATTAGGTGAAACCATAGAATTACCAACGGATGTTACACATCATGTGTTACATGTATTTCGTCATAATATGGAGAAACCCATAACTGTTACCGGCAGTGACAATCGGTGTGGTACATATCAAATTACAGAAGAAATAGATGGTAAAGCTCAAGCAAAACTTATTGAATATGTAGAATCAAATGTATCTTCTTATCGTACTATCCTTGTTCAATCTTTATTAAAAGGTGAAAAGCTAGAATGGGTATTACAAAAAGCGACAGAGTTAAATGTAGATACAATTTATCTTGTATCTACTGCTAACTGTGTTGCTAAATATGATGACAAGAAATTACAAACAAAGGCTACTCGATGGGAGAAAATAATGCTAGAAGCGGCTCAACAATGTGGTCGTAATCAACTGCCAACGCTTGTAGTCGGTGAAACGCTTTCACAAGTATTAGAAATAGAATCCAACGCATTAAAATTGGTAGCCTATGAAAATGAAGATGGACATACTATTAAAGATGTTCTTTCGCAGGTCAACTCTGATGAGTCAATTACAGACATACTAATTTGTATTGGTCCAGAAGGGGGCTATCAAGAGAAGGAAATCAATGCTATTATAGAGAGTGGCGGTAAATCAGTTTCGTTAGGCAATACTATTTTGCGAGCTGAAACAGCTGCTATTGGATCATTAGCGATGATTCAATATGGATTAGAACTATAAATTAAACAAGAATAGAGAGGTGCAATGAAAACCGTTGCGTTTACAACCTTAGGGTGTCGTGTCAATCAATATGATACAGATGCTATGAAGGGTTTATTTTTACAAAATAACTACGAAGCAGTAGACTTCGATGAAAAAGCAGATATATATGTAATTAATACATGTTCTGTAACGAATATGGGGGAAAAGAAATCTCGTCAATTAATTCGTAAAGCGAAGCGTCAAAACGAAGATGCCTATGTGATTGTAACTGGTTGTTATGCTCAGCTTGATCCTGATGCGATTGCAGCTATCGATGGTGTTAATCTCGTTATCGGCACTAATAACCGGTCAAAAATCGTTGAGCTCGTAGAACAATTGGAATCTACAGAGCGTCAAATCAATGCTGTACGGGATATCATGAACGAATCCAACTTTGAAGAAATGCCTTTATATGGTAATGAATCTGATAAAGCTCGTGCTTTCATGAAAATTCAAGAAGGTTGTAATAACTACTGTGCCTTTTGTATTATTCCGTATACTCGAGGAAAATTAAAATCTCGTAAAGTTGATGATATTGTACAAGAAGCAAAACGATTAGTAGAACATGGATTCCATGAAATCGTGTTAACGGGTATTCATTTGGGAAATTACGGCGTTGAATTGCCAGGTCGCCCTACGTTGGCTGATGTAGTCAAAGCTTTATTAGAGATTCCTGATTTATACCGCATTCGTTTTGGATCTATTGAATCAGTAGAAGTTTCTGATGAGTTAGTAGAGTTAATGGCTACCAATAAACGTGTTTGTCCACACTTACATTTACCTCTACAAGCCGGTTCTGATCATGTATTAAAGTTGATGAAACGCCATTATACATTGCAAGAATATAAAGATTTGATTGCAAGTTTACGGTCTCGTATTAAGGATTTATCAATTACTACTGATATCATTGCAGGATTCCCGCAAGAAACAGATGAAGACTTTGAAGAAACATTAAATACAGTACGTGAAATTGGGTTTACCCATATTCACGCTTTCCCATATTCTATTCGTGAGGGCACACCTGCAGCGACTATGCCAGATCAAGTACCAGAAGCTGTAAAGAAAACTCGTGTAGCGCTTTTAAATGGTCTTAGCCAATCTGGTTATGATGCATACGCAAAATCTCGCATTGGTAAACCTGGTGAGATTCTCATTGAAAAGGAAGAGAATGGATACTACATGGGCTTAACAAATGAGTATGTAAATGGTAAAGTAAAGTCTGATGGATTACATAAGATAGGTGATCTCATCGGTGGTACTGTTGTAGGTTTAGAAGATAATTATTTGATTATTGAATAAGGAGCTATAGTATGAGTGACTGCATTTTCTGTAAAATTATCAACGGCGAAATTCCTTCTAAAAAAGTATTAGAAAACGATAAATTCTATGCATTTCATGATATTGAACCAGTGAAAAAAGTACATGTTTTAATTGTACCTAAAAACCACGTTTCCAATATTGCTCATCTTAATGAAAATAACGAAGACTATGTAGAAGGTTTATTGCCTTTTGTTCGTGATGTAGCTAAAGAACTTGGTATTTCTAAAGATGGTTATCGTTTGATTTTTAATACTGGTAAAAAAGCAGGTCAAACTGTATTCCATATGCATGCTCATCTTTTAGGTGGCGAAGAAATGGGCTGGCCAGAAGCTTAATATTGAGTATAATGTATTCTTTTTATAATACTTATTAAAATTCCTATAAAATATACCGGAAAATATTGACAACATCTATACCTATACATATAATATTATATGTGCGTATGTAAATTATCAGCACTTCCCGAGATTATTTTTGGAGGGAGGGATATAGATGTCTGAAATCAAAGTCGGTAAAAACGAAACGCTTGAAAGTGCTCTTCGTCGATTCAAACGCTCCTGCCAAAAAGCGGGTGTTTTGTCTGAAGTAAGAAAACGCGAACACTACGAAAAACCAAGCGTAAAAAGAAAGAAAAAATCTGAAGCAGCAAGAAAACGCAAATTCAGAGCATAAGATGATTACCCTAATTCTGCCTTTTCATGGCTTCATGAAATCCAGGATTAGGGTTTCTTTATATTATTTTATCTATAATATAATAATGTTGTATGACTAAATGTGTTATATCTTTGCATGCTGTGAAGATTAACCTTTATAATAGTATGATGTAGATTATTACTAATTAAAATAGATCAGGAGGATACAATGAGCTTAAAAGATCAATTAAAAGAAGATATGAAAGCGGCTATGAAAGCACGCGAAGAAGGTAAAACTGCTCTTTCTGTTATTCGCATGGTTAATAGTGCTATTAAAAATACAGAAATCAATGACAAAGTAGAACTTGATGATAATGGTATTCTTGGTATTTTGGCAAAAGAAATGAAAACTCGTCAAGATTCTTTAACTGAGTTTGAAAAAGCTGGCCGTGAAGATTTGATCGCTCATGTAAAAGAAGAGATGGCTGTGCTTCAAAAATATTTACCAGCTCAAATGAGTGAAGATGAAATCCGCACTGTTGTAAAAGAAGCTATTGCAGCTTGTGGCGATGCTGTAAACATGGGTAATGTTATGAAACATGTAATGCCAAAAACTAAAGGCCGTGCAGATGGTAAAGTAGTTAATAATATCGTTAAAGAATTACTTGGATAATCAATTATAAATATAGAAGTAAACATTTCATATAGTCAGTATTTTCGATACATTAAAATTGAACTCTTAACCCCATAGTTAAGAGAATTATGAAATTCTATAGAAAGTTATTGACATGTATTTTCACTATATGATATTATGATTTCAACAAAATAATTGGTCAACGAAGACTCCACTTTAGATATATAGAAATATATATCTATTTGTTGGAGTCTTTTTATTTTTAGGAGGAACCATTATGACAAATACTAAAGATTTATTGTATTATATTCCAGCTGGTCAATATGGTAAGGAAGGCGTTCTCGCATTATTAGAACAACATCCAGAAATTAAATTCGTATCTCTTGTAGGTATCGATTTAGCAGGTAATGATACAGACGAAAAAATTCCTATGTCTGCATTCTTTGATGATTATGAAGCATTCTTTGAAGGTCGTGCAGTACAAACTGACGGTTCCTCTGTAGTACTTACAAATATTGCCACTTTGAATAATGCACGTGTAGATATGTGGGGCGACCCAAGTGTAAACTGGTTTGTTGATTATAACTATGAAAATATCGATGAAGCAACAGGTTTGCCAACTGGTACACTTCGTATTCCTGCATTCTTGATGCATAACTATCGTTATGTTGATTCTCGTTCTATCTTAAAAAATAGCTGTGACTATGTTCGTGCAGAATTATTATCTTTGATTAAAGAACATGGTCTACCTGGTATGCCTCATGTGAAAGCTGATGACGTTGTAGATATTATCTTCACATCTGCTACTGAATTGGAATTCTGGGTAAAAACTCCATCTAGAACAGTTACTAAAAAAGAATTATCCGTATCTCAAAAATTACAAGAACAATACTGGCAACGTACTCATGGTACAGTTCGTACTGCATTAGAACAAGCGGTAGAACGTCTTGATCAATATGGTATGGAAGCAGAGATGGGCCATAAAGAAGTAGGTGGCGTTAAAGCTAAACTTGATGAAGATGGTCATGAAGCAGTAGTATTAGAACAATTGGAAATCGACTGGAAATTCTCTGGTAACCCATTACAAACAGCAGATAATGAATTACAAGCTCGTATTATCGTTCGTGAAGTATTCCGTGAAAACGGTCTTGATGTAACATTCAATGCGAAACCTATTATTGGTGTAGCTGGTTCTGGTGAACATACACACTTTGGTGTTATGGCTAAATTGAAATCTGGTAAACTTGTTAACTTGTTCAGCCCAGAAGATATGCGTAAAGAATCTGCTAGCTCCTTAGGTATTGGTGCAATCATGGGTCTATTGAAACACTACGAAGCAATTAATCCATTCATCAGCTCCACAACAGACTCCTTAAATCGTTTAAAACCTGGTTTCGAAGCTCCAGTATGTATCGTTACATCTTTAGGTACTGATCCTTCTGAACCTAGCCGTAACCGTACAATCCTTTGTGGTTTGATTCGTGATATCGATAATCCTATGGCTACACGTTATGAATTGCGTTCTCCTAACCCTTATACAAATACATATACTGCATTAGCATTGATCTTCATCTCTGCATTTGATGGTATGAAATATGCTATTACATCTGGTAAAACACAAGCACAATTAGAAGCAGAGCTTTCCAAAGAAGTGGGGGAATCTGCTGATTACCTTGCTACAAATCGTGCATATCGTACAGAAAAAGACGTATTCGATGATTTCACTCAAGAAGAACGTAATCAAATGTTTGGTGTTGCACCAGCCACTGTATGGGAAAACATTAAAGGTTACCATAACAATCCTGAATTAGTTGAAACATTAGCTCAAGGCAATGCATTTGCAAAAGATTTGATGGATTCCTTTATCGCTTCTATCTTGAAACGTTGGAAACTTGTATTGGCTCACCGCTTAATTCCTGATAATCTTGATACAGTTCGTAAGATGGTAGCTATTCATACTGATAGCCGTAATAGTGTAGATGATAAACGTTTTGCAGAAGTTAATGACTTACGTTTCTATCTTGCTAAAGATAGCGATGATCGCAAATCTTTATTCACTCGTTTAATCGATGCACTTAACTCTGGTGAATATGACTTAGCATCTCAATTGCAAATTGAAATGAACGATAAAATGGAAGAATTAGAAGCTAAATATGCTAACTATGCAAAAAATATCTTCTAATATCGGTTGATTTTATTACTCAAAAAGGGCTCCTACATTTGTAGGAGCCCTTTTATTCATATTAACTTTTTATAATTTAGTCGTTAAAGCTATTACTCGTTATGTCCTATAAACTTTTCTACTAGTACTAAGCTACATACAAGTACAAAAATTGCAACAGACCAGATTAAATTATCATATGACGATTCATGATCGATGATTAGCAGTCTAACAATTGCAGTTATGCCAATATATAAAAAGAAATTAAGCGGGAAGTGGAAGTTATTTTTAAAGTATTTTACGATGAGTGCAATAAACTCAAAGTATAAAAAGAAGGTAATTAATTCTTCAATTAATAAAGAGTATGTGCTATATCCTTGAATATTTGCCCACGTAACATAGCCAAGACTTATTAATGTATTGATAAGGGCAATACAAAGTGAAATACCAACGCCTATAAGGGCTATATTTTTTATCGTTAATAATAGTTTAGAAATACGAATCCACATTATAATTCACCTAAAATAAAACTTTAAATACTATACCACATAAAAAAGACCGTACACCGTACGGTCTTTTTTCGATTACACCACAGTATAATCAACAGCATATCTAAGAATTAGATATCAGCTTTAATTGCTTCTAATGCAGCATCGAAGTTAACTGCTTGAGTTACTTCAGGTACATATTCAACATAAGTAACTTTGTCTTCTTTGTTGATTACTATTACGCCACGAGTCAAAAGACGAAGTTCTTCGATCAAGAAACCATAGTTTTCACCGAAGGAAGCATCTTTGTGGTCGGATAAAGTAATAACTTTATCAACGCCAGCAGCACCACACCAACGTTTTTGAGCGAAAGGCAAGTCCATAGAAATTGTCAATACTTCAACATCATCAGAAAGTGCAGTAGCATCTTGGTTGAACCAACGAGTTTGAGCGTCACAAACGCCTGTATCAAGGGAAGGAACAACGGAGATAACTTTTACTTTACCTTCGAAATCTTTTAATGTTTTTGGTTGTAAGTCGTTGCTTAAAACTGTGAAGTCAGGAGCTTGTTGACCTACTTTAACTTCTGGACCAACCAATGTGATAGGGCCACCTGCAAATGTTACTACGCCAGTACGTTTTTCCATGTTGTATTCCTCCTAAGAGTTTTAATTCTAATGTTTATAAGGATACGTTTTGTATCTATGCATAGTATAACACTTACATTACTATAAGTAAACTAAAAAATTCGATATAGTGTTTTTAAGGGAATAAATAGTATATTATTGGCTTCATAATCAAGAAAATATCTTATAACTACATTATATACGTATAGGTGTATTAAGATATATGAAAAAAATGTGTATACTATAAGGAGTATATTTAAATAATGATAATCCTGTAATATAGAAATTTAACTGAGAGGTCCTATGAAACCTATAGAGCTATTTATGCAGTTTTTCCGCCGAGAAGGCTGGGTTTATGCCATCGGCTTAACCATGCTAATTGCTATTGATATAGCATTTTTATTTGTGCCACAATTTATTGGTAATGCCATCGATACACTAAGTCACAATAAAGAAGGCTTAGTCAATTATATTATTTACTTTATTCTATTATTTATTATCATAACGATTCTAAAAGTTATTTCACGACGCACCTTACTTGGTTCCATCCGTCGTATGGAGTACCTTTTTCGTGAAATTTTGTGTAGAAAAGCATTACAAATAAAAACAACATACTATGAGGCAAATGGACCTGGTAAAGTAATGGCGTTAATGACGAATGATGTTACATCTCTTCGTGTAGCGTTAGGTTTAGGTGTAATGATTGTGGTGGATATCATATTTTATTCCATTGTAGGATCAATTATTCTCATACAAAAGATAGATGGTCTATTAGCTTTCAAAATTATGACACCTGTATTTTTCATCATTGTAGCTATCTTTGTGTTAGGTCGGAAATTACGTGCTAAACAGCGTAGTGCGCAGGCAACGTATAGTGACATGACAGAATTTGGCCAAGAATTATTTCAAGGTATAGATGTAATTAGAGCTTTTAATAGGGAACGTATTATTTCTAATTCTTTTGAAAAAATAAATAAATTGAACTATAAGAAAAATATGGATGTTGCATTATTAGATTCTGTACTAACCCCTTTAACAAGAATTGCACCGTTTATTTGTATTAGTATTAGTATTTTCATATGTGGACATCTAGCTGTCGAAGGCAATATGACTATAGGTGAATTTGTAACCATAAATTCATTTATTATGTTAATAGTAGGACCTTTAATTGGCTTTGGTGGGCTCATTTCTATTGTCCAAAAAGGTTTGGCCTCCTTAGATCGTATTACGGACTTCTTACAGCTACCAATCGAGTCAATTGATGACACTACGGAAGTATTACCACTTGAAGATATCAATATACGTTATTTAGATTTTAACTATGAAAACTCTAAAGGGCATGCATTATCTCAAGTATCTACAACTATTCGTAAAGGCTCTTTTATTGGTATAGTAGGTAAACCTGGTTCTGGTAAAAGCACACTCTTTAAACTACTTATTGGTCTACAAGAGTGTCCGCCTAAGTCTATATATTTTGGAAATCAAGATATATCAGATATACCATTATCTAAGCTTAGAAACTCAATTGCTTATGTGCCAACTCAATCTTATTTATTGAGCACTACCATCGAAGATAATATTAAATTTGGTAAAGACTTACCTATGCATGAATCGGTTGAGGTAGCCGCAAAAAAAGCAGACTTATATAGAGATTTAGGAGATTTTTTACATAATGATTTACATAATCTTGCGGAGGAAGGTCATGACTTATCGGGTGGCCAAAAACAACGCATTAATATGGCTCGAGGCTTTTACAAGAATGCACCATATTTATTATTAGACGATTGTTTCTCTGCGTTAGATGCAGTAACCGTTAACACCATTTTAGACACATTGCATACGGTAAATGATCAAACAATATTATGTATTTCGCAACGATTAGAGGTTATTGAAAAAGCAGATAAAATTATTGTCTTTGATGAAGGGCATATAGTTGAAGAGGGTACACATGAAGAATTGTTAACTAGAAATGGATTATATAAAACCCTCTATGAAGCGCAGAAAGGAGAGAGTCATAATGAATAAGCATAACGTTAGAAATGATTGGGCTCTATTCTCCTATATAACTGCATATATTAAACCCTATTTAGGCATCTTATTAATAGCAACGATTGCACTCGCTGGAAATCTTATATTATTGTTATTTAGACCGTATCTTACAAAACAAGTAATTGATCTAGGATTTGCCACTAATGATATTCATGTCATTGAATATTATGCTGTCTTATATGGCTTAACAATCATTGGTAGTGTATGTTTTATTTTCGTAGAAAATTACTTTTTAAAAAGCTTTGGTCAAAAAATTATCTATAATATTCGCCATATTGTGTTCCAAAAAATTCTACATAAACCACATGATGAATTTTATAAATTGCCTATTGGTAATTGGGTAACTCGTATTACTAATGATGTGGAATCATTGCGTACCTTATATACCGATGTATTGTTAAACTTAGCTAGTAGCGGATTAATGATTATTGGTATATTAGCCTTCATGTATGCCATTAATGTACCGTTAGCTATTATTATGACAATTTTAGTACCTATTATGGGCGGGATTATTTGGGTATATCAAAAGTTTTCCAGAAAGGCTTTTCGTCAAGTAAGACGGTCTGTAGCAGCCTCCAATTCGAGCATTAAGGAATTGCTGAACTATATTGTTATAGTTAAATCCTACGGTGGAGAAAAAGCCATAGAAGGTAGATATGAAACTGTTAACAAAGGTTTTTTGGAAGCTGGTCTATTTGAAGTAACAACATTTTCTATTTTCAGACCTCTCGTTGATGGCTTGTTTTTCGTAGCTTTAATTGTCATATTTACTACTACAAATTTAATAGATTCTGTAGCCGATGCAGGTACAGTATTTGCTTTCATTCAATATATGGATCGATTCTTTCAGCCATTAAAGGAAATTGCGGACAAATATAATTCATTGCAAAGTTCATTAGCTGGTGCTGAACGATTAGTACCATTATTAGAAGAGAAAGAGCGGAATATGGTCGATGAAGTTCCGAAAGAACTGATTCCTGTTGAATCAATTGAATTTGATCATGTTTGGTTCTCTTATGAAAATAATGATACCTATGCATTACAAGATTTCACCTTACATATTAAGTCTGGTGATTTTACAGGCATTGTTGGTCCCTCTGGTAGTGGTAAATCCACATTGTTATCCTTATTAATGGGTATTTATAAACCTACAAAGGGTGCCATCTATATAAATGGTATTGATATTGCTAAATACGATAGCTCTGTACTCCGTCACTTAATGGGGTATGTATTCCAACAAGCGTATTTGTTTAAAGGATCTATTAAAGATAATCTTACGCTGTTTGATACTTCTATCAGTCATGATGAAATGGTAAAAGCAGCGAAACAAGTTAATTTAGATACTATGATTGAACAATTACCAGAAGGCTATAATACACCTGTAGGGTACTTAGGTTCACTATTATCAGACGGTCAAAAGCAACTACTAGCCTTTGGACGTACGCTCATAAGAAATACGCCTATTCTATTATTAGATGAAGCAACGGCTAACGTAGATAGTCATACGGAAAAACAAATACAAGCGAGTATTGAAAATATTCGTGGTAGTAAAACAATCGTAAGCATTGCTCATCGATTATCCACAGTACAAGAAGCAAATGAAATTGTTTATATTGAATATGGTAAAATAATAGAAAAAGGTTCTTTCAAAGAATTAATTGAGTTAAAAGGGGCTTTTTATAATCTATGGATTCGTCAAAAAAGCGGGAGTTAGCATGGAATTTATCCAATCTAAAGATAATAAGACTATTAAACGTATAGTTTCTCTAGGACAACGTAAAAATCGTAATAAACATGGTGAGTATATTGTTGAAGGTATCCGTTCTATCCGTGATATTTCATCTAATGGTGTAATAAAAACAATTGTTATACGAGAGTCTAAATTTAAAGATAATAATATCGAAGCGTTATTAGCTTTAGATTCTATGCAATCAATTCCTACTTATATTGCGCAAGATCCAATATTTGATAAAATCGATAATACCGTAAATGGACAAGGTATTATTGCCATAGTAGCGAAACCCAATCATAGTATTGAATCTATCTCTATTGAAGATGGTGTTTATATTACACTAGATGGTGTCCAAGATCCCGGTAATTTAGGTACGATTATACGTACTGCTGTAGCAGCAGGTGTGAAGGGCATATTCTTGATGAAAGGTACAGTAGATCCTTTTAATGATAAGACGGTACGTAGTACAATGAGTTCGTTACATAAAATACCTGTCTATGAAGACGTGACATTATCTATGCTTAATGATCTGATTGCAGAATCCAATATGTCTACCTATGTAACTGCTTTAGAGGAATCAAAACCTTATAACATGGTTACATACGATAAACGATGTATGTTGATTTTAGGCAATGAAGGGAATGGGGTAACACCTGAGGTTATGAATCTATGTAAGCACCGAATCATGATCCCCATGTATGGTGACATTGAATCGTTAAATGTGAGTGTAGCAGCAGCTCTATGTATGTATAAAGCTCAAGAGCAATTGATGTCATAATTAAAATACTTGAGAATCAGATCAAGTATTTATGATAAAAATTTATAAGTATATCGAAAGTCCTCTACTAGTATACAAGTAGGGGGCTTTTGTATTGATTTTATAGTTCTGTATTTGGTACAATAACATATATCCTTTGTGGGAGAACAAAGTTCTCCCCTTTTTTAATGAAAAGGAAGAAAACTATGTCCAAATTAATAGTAAATGCCGACGATTTTGGTCTTCATAGTGCAGTTAATGCAGCAGTCATTGATGGCCACCGTACAGGTATCATTACGAGCACCTCTCTATTAGCGGGAGGCGAAGCTTTTACAGAAGCCGTAAGTATGGCAAAAAATAACCCTAAGTTGGGCATTGGTGTTCATATCGCCTTAGTAGGTGGGCTAAAACCGGTATGTAATCCATCTGAAGTACCATCTCTGCTTACATCCGAAGGCGTCTTTCCAGAAACATATATCGATTTTATGAAACGAATTTATACTGGAAAGATTAACTATAGTGAGTTGCGCAAAGAAATTCACGCTCAAATGGAACGGATCATGGAGTCCGGTTTGCACGTAACGCATATTGATGGTCATCAACATATGCATGTATTACCAACGGTACTACCAATCGTTATTGAGCAAGCGAAACACTATGGTATTAATGCAATACGCATTCCAGATGAATCCTCTTTATTTGTCAATTATATGTACTCGCCAGTGCGATTACTAGGCAAGGTCGGTTTATCTACTGTAGCGGCAAAGGCAAGGCCTACAGTGCGGGATAATGGTATGTATTCCACACAATATTTTTGGGGTATGGTAAACGGGGGACACATTAACCAGAAAACGTTAATGGGTATATTAAAATCCGTATCTAAAAAATCAGGTACTCATGAATTGATGATTCATCCAGGTTTAAATAATACGATTTTGGGAAATCAATATAAATGGGGCTATCATTGGGAGGATGAATTACAAGCTGTTTGTTCTAACCATACGCGTTTATATATTAGACAACATAATATTGAGCTAATTAATTATGGAGACTTGATATGAGTAAAATGATGAAGAGAGGCATTTTTATGTTTCTCTTACTATTGGCTGTGTCAATTGGTATCATTTACTACACTATTGATTTAGATGCATTAAAAACAATTTCATCATTTAATAGTATTTCTTTATTATTAGCTTTGATAGCTTTAGCAGCAGGTATGTATTTTGATGGCCTACGGTTACAAAGACTTGTAAAAATCGGTGGGTACAAGCTATCCATAAAGGCGGTACTTCGCGTAATTTTTAGTAATTATTTTATGGCCATGTTGACACCAGGTGCCAGTGGAGGTGCTGTAGCGCAAGTTCTAGTATTAAAAAGTTATGGTGTACCCATATCTAAAGGCACGCCAATCGTATTAATACGCACTGTATTTTCTATTATGTTCTTGGTCATCATGTTACCTTTAGTATTTTTACGTGATGCCATTGAAATCCCTTATATCTCACGAGATATGCTGTTAATTTTCGCTGTATTAGCTGTTATTGCCACGTTTTTAGGTACATATATCTTGCAGACTAAATATATGCGTCAATTTGTATATAATTTAGCGCAACGTTTTAAAGCACATAAAACAAGAGATTGGCTCTCTAAATTAGAAACCTTGAATCAAGGTTTAGGATTACTATATAAACAACCGATTCAATCTTTTATTGTATTTATTGAGTCTGGATTGAGTTTATTATGCTTATACTGTATTGCACCTGCATTGATGTATGCTTTCACACCAGATATTCCTATCATTGATATATTAGATCGAATGATTCTATTAAATTTAATTTTATATTTCGCACCAACACCAGGGGGAACAGGGATTGCAGAAGGACTATTTGTAGTATTGTTTAGTACCTTTGTACCTAATGGAACTGTTGGTATTGTAGCTGTAGCATGGCGAGTTATGGCAGAATATTTGCCATTTTTTATCGGTATGTATGCAGTATTAACATTATATGGGCGTCAATTTGTGGCCCAAGAAACTTCAAAAGAACAATAAGGGAGTGTGTGTTCTATGACTAAACCAAAAAAAGATAAGTTTTATCTGGTGCAAGAAGATATTTTACCAGAAGCGATAAAAAAGACGATCAAGGTAAAAGAGATTTTGAAGCTAGGTGAAGTTAAAACGATTAATGAAGCAGTTGAAAAAATGGATTTGAGTCGTTCTGCATATTACAAGTACAAAGATTATGTATTCCCATTTTTTGAAATTGCCCAAGGTAAAATCGTTAGTATTTATGTTTCCATGTCTAATGAATCTGGCATGCTATCTAGTGTTTTAAAAGCCATTGCAGAACGGAATGGTAGTATTTTGACAATCAATCAAGATATTCCTTTACAGGGTATTGCAAACAGTAGCATTTCCTTTGAAACGAAAGATTTACAAGGATCATTAGAAGATTTATTATTAGATATTCGCTCTATGAAGGGCATTATTAAGGTAGAAATTTTAGGCCAAGCATAGGCTATTGAAGAGAGTAGGACAATTATGACCACTATAAAAATTGCGTTATTAGGTTTTGGTACTGTTGCACAAGGTACATTTAATTTGTTGCAAGATAATGCTGAGTTAATTAGAAATCGTACAGGTGTTAATGTAGAAATTTCTAAAATCTTTGTGCGTAATCCTGATAAATATAGCCATATTACATTGCCTGAAACAGCTCAATATGTAACTGATATTGATGAAGTATTAAAAGATGATTCCATTCAAATGGTTGTGGAATTAATGGGTGGTACAACCTTTGCTAAAGACTGTGTAGAAGGCGCTTTAAAGGCCAAGAAAAATGTAGTAACAGCGAATAAAGATTTATTAGCAGAATCTGGCCCATACCTATTAGATTTAGCTAGCAAAAATGGAGTGGATTTGCGCTTTGAAGCATCTGTATTAGGTGGTATTCCTATCATCCGTACATTATATGAATCCTTAGCGGGCAATCGTATTACTGAGATCATCGGTATTATGAATGGTACGACAAACTTCATTTTAACGAAAATGTCTGAAGAAGGTTTAAGCTATCAAGATGTACTAAAGGAAGCACAAGATCTAGGTTATGCAGAGGCTGATCCTACAGCGGACGTTGAGGGTCTAGATGCAGCACGTAAATTGGCTATTCTTGCCTCTATTAGTTTCAATCGTCGCATCTTCTTTGAAGATGTTTCTGTAGAAGGTATTACAAGCATAGATACAGAAGACATCAAATTTGGTAAAGAGTTTGGCTACAATATTAAATTATTAGGTATTGCTAAGGAAACTAGCCAAGGTTTATCTTTAAACGTATACCCTGCATTTATTCCTACAACACATCCTTTAGCATCCGTTCGTGGCTCTTATAATGCTATTTATGTTAAAGGTAATGGTATCGATGATGTAATGTTATATGGTCGCGGTGCTGGTAGCTTGCCTACAGGTAGCTCTGTTGTATCCGATATTATGGAAGTAGCAAAAAATGTTTCATAT
Organism: Veillonella sp. ZSJB6; assembly: GCF_051549505.1. Lineage (NCBI taxonomy): Bacteria > Bacillati > Bacillota > Negativicutes > Veillonellales > Veillonellaceae > Veillonella > Veillonella sp. ZSJB6. The sequence goes on along the minus strand of NZ_JBPUGE010000001.1, from coordinate 416,884 downwards.
AATGAAACAGGTCGTTTGAAACCATTCTATTACGATCAAAAGAACATTTACTCTCCTGGCAAGATTCAATCTAGCTACTACTTGCGTTTAGAAGTAGATAATAAAACAGGTGTGTTAGCAAAAATTTCTGCAAAATTAGCAGAGCAAAAGATTTCTGTGTTATCCATTGTTCAACGCAATATGGATCCAGAAACTGCGGTTCTTGCAATTGTTACGTCCAAATGTCCTAGATCTTATATTTTAAATCTTATCGATTCCTTTAACAGCTTGCGTTCCGTTAAGTCTGTTAATAGTGTAATTCGTATTATGGAAGCTTAAACTATGAACACTGTTCGCGTACAAGTACCAGCCACTAGTGCTAATTGTGGACCTGGTTTTGATTGCTTAGGTTTGGCACTCAATCTATACAATATTTTTAGCTTTACACCTGATGTAAAAGCTACTGAATACACCTATACTTTTGAAGGCTTTGGCGCAGACATTTTACGTGCTGAAGATCCTAAAAAAAATCTTATTGGCTTTGCGATGGATCAAGTTTTTGCTACTGTGCAAGAACCAATTCAATATGGACATATTACGTCTGAAACTTTAATTCCTCCATCTCGTGGGCTCGGTAGTAGTAGTACAGCAATTGTAGGCGGCTTATTATTGGCTAACGCGTTAGTTAAACATCCACTTTCAAAAGAGGAATTGTTAGTCATTGCAAACCGTATGGAAGGTCATCCAGATAATGTTGCACCTGCTATTTTCGGTAATTTATGCTGTGCTACAGGCTTAAAAACAAAGGTATTAAATACGGTTATCTCTGTTCCATCTGAATTGCATTTTGCCGTAGTCGTACCTGAGGTTATGGTTTCTACAGAATACGCTCGTTCTGTGTTACCTAATCATGTACCATTTAAAGAGGCTGTGCAAAATGTGAGCCATGCATCTTTATTTGTAACTAGTTTGATCACACATCAATTAAACAATTTATCTGTTGCATTAGATGATAATTTGCATGTACCATATCGTAAAACATTAATACCACATTGTGAGGCAGCCTTTGAGGCAGCTAAAGCTGCTGGCGCATATGGTGCAACTATTAGTGGATCTGGTTCCACTCTAATTGCCTATGTAGATAAGGCCCATGTACAAGCTGTGGCAGATGCTATGGGTGCTGTATTTACATCTAATGGAATTGAAAATAGAACATATTGCTTAGAAGCCGATAGTAAAGGAGCATCAATTATTTAGTTTGTGGTATAATTATAGTGTTAGGCATAGTCCATAACTATAATTGGAGGAAACTATGAACAATATAAAAACAACGCTTTTATTAGCGACTTTGACGGCCATTTTAGTGGTCTTAGGTGATATGATTGGCGGTAGAAGTGGTATGATGATTATGTTCGTTATATCCATGGGCATGAATTTTATGTCCTATTGGTATAGCGACAAAATCGTTTTAGCACAATATGATGCACAACAAGTTACTGCACAATCTAACCCAAAATTATATGGCATGGTAGAACGTTTGGCTAAGAATGGTAAGTTACCAATGCCAAAAGTGTATATCATTCCAAGTGATGTACCTAATGCATTTGCAACAGGCAGAAATCCGAGTCATGCAGCAGTTGCGGTTACAGAAGGTATTCAACGACTATTAACAGATGACGAGCTAGAAGGTGTTCTAGGACATGAATTAACCCATGTTAAGAATCGCGATACATTGATCAGTACTATTGCTGCTATGATGGCAGGCGCAATTTCTATGATTGCCTATGTGCTTCAATTCTCAGCTATATTTGGTCGTTCAGATGACCGTGAAGGCTCTAACCCGTTAGAGTTAATAGGCGCCATAGTTATTGCACCTATCGCAGCAGGACTCATTCAAATGAGTATCTCTCGAGCTCGTGAGTTCTTAGCTGATGAGGGGGGCGGAGAGATGTGTCGCAATCCTTTAGCTTTGGCATCTGCCCTTGCAAAAATTGATTACTATTCAAAACATGGTGCATTGCCAAATGCAAGTAATGCAACAGCCCATATGTTTATCATCAACCCTATGGTTGGTATTGGTGAAAGCTTGAGCAATCTTTTTAGTACACATCCTCGTACAGAGGAACGTATTGCAAAATTGAAACAACAAGCAATGAATCCTAAATATAAAGAGAAAGCATTATTTTAATTAATATCTACAGGAGGATATCATGCAAGAAACATTAGTTTTAATAAAACCAGATGCAGTTAAGCGTCAATTAAGTGGTGAAATTATTAGCCGTTATGAACGTAAAGGTCTTGTCATTAAAGCGTTAAAACTTTTACAAGTACCTCGTGAACTAGCGGAAGAGCATTATGCTGAGCACAAAGAAAAACCATTCTTCGGTGAATTAGTTGATTTCATCACATCTGGTCCAGTTCTTGCTTTCGTATTGGCCGGAGATAATGCCATCGTATCCGTACGTGCTTTAAACGGTGCCACAAATCCTGTAGATGCTGCCCCTGGTAGTATTCGTGGTGACTATGCCCTAACAATGGATGCTAACGTAGTACATGCGTCTGATTCTCCGGAGGCTGCTGCTCGTGAAATTCATCTTTGGTTCCCAGAATATAAATAATCTCAAGGTTGAGAACATATAGCTTTTCATTCTACATTTATGTATTTCTATAGGAGGTAATACATATGGCAAGTAGTGTTTATACAAAAACAGGCGATGCTGGTACAACTGGTTTATATACCGGTGAACGAGTACCTAAATCCTCATTACGCGTAGAAGCTTATGGTACAATCGATGAATTACAAGCCTTTTTAGGCTTGGCTCGTTCCTATGCTGAAAATGCACGAGTTGCTACTGAATTATATGATATTGAGCGCAACTTATGGACTTTAATGGCAGATATTGCTAGTTTAAATGCGGCGCCAGTCATTACAGAGCAACATGTTAAACATTTAGAAAAGGTTATTGATCGCTTTGACGAAAAGCTTGAACCATTATCTAATTTTGTGATTCCTGGTGAAAAACAATCTTCAGCTTATTTACATGTAGCGAGAACGATTACTCGTCGTGCTGAACGTGCTTTATGGCGTGTATTAGATGCTGGTGAAAGCGTTCACGAATCTAATTTAAAATATTTAAACCGTCTATCCGACCTTTGCTTTATTATGTGTCGCGTAGAAGAGGAAATTGGAGCTGAATAAACAAAAAAAGCTATGTATTTTACATAGCTTTTTGCTCGTTATAGACCTTATTGTGAAATTGTTTGATTTAAAACATCGTGAGGACTTGGATAGTAGAAGAAAATATGAGGAATTTCATAACGGAATTTTTCTCTCAATAGATCAGAAAGTGTTGTTTCGAAGTTTATAATTTTATCAGCTCCGAAATCAAAATCTTCTACCAAAACCAATAACTGTGGTTCTACTTGAGGTGCATTTTCTGGTAACATTTCTGGTGGTAGTGGAACATTTACTACTACACGTACGGTGCCAATATATTTACCTTGTCCATCGTCAATGGCAACACGATAGGTATTATCCCATAAAGTAGCCATCATTTTTAGTTTCATATTCATAATTTCCATAGTATCGCTCCTTTGTTATACTTATAATGATACTGAAATTATAAATTCTTGTATAGGTGCATTATGAAATCACAAATTATATTGTGTTCCGGTGGGGCACGAAGTGGAAAAAGTGAATTTGCAGAACGTTTAGCCCTTGCTACAGAAGGTCGAAAAGCTTATGTAGCAACAGGACAAGCTTTTGATGATGAAATGGTTGATCGTATAAAGAAACATCAAGAGCGACGTGGTAATATATGGACGAATTTTGAAATACCATTATATTTGGCCGTAGAGTGGCAACATATTAGCAGTGTAGCGGATGTAATACTCATAGACTGTTTAACCATGTTTACAACAAATCATATGATGGCTCATGGGTCAATTCAAGGCCAACAAGATGCAAATCGGTTAGAAGATATGGTACTTTCAGAATTAGAAGCATTATTAAATCTAATCAAAGTAAGTGATGATAAAATAGTTATATTTGTAACTAATGAAATTGGTCTTGGTATTGTACCAGATAATAAGCTAGCAAGATATTTTAGAGATATTGCAGGCCGCGTCAATCGAACAGTAGCAACTGAAGCTGACAAATTATACCTAACGATTAGTGGCGTTACCATTGAATTAAAATCCCAGGAGGTTCATATAAATGGCTAAGAAAATTATGTTCCAAGGAACAAGTTCCAATGTAGGCAAAAGTATTTTATGTACTGCATTATGCCGTATCTTTTATAGAAGAGGTTTTAAAACTGTTCCCTTTAAAGCTCAAAATATGGCCCTCAATTCTTATGTGACAAAATGGGGCGATGAAATTGGTCGTGCTCAAGTAGCGCAAGCTGAGGCTGCTGGCATAGATCCAATTGTACAAATGAACCCTGTGTTATTAAAACCTACAGGTAATCAATCTTCTCAAGTTGTATTGATGGGTAAACCTGTGGGCGTTTATAGTGCTAAAGAATACCATACAAAATATTCCTTAACCGCTCTTGATAAGGTAAAAGAATCTATCGATTTCTTAGATTCCAATTTTGATATGATGGTTATTGAAGGTGCAGGTAGCCCTGCAGAGGTAAATCTCAAGGCTAATGATATCGTAAATATGCGCATTGCCAAGATGACGAAAGCACCTGTATATCTCATCGCTGATATCGATCGTGGTGGTGCTATTGCATCTATTGTGGGTACATTAGAATTGCTCGAACCAGAAGAACGAGATCTTATTAAAGGTATTGTTATCAATAAATTCCGCGGTGATATTAAACTATTAGAACCTGCACTTACCTTCATTGAAGAAAAAACAGGAAAAAAGGTAGTTGGTGTCATTCCTGCCATTGAAAACCTTGATATTGATGAAGAAGACTCTGTTGCACTGGAAAACAAACGCAATAATGGAGCTAAAGAAATTCAAGTAGTGGTTATGCAAACACCTAAAATTTCTAACTTTACTGACTTTGATGCATTAAATTATGAACCAGATGTATCTGTTCGATTCGTCGGCCCTGGCGATGTTATTGGCAATCCGGACTTAATTGTTTTACCGGGCTCCAAAAATACACTAGCAGATCTTACATATCTTCGTAACTCTGGTTTTGCCGATGAAATAAAAAAACTTGCTGACCAAGGTACACCTGTTATTGGTGTATGTGGGGGCAATCAAATGTTGGGTAAAACGATTTATGATCCGCATCATATGGAAGGAGATATTGAAGAAATTGAAGGCCTTGGTTTAGTCGATTCTTCTACGACTATGAAGGATCAAAAAACAACACATCAAGTAGAATTCAATGTTTCAAATCTTCAATTTTTAAATGGTACATTTACAGGTGAAAAACTAGTAGGCTATGAAATCCATATGGGTGATACTACACCATTAGTAGATACTGTGCGCCGTTGTTTCACCATTACAAGTCGCAGTGAAGAAGCCGTTAATGTAGTTGATGGTTTTATCGATGGTAATCACCAAGTAATGGGGACATATATTCATGGTGTGTTTGATAATGATGAATTTAGACGCTTTATTATCAATCAGTTGCGTGAACGTAAGGGGTTAGAACCATTAGATGTAGTATTCCATTATTTCGAACACAAGAATGCAGCTTATAATCGATTAGCTGATATTGTAGAAGAACACTTAGATATGGATTATATTATGTCTACCTTGGGGTAATAGGGGAGATATATGGAACATTTAACAATCTTGCATTGGTTTACAAAGTATAGCTTTGTATGTATACCAGTCTTAGCATTTTTATTAGATTTACTCATTGGGGATCCTAATAGTAAATACCATCCTGTAGCTATTATTGGTCGCATCATATCTTTTTTTGAAGCAGTTCTCTATAAAGATACTGACAACGATACTAAAAAATTATGGTACGGTGGTATTGCAGTTGGCTTAATCCTCGTTTCTGTATATATTGTAGTGTCTTTAATACTATGGCTTGGTGGCGTTGTTGATGAATGGGTAGAATATGCTCTTGAAGTAATTATCTTATATATTGCTATATCTCCACGTTCACTAGCTGGTGCAGGCTTTACTATTAGCCAGTTAATTAAGCAAGATAATATTGAAGAAGCGCGCAAGCGATTATCTTGGATTGTTGGTCGCGATACAGAAGACTTAGATGAAAGTGAAATTACACGAGCTACTGTAGAAACAATTGCGGAGAATACAGTAGATGGGATTATTGCACCTTTATTTTTCTTTATCATTGGCGGTCCAATGGGAGCAATTCTATATAGAACGGCCAATACTATGGATTCTATGCTAGGCTATAAAAATCAAAAGTATTTGTACTTTGGTCGTGTAGCCGCCCGCTTTGATGATGTACTCAATTGGGTTCCTGCTCGAATTACCTTTATATTGTTAATCATATCTGCATTCTTTTTACGTTTTGACGCAAAGAAAGCCCTACAAATTGGATTGCGTGATGCTAATAAACATCCCAGTCCTAATGGTGGTTATGCAGAAGCACCAGTTGCAGGGGCTTTACATATTCGTTTAGGTGGTTACAATCAATATTTCAAGAAAATGACCTTCCGTGAATACATGGGAGATCCTATTGAAAAATTAAATCGTAACCACATTACACGCACAATTTATATGATGTATTTTACGACTATACTAATGATTATAATTAGTACAGCTATTACTTATGGGATGAATGTATAATGACACCTTTTTTCATAGCATTACAGTTTCTAACACGTTTAAAAATCGTTAATCAAACAGAATGGTCTGTAGAAGATTTTGGTAAATCCGTTGTAGCCTTTCCCTATGTAGGCTTAATTATTGGCCTTATTTTAGCATTATTGTATGGTATATTATCACCATTTATACCGTTAGTACCATTGATGTTAATCCTTGTGATAGCGGAATTCTTAATTACAGGTGGTCTCCATGCTGATGGCCTAATGGACACCAGTGACGGTTTATTTTCTGGACGTGAAAGGGACCGTAAGTTAGAAATTATGAAAGATAGCCGTATAGGCTCTTTTGGTGTTGTTGCTTTTGTATTTGTCACACTTTTAAAATGGCAATTATTAACAGCGATTCCAACAGCGGAATTTATTCCAATGGCACTAATTATGATGCCATTAATGAGTCGTTGGTCCCTTGTTTTGAGTATTCGATCCTATCCCTATGCACGAGAGCAGGGGATGGGGGCTGCATTCGCTAATTTAGCACCAAAGCATGTTATTACGTACAATACACTTTCTACCTTCTTTATGCCTATTGTGATATTACTAATTGGTGTAATCTTATATACCCTTTTATATGGTGTATATTCTATTTTTTCCATAGCTGATGTAGGTTATGTTGTTGGATTAGGTGTATTGGCTTACGCTACATTAGGTATTTTCCAAATCAATATTGTAAGCATGATAATTACCTATATTATCAATCGTTTGCTTAATCGTTATATTGTTAAGCAACTTGGTGGTACTACTGGTGACACATATGGATTTGTTGTAGAGGTTACAGAGGTATTATTACTTTTTGTATATATCATTATCTTGTCCATATTATCTGCTACTGTCGCATCCAATACGACTATGTTTTAATAACGTTCTGCCTAATGGCTTCTTATAAGTTACTGTTTTTATTTAATGTGAAAGGAGTTCAATGTGACCTATTATGTAAGAGCCCCAGGTACATGTGGGGAATTTCTACAAGGTTCTATTAATGGTCAGTCATTCTTAGTGACTTGTCCTATTAATCGATACTCCTACGCATTAAGTAATGTAACACATCCGTTTTCACAGCACTATTGTGCATTACAGCCTAAGTCTGCTAAGGCAAGACAATTAGTACAGCAATTATTACAAAAAAATAATAAAGACCAAGCTTGTCCACCTGTATATGTACGTTCTGACATTATACAAGGTAAGGGGATGGCCTCAAGTTCTGCGGATATATCTGTGACGGCTATGGCAACAGCGTTAGCCATGAATTATGATCTATCACTAAAGGAATTAGAGCAAATTTGCTTATCTGTAGAGCCTACAGATGCTTCATTTTATCAAGGTGTAACTCAGTTTGATTATATAAAAGGCACTATTTCTCAACCACTAGGCATGTGTCCTCCATTGAAAATCCTTGTATTTGATGAGGGTGGGAGTATAGATACGGTCTCTTTTAATCAACAAGTAGATTTACAAACTAAGATTTTAGAAAAAGAATCAATCATAGAAGAGTCACTTGATCTATTCAAACGGGGATTAAATACACATGATATAAATTTAATAGGTCAAGCAGCTACATTAAGTGCCTTTGGTAATCAACGTATATTGTATAAACCGAATTTATATGATTTTCATGATATAGGTAATTACTACAATAGTGTTGGTACAATCATAGCTCATAGTGGGACCATTATGGGCCTTTTATTTCCAGTAGATTATGGGCGAATCGATGATTGTAAACAAGAGATTATGCGTAAATTACCACAGTTATCCTATGTGGATACTGTAGAAACAACAAACGAAGGATTGACCTATATCAAACGATAATATATTTAATAGAAAGAGAATCAAATGTCTAAGATACATGGGGGCAATATATTTCAGTTTGCCCATGAACAACGAATTGAACCATATGAGGTAATTGATTTTAGCGCTAATATTAATCCTCTTGGACCTAGTCAACGTGGATTGGATGCATTAAATAATCAATTACGTTATATTTCTCATTATCCAGATGCTACAAATGATGATGTGTTAAATGCTATTGCTGATACATATGGGATGGATAAGAATCAAATTATAGTTGGTAATGGCGCAGCTGAGTTATTGTATGCCATTTGTCGTTTACCTGGATATACTGGTGCTTTTGTACCAGCGCCTGGTTTTTCTGAGTATAAAGAAGCTCTTGAAGCTAGTAATATTCCTGTACGCGATATTTTCTATCGCCCTCGTGAAGATGATAATGGAAAACCTTATTTTGAAGTACCTTATTTAGCATTAGAAACATTTGCTGCTGAGCTTAAAGGTCAAGATGGTCGCATTATTGTATTTTTAGGTAATCCTAACAACCCGGATGGAACATTGCTTGATAAAGCACACATTCGAACTGTAGCGAGCATGTTAAAAGATGCCAATAGTTTACTAGTTATAGATGAGTCCTTCATTGACTTTGTTGGCAATGATCCATTACGTGATAATGACCAATCTATGCGTTCTTTGATTAATGAATTCGATAATATCATCGTAGTTCATTCTTTCACGAAGTTTTACGCTGTACCAGGCCTCAGAATTGGTGCTGCTTTTGGTAACAAAAAAGTAATTAGTCACTTACATCAATATATTCCTAGTTGGTCTGTAAATACATTAGCCCAAACTTATACTGAGGTTGCTTTGAATGATGTTGATTATATAAAAAGAACAAAGCAAGAATTAAATGAGGAAAGAGCCTTTATGTATAATGCATTAGATGGGATAGAAGGGATTACCGTATATCCACCGTCTGCCAATTTTATCTTGTTCAAAGTAAATCGTGAAGGTATTACAGCAAATACGATTAATGAAAATCTAAAGAAAGATAACATGATTGTACGCAATTGTGACTCTTATGTAGGTCTCAATAATCAATGGGTACGCATTGCTATTAAAGATCATGCTACTAATATCAAATTAGTAGAGAAACTAACAGATATTTTGAAAGTATAGGAAGATTATGAAGACATTATATATTGTGCGCCATGGAGAAACTGATTGGAATAAAATGGGGAAATATCAAGGCATTACAGATGTTCCTCTAAATGAAAACGGTTTAAATCAAGCCAAAGCCTGTGGTGAAGCTCTTAAAGACATTACCTTTGACCGTATATTATCCAGTGATTTAAGTCGTGCTTTGGTTACAGCTGAAACAATTCGAGGTGATCGCACTACACCTATTACAGTGGATCAACGATTACGAGAGCTTAATTTTGGTGACTGGGAAGCTATGCTATTCTCAGATATTGAAGCACGCTGGCCAGGCCTAATTGATGAGATGTATTTGAGACCTCATCTTGTAAAAGTTCCAAACGGAGAAAGCTTTAAAGATTTGCAAGATCGTGCATGGGCAGGACTTGAAGAATTTCTCAACGAAAATGATGAAGAGGAAACACTTTTAGTTGCATGTCATGGCGGAACTATTCGAACATTATTATGTAAATTACTAGACATTTCAATTAGTCATTGTTGGAATTTTAGCCAGGGTAATACGGCTATTAACCGTATTTTCTATAACGGTATGGGCGAATATGATCATAATATTTTGAATTTGCTCAATGATACGGCCCATGTTGAGTTACTACAAGGACATGTATAATGCGACTTGATAAATTATTAGCTAATAAGGCTTACGGTAGTCGAAAAGAGGTTCATCAACTCATAAAGGATCAGAGAGTTACCATTAATGGTGAAGTAGCAAGAAAAAAAGATATTCATGTAGATATTGAATCTGATGTCATTGTAGTCGATGGTCAAATTGTTAATACCAAACAACATTACTATGTTAAATTTCATAAACCTAAAGGCTATGTTACTGCTGTAGAGGATGCAAGTCATCCTGTCGTAATGGATTTATTGCCCCCTGAATATATAAAAATGGGCGTGGTCCCTGTTGGAAGATTAGACAAGGATACAGAAGGCCTACTTTTACTTACCAATGATGGTGTTTGGGGACATTCTATTATCAATGGCAATAAGCATGTAGAAAAGGTTTATTACGTAGAATTCGAAGGTGAGTTAACCGAAGAAGGCATTCAACGTATTAAAGAGGGTATCGTCCTAGGCGATGGAACCCATTGTAAGCCCGCTTTAATTGATGTTTTATCTCCCAAATCTTTACATATTACAATTGAAGAAGGCAAATATCATCAAGTAAAACGTATGATTGGTGCTGCTGGTGGCACTGTTACCTATTTAAAGCGTCTAACTATAGGTCATATAGATTTAACCGGTATTGAAAAGGTTGGTTCTGTACAGGACTTATCCTCAGATGATATAGAGGCTTTCAAAAAATAGCATAAAATTCTATTCAATATAGGTATTTTATGGTAAGATTAATTGTACTTTATAGACTAGGAGCATGATTATGAATGGATTAAATCTGCTACAACAGTATATTAAAGAGCAAGAATTAACAGGCGTCATTTTGATGAGCCCTATAAATTTACATTATTTTGCTGGTTTTACTGGTACAACAGGGTTTGCTATCATTACTCAAGATAAAGCTTTTATGATTACTGATTTCAGATATACTGAGCAAGCTACAAAACAATGTGAAGGGTATACAGTCATTCAATATGAATCCTCTGTTATGGATACTCTTGTAGACATATTCAATGAACATCATATTCACGAAGGTTTATTTGGTATTGAGGGCAAACAAATGCCTGTTGATACATACGAAACCTTATGTGATACATTAGATGAACGCTTTAATTTTACGTCTATCAATTTTGCTAAACTACGAGCAGTCAAGCGTGAAGATGAATTGGAATTATTGCGTAAAGCAGCTAACATTGGTGATGAAGCTTTCGCCGCATTGCTACCACAACTAAAAGTAGGAATGACTGAAAACGAAGCACGTATCATATTAGAATCAGAAATGTTAAAACGTGGTTCTGAGGAACCTTCCTTTGCAACCATTGTAGCTTCTGGTAGTCGGTCTAGTATGCCTCATGGTGTAGCCAGTGATAAGGTCATCGAAGCAGGTGATTTTGTTACCTTTGACTTTGGTGCTGTATATAAGGGGTATCATTCCGATATGACTAGAACTATTGTGATGGGGCCTGCCTCTGAATTACAAAAGAAGTTATATAGTATAGTTTTAGAAGCACAAAAACGTGGCGTAGCTGCAGTTCGAGCTGGTATAACTGGCAAAGAACTTGATGCAGTCTGTCGTGATTATATTAAAGAACATGGATATACCAAGGAATTTAATCATGGCACTGGTCATGGCGTAGGTCTTGAGATTCACGAAGAACCAGTAGCGAATACTAAATCCGATACGGTATTTACAGAAAATATGATCATTACGGTAGAGCCTGGCATTTATATTACAGGTACTATCGGATTGAGAATAGAGGATAGTGTCATCGTCAAATCTGACGGCTATGAGGTGTTGACACATAGTCCAAAAGAGTTAATTGAAATAGGTATTTAGAAGGAGAAGAGTTAGATGATTTCCAGTAATGATTTTCGTCCAGGTGTAACCGTTGAAATCGACGGTAATGTATGGCAAGTAGTTGATTTCCAACACGTTAAACCAGGTAAAGGTGCTGCATTCGTACGTACTAAAATGAAAAATTTGCAAACTGGTTCTGTAGTAGAGCGTACTTTCAATGCAGGTGAAAAAGTGCCTAAAGCACATGTTGATCGTCGTCGTATGCAATATTTGTACGAGTCTGATGGCTCCTACACATTCATGGATAACGAAACATATGATCAAGTTGAACTTAACCTTGAACAATTAGGTGATGCTAAAAACTTCCTTCTTGAAAATATGGAAGTATCCATCATGTTCTTCCAAGGTATCGTAATCGGTATCGATTTACCTGTAGCTGTTGAACTTCGAGTAGTTGAAACAGATCCTGGTATCCGTGGTGATACTGCTACTGGTGGTAACAAACCAGCTGTATTGGAAACAGGCTACACTGTAAAAGTACCTCTCTTCATTGAAGTAGATGATGTACTTCGTATTGATACTCGTACAGGTCAATACATCGAACGTGCCTAATACGTATTGATACGTATTGATATGTATTGGGGCAAGATCTTTTCATGGAATCTTATTCCCCATATATCCTAACATTTGCACTGTAAGCACTTGTCGTCTATGTAATTATATATAGGGACAAGTGCTTTTTTTGAAAGAGGCCAGTATGACCAAGAAAAATACTGAACTAGAGTCGGGTAAAATTAAGATTAGTGAAGATGTATATGCTACGATTGTCACTATGGCAGCACTTGAAACAAAGGGTATACATCATATGAGCTCCACCTTTAATGATGGTGTTAATACCTTCTTTAGACGTAAATCTGATCATGAAGGTGTAAAGATATCATTTAATGATGAAGGAGCAATTTCTGTTACTTTATATGTTTGCATTCAATATGGGTATCGTATCCCTGATGTGGCCTTACGTTTACAAGAACGTATCAAAACAGCTTTAGTTTCTTATACAGAAATTGAGGTACAAACCATTGATGTAGTGGTACAAGACATTATTTTTGATGATTTAGTAACACCATCACAGCCTTAGGAGGGTATCTATATGAGTTCAGACAATCAATTAAACTATGGATTAGATATGGATACCATTGATATTGCAGACTCTGTCATCATCGATGTAGCTACTAAAACGTTAGCTACGATTCCAGGTATTCATTCTTTAAGCCCTCGCTTTTACGATGAATTAGTAGAGGGTATTACACATGCCTTTGGTCAACGTAGTTTACCAGGTATCAATGTTAAACATCGTAAAGGTTTTATTGAAATCAATATTTATATTAAAGCCTTGTATGGATACAATCTTATTGAGTTATCCAAACAATTGCAGTTAGAAATCAAACAAACCTTAAAGAATATGCTTGATCTTGATCATGTTAAGGTTGATGTTCATATTGAAGGTATTGTTAAAGAAAAGGAGCCAACTCCACATGGTAATTAAGCGAAATCGACGTGAAGCACGTCAATACGCATTTCAAATGTTATATGCTAATGAATTTCATGCAGACCAAAGTGATGTTCAATTTCCAGAAGGACATATGCATAAATCTATGGATAAGGCCTATGCGAATAACATTATAAATGGTGTATTATCCGCTTCTGAAATTATAGATGCAGCATTACAGCCATTTTGTAAATCACGTAAAGTTGAAAACTTAGACAAGGTTGATCGTGCTATTTTACGTATTGCTCTATGGGAAATGACAAATGAAGATGAACCTTTAGAACCATCTATAGCTATTAATGAAGCTATTCAATTAGCTAAAAATTTTGGTTCTGATTCTTCCTATAAATTAATTAATGCAATTCTAGATGCATATAATAAGAGTAAATAATGAAACGATATTACTTAGGCATTGATACTAGTTGCTACACTACAAGTTGTGCCATTATAGATAGCGACTTTCAAATAGTTGGGGAAGCCCGCAAAATATTAGAGGTCAAACAAGGTGAGCGAGGACTACAACAATCAAATATGGTCTTTCAACATACAAAGGCATTGCCTAAGTTGATACCTGAATTGCCACAACTACCAATTAGTGGTATCGGTGTTAGTGGTTTTCCTAGACGTGAGGAAAATTCCTATATGCCAGCCTTTATGGTAGGGCTAGGGTATGGTCAATCTCTAAGTCATATGATGAATGTACCTTTACAAGTTTTTGCACATCAAGAAAATCATATTTTAGCTGCCCTTCGAGAACTAAAAACAATTCCTAAAGATCCATTTTTAGCACTTCATTTATCTGGTGGTACTACGGAGCTCGTATACTGTCATTATAAAGGAGAAGGCATATTTGAGTCTCACATTATTGGCGGCTCTAAGGATTTACAAGGCGGTCAATATGTAGATCGTATTGGTGTTGCAATGGGTTTACCATTTCCTGCAGGTAAGCATCTAGAGGCATTAGCATTACAAACTACAGAATATAAACCATTACCATCTTCTGTAAAAGATGGTTGGATAAGCTTTGCTGGGCCATGTAGTGCGGCTATGCGACGCATTAGTGATTCCATGAATGATATGGAAAAATCTAATTTGTCGAGAGCTGTATTCACCTCTATTGGAAATGCACTAGAAAAAATGATTACCTATCATTTAAAAAATAAACCTGTTAAAACATTAATTGCCGTAGGTGGTGTAATGAGCAATAGTATACTTCGTCATCGTATGGAGCATTATTGTATGCGTAATCACATTACATTACACGTGGCACAACCACAATTTTCTGTTGATAATGCCACTGGCAATGCTTTTGGCGCTGCTTTTTTAGAGGAAATTAGAGGATAATCGTGAATGTATTAACCATTACACAATTAAACAATCTTATAAAGCGCACCTTAGACCGTGAATATCTACTTAAGAATCTTTATGTTAGCGGTACTATTATTAACGCTAAACGTCATAGTAGTGGTCATATGTATTTCTCGTTAAAAGATGAAGAATCCGCTATTGATGTTACCATGTGGTCTAGTACAGTTATGCAAAAAGGACTGGCCAATGCCATTCAAAATGGATTATTAGTCACTGTGAAAGCATCTGTTAATTTTTACAATAAAATGGGCCGTTTAAATCTCATTGCATCAGATATGCAAATAGGGTCTAAAAGCCCATTACAGCTCGAATTTGATGCGTTAAAACGAGAATTAACGGCGCTAGGATACTTTGATGACAGCCACAAACAAAGTCTTCCGTACATGGCAAGTTGCATAGGTATTGTTACATCTCAATCTGGCGCTGTATTGCATGATATTTTACATGTTAGTGAGAGACGTAACCCATTAGTGCAATTTAAATTATTCTCCGTTCCTGTCCAAGGCAATACTGCAGGACCTGTTATTGCAAGAGGTATTGCTGCTGCCGATGCTGATCCAGAGGTGGATGTCATCATCGTTGGTCGTGGTGGTGGATCTATGGAGGATTTATGGTGCTTCAATGATAGAGCAGTTGTAGAGGCTATATATACTGCTAATACACCAGTTATCTCAGCAGTAGGTCATGAAACAGATTATACCTTATGTGATTATGTAGCAGATGCTCGTGGAGCAACGCCAAGTCACGCTGCAGAAATGGCTGTACTTCCTATCATTACACTACAAGATCAATTAACAGAAAAAGAAGAATACCTACATGAGTTTATACGTTATACATTACAGCAGAAACGTACAGATTTAACATTTCTCTTTAATCGTAGATTAGGTATTCCAGCTCTACAATTTTTGCATAAACAGAAAACGCATTTACAAGAGCTTTCACAATCATTAACTAATGCTACAAAAGAACGATGCAATACAGAGAAACATAGTTTAGCATTATTAGCTCAACAATTAGAATCTCTTAATCCATTACAAATGATGGTAAAAGGGTTTGCAAAGGTTGAACATAATGATAAACCTATAACGTCTGTTACTCAATTACATCCAAAGGATGATATACGAGTTACACTTGCTGATGGTTATGTGAATGCTACGGTAAAGGAGGCGCACAAAGATGGCCGCATCACTAAAAAATTATGAAAAGAAATATAAAGCCTTAGAGGATATTGTGAAACAATTAGACGATGGTGATATGACCATCTCTGAACTCTTAACTCAATATAAAAAGGGCTTAACATTAGTAAAAGAATGTGCAGAAATGCTCGATTCGGTTGAAAATGAAGTTCAACAAATTATCGAAGAAGTCCGCATCAGCGAATAAGGAGATTCTATGTTCAAAGACTATTTAGCGTCTAGCAAACAACATATTGAACAATGGTTAGGTGAAGTATTAACTAGCCCAAATCGAGAATTTAAACCCCTTTATGAATCTATGAATTACAGTTTAATGCAAGGTGGCAAACGAATCCGACCAATCTTATCTAAAGCTGTATTAGAAATGCTTCATAAAGATCCAGCTGATTATAAGGAATTTCTATGTGCTATGGAGTGTATCCATACATATTCCTTAGTACATGATGATTTACCAGCCATGGATAATGATGATTATCGTAGAGGTAATTTAACAAATCATAAAGTTTATGGTGAAGGTATGGCTATTCTAGCAGGTGACGGTTTATTGACCTATGCCTTTCAATTAATGACCGCTAATGAGACGGCTACAGCGCAGGAAAAACTTGATGCCATTCAATGTGTGGCTACGGCTGCAGGCCCTGAAGGTATGGTCGGAGGTCAAGCCTTCGATATGCTTAGTGAAGATAAACATATACCACTAGAGGAGTTAAAGGTTTTACACCGAGGAAAAACTGGGGCTTTATTTAATGCATCTGTAGAATTAGGGCTCATCTTAGGCAATGCAGATACAGCTACGAGAACAGCACTTATGGAATATGCAAATTGTTTGGGATTGTTATTCCAAATTACTGATGATATTCTAGATGTAACTGGTACAATTGAAGAATTAGGAAAAACACCTGGTAGTGATATTCGCCAACATAAATCTACCTATGTATCTTTACTAGGTCTAGATGAAGCTAAGAATCAAGCTTCCTTAGTTGGTAAACAAGCTCATGATGCACTAAATTCCGTTTCCTATGATACATCTATTCTGGCTGCTCTAATTGATTATCTTTTAGAACGCACTAATTAATTATTACGACCTGTAGAAGGTATAAATAATGATTGATATATTACCACAAATAGCACACAACTACATAGCGCAAGCCGCATTTTGGGGTTGGTTTACAGCTCAGGCTATCAAATTCGTATGGCAACTAGTTCGGCATGGTAAATTTCGTCCAGAACGATTAGTCGGATCTGGTGGTTTCCCAAGTTCGCATACATCCTTTGTTATCGCTACAACCACGGCTATATATCTAAAAAATGGAGCATCTGATCTTTTTATTCTATCCTTAGTATTCTCTATCGTAGTCATGTATGATGCATCTGGCGTACGTTTAGAAGCTGGTCGTCAAGCTCAAATTCTAAACCAAATTGTAGATTATTTTACAAAGAAAAACATACCTGTTGTCATTACTCGTAAAGAGGCCTTGAAAGAGTTATTAGGCCATACACCAATAGAGGTATTTGGGGGATTAATTCTTGGCATTCTTGTAGCATGTATTCAATTTTATTATATTTATAATGGTGTCATATGAGCAGTAAAGAACGTTTAGACATACTCCTTGTTAATCGAGGACTTTTTGAAAGTAGAGAAAAAGCCAAAGCAGCCATAATGGCTGGCCAAATCTTTATGGATACAACGCGTATTGATAAAGCGGGTACAAAAATTCCTGTAGATGCTAATATCGTAGTAAAGGGTAACACCTTACCTTATGTTAGTCGTGGTGGACTAAAGTTAGAAAAGGCTATTCAAACGTATCCTATCGATTTACAAGACGCTGTTATGGTCGATATAGGTGCCAGCACTGGTGGTTTTACAGATTGTGCTCTACAAAATGGAGCAGCTAAAGTATTTGCTATCGATGTAGGCTATAATCAATTAGCTTGGAAGTTACGTCAAGACCCACGTGTTATCAACATGGAAAAGCAAAATATTCGCACTGTCACACCAGAACAATTAGGTGAACTGGTTGACTTTATTTCCATAGATGTAGCATTTATCTCTTTAGATAAAGTATTGCCTGTAGCTACTACATTGTTAAAAGATACAGGCTCCCTCGTTGCTTTAATTAAGCCGCAATTTGAAGCTGGCAAAGAAAATGTTGGCAAAGGTGGTATTGTACGCAATCCGGAAATCCATAAAGAGGTTTTACATCGTATCTTACACGTTGCTCATGATTGTGGATTATATGTTCATGGATTAACTTTCTCACCAATTAAAGGTATGGAAGGTAATATTGAGTTTTTAGGTTATTTTAAAAAGTACAAAGAAGGGGCTTTAACCATTGATGATACTTTAATCGATACAGTGGTTGCAGAGGCTCATTCATTATAGGAGATTACTATGCGTATCGGATTTTTCCCTAATATGGGGAAAAGCAATATTATGGCAGTTTTAAAAATGGCTGCACATATTTGTAAAGATGAAGGTATCGAAGTATTCTTGCCAGATGATCTCGAATCAGATGCACCTGCACGAGTACTTAAGATTCCTGAAACTCACATTTTAAGTCGTCCAGAAATCTTTAAACAAATAGATATTGCCTTTAGTTTTGGTGGTGATGGTACCATCATCCATTTGGCACGACAAATTTACCCATACAATGTACCTGTTTGTGGTATTAATCTTGGTGAGTTGGGTTTCTTAAACCAAATCGAAGTTCACCAAATGCAAAGTCATATTAAACGTATTGCCAAGGGTGATTATAATATCGAAAAACGTGGACATTTATATGCGTATATTGACCGCAATAATGGTAATGAAGAAGAATTAGTACCTATCATTAATGAAATAGTTATTACCCGTGCAGAACCAGCTAAAATGGCACGTATCAATATGTCCATCAATAATCAACATACACAAATGTATCCTTCTGATGGCTTGATCATTTCTTCTGCCACAGGCTCTACAGGATATAATCTATCTGCAGGTGGTCCTATTATGAAGCCTGATAATAGATCAATTATTGTGACTCCTGTAGCACCACATCTTATTCAAGGCGTTTCTCTTGTATTGGAAGAGCATGATACAATTCAAATCACCATGCCAGAACGAGAGCCTCAATTACATATCTGTATAGATGGTACATTTGACTATACGTTTACCAATAAAGAAACATTACATATAAGCTCCAATCCAGTATATTGCTTATTCGTACGTTTTAAAGATCAATGTTTCTTTGGTACATTATTTAAAAAATTAGCCTCTCGTCGTGACGAGTTATTATAATACTAAAATCTCAAGTGGGGTGATTTTGTGATTAACATTAACAATGCTGTTCAGTTTCAACATTTAATCTGGGATCGAGTAATGAAACACGCTAATGTTGTAGTAGATGCAACATGTGGCAATGGCCATGATTTATTGTATCTAGCAGAGCGAGCAAGAAAAGGCTGTCATTTATATGGCATCGATATCCAAATGAAAGCTATTAATAGTAGCCAAGAGTTATTGCAGTCAAATGATATAGCTGAAGATGTGAGCCTAACATTTATCCATGACTCCCATGATCGTGCATTAGTTAATCAGTTAAAAGATGAAGTAATTGATTTAATGATTTTTAACCTAGGATATTTACCAGGTGGCGATCATCAAGTTATAACTAAACCGCATCAAACAATTGACGCTATAAAAGAGGGTTTAGAGAAATTATCTAAATCTGGAGTTATCACAATTGTTGCTTACCCTGGAACAACAGAAGGGTTAGAAGAAATGCAGATCCTTAAATCGTATTTATCAGATTTAGAACAGAAATTGTATAATGTATGTCATTGGCATCCAATGAATCAAATAAATAATCCACCTGAGTTATTTATATTGCAAAAACGATAAAAAGAAATATATCTTTATTCATTATGAATAAAAGTCATAAGAAACATGTAAAAGCCCCTTTATAGGGGCTTTTATTTATACATGCATATTATTCTAGTTTTAAATTATTAATTTCGTATAAATAGATGAAGCCTATAGGCTATGTGTTTGTACGCCCTCAATCTATAGAATGTTAACGTTTTTTTAAATATAAATATAATATGCATAACTAGTATGAGATATGCGATTTATACCATATATTAATTATGAATATATGGTATAATAATAGCAGAAAGATACTATTCTCTTTTATGTGCAAGTTTTAAAAAAGGGAGTTTAAAATGAAACGCTATCGCTATAACAAAATTAAAGAAATCGTTCAGTCCAAGGCGATTGAAACTCAGGAGGAATTAGCAGCGGCCTTATTAGAAGAAGGTATTGAGGTAACGCAAGCTACTGTTTCTCGTGATATTAAGGAATTGATGTTAATCAAAATTCCTACAGGCGATGGACACTATCGATATGCATTATCTCCAGAAGAAAATGTAGTTCTATCTCGTAGTCGAATCAATCGATTATTCCAAGATTCTCTAATTAAGGTAGATCATAGCTTGAATCAAGTCGTATTACATACAATTCCTGGTTCAGCTCAATCCGTAGCATTTTCCATTGACCATGCAAAATGGTCTGAAATTATTGGTACATTAGCTGGTGATGATACAATTTTGTTAATTGCAAAATCTGAAGCTGAAGTTCCAGCAATTTTGGCGAAAATTCAAGATTTAATGAAGGACTAAATAGATGTTAACGCAAATGAGCATTCGCAACTTTGCGTTGATTGAGCAAATGAATATTTCATTTAATGATGGCATAACTATCTTTACCGGCGAAACTGGGGCAGGGAAATCCATATTAATGGATGCCTTTAGTATCCTTTTAGGAGAGCGCGCAAGCAGCGAGTTCATTCGTCATGGTAAAGATAGTTTTGTTATAGATGGAATATTTGATATTGCCGATCACCAAAGTATACAAGAGCTATTAGAATCTAAAAATATTATGGTTGAAGAAGGGGAGTTAATTCTCTCCCGGTCATTTAATCGCAATGGTAAATCTACCATCTTAGCTAATGATCAACCTATACCATTAAAAGCATTAAAAGAAATTGGTCAATATTTAGCTGATATTCATGGTCAATATAGTAATCAACGATTATTAGATGCCGACACGCATCATGAATATTTAGATACCTATAATAAAGAGGGACAGAAGGCTTACAAGACCTATTTAGATGCTTATAAAGTATATAAACAAGCCAAACAAGATGTAGATCATTTACAAGAAAATATGTCTGAACGAGCGCGAGAGCTCGATATGCTACGATACCAAATCGATGAGATTGAAGAAGCAGGACTTACTATCGGAGAAGATGTTTCTATTGCAGAGGAATTAAAACGACTCGATAGTTTTGAACATATTGATAAGGTATTAGGTTCTTGTTATGATGCCTTTTATAATGGTCGTCAACCATTACTAGACACGATCAACTCTATTAAGGTAGAAGTTAATGACCTTGTAAAATATGATGGTGAACTGAAAGAAGTATCTGAAATGGTTGATTCTGCTTATTTCCAACTGGAAGAGGCTGCACAATCGTTAGATCGTTATAGAGATACTATTAGCTATGACGAAGAACGCTATAAGTATTGCCAAGATAGAGATACAACTATTTACGGCTTAAAGAAAAAATATGGTGAAACTGTAGAAGAAATTCTGGCTTACGAAGAAAAGGCACAAGCTCGTTTAGAGGAATTAGAAGGCCTTGTATTTGCACAAGACGAATTAGAAGCTCGTCTTGAAGAGGCAAAAAAGGTAGCAGAAGAAGCTTTAACAGTTTTACGTGATGTACGTCTTAAAAATGCAAAGATCATTGCTAATGCTCTACACCAGGAATTAGTAGACCTAGGCATGCCAAAAGGGGAGATTCAGTTCCATATAGAGGATGGGGATGACTTATCTGCTTTAGGGGCAAAGTCCATTGAACTTCTATTCTCTGCCAATAAAGGGGAACAATTGTTACCACTTCACAAGGTAGCCTCTGGTGGTGAATTGGCTCGGATTGCATTAGCCTTCAAATCTGTCTTCCGTAGTGATACGTTCAAGACAATGGTATTTGATGAAATTGATGTTGGTATTAGTGGAGATATAGCTTTAAAGGTTGCTGAAAAGATTCTACATCTCTCTAAGACAAATCAAGTATTCTGTATTACTCATTTACCTCAAACAGCAAGTATTGCAAAACAACATTACCATTTGGCTAAAATTGAGCAAGATGACCGTACTGTGTCAACATTGTCGGTACTTAATGAAGAGGAACGAGTAACACAAATTGCTTCTATGATGTCTGGTCGAGGCATGTCCTCCACTGCATTGGCAGCAGCTAAGGAACTAATTGACCATTTTAATTGACTAAAATCGCATAATTACTTATACTAATAGTATTAAGTGAATATGTTGATAGAGGTGCGAGTATAAAGAGTAATCATGAGGAGCCGGCATGCATTGATCCATGATAAAAGGGATGCTTGCCGAAGTTCGGTGATTGCGACTCATCGTTCTGGTTGTCTATTTAATAGATGGACGACTGTCATCAATTTGAATTGGTGGAGTGCTATCATTGAGCTTTTAGTAACAGTTATAAGCTATATAAACTATAAGGCCAGTGGATGCATCCACTGGCTTTTTTGGAGGTATATATGATTCGAGTAATGGTAAATGGCGCTGGCGGTAAAATGGGCCGCGAAGTAGTCAAAGCAGTACATAATGATCCTGAATTAACATTAGTAGGTGGTATCGATCCTACTAAGGCAGGTCAAGATGTAGGCACCGTAGCGGGCATCGAACAATTAGGAATTACAATGAATGCCTCCATCGATGAGGTACTTGATACAAATAAACCTGATGTTATTGTAGATTTTACAAATCCTGCTGTCATCTATGAAAATGCTAAAAAGATGTTATCTGCAGGCATTCACGTAGTTATTGGTACTACTGGTTTAACGGCGGAACAACGCGATGAATTAGATGCTATTGGTCGTAAAAATGATGCCAATTGCCTTGTAGCACCTAATTTCTCTCTTGGTGCAGTTATGATGATGAAGGTTTCTGCTGAATTGGCTCCATATTTCCCTAATGTAGAAATTATTGAGCTTCATCATAACCATAAATATGATGCTCCATCCGGTACATCTATTTTAACAGCTAAATTAATTAACGAAGCTAAACAAGCTGCGAATGCAACTGCAGCAGAAGATTTAACGCGTGAAAGTTTACCAGGTGCTCGTGGCGCTAAGGTTGATGACGTAACCATTCACAGCGTTCGTTTACCTGGTTACGTAGCTCACCAAGAAGTACTATTTGGTGGCTATGATGAAACATTAACAATTCGTCACGATAGTTTAAGTCGTCTTTCCTTTATGCCAGGCGTAGTATTAGCATGTAAAAAAATTAGTACTAAAGCTGGTTTAACATACGGCTTAGAGCATTATTTATAATATAATAGCAAGGAGATATAGTAATGAAAAAACCTAATGTTGCAATTCTTGGTGCTACTGGTGCAGTAGGTGCTGAATTTATTACACTTATTGAAGAGCGTAATTTCCCATATGAAAATTTAAAGTTGTTAGCATCTGCTCGTTCTGCAGGTACTGAACTTACCGTTAATGGTAAAACATATGTAGTAGAGGAAGCTAAACCTGAATCCTTTGAAAATATTGATATCGCTCTATTTGCAGGTGGTTCTATTTCTAAAACATTAGCACCAGAAGCAGCTAAAAGAGGCGCTATCGTTATTGATAACTCTAGTGCATTCCGTATGGATCCTGAAGTACCTCTTGTAGTACCAGAAGTAAATCCAGAAGATATTTTAAAACATAAAGGTATCATTGCGAATCCTAACTGCTCCACTATTATTATGAGCTTAGGTTTGAAACCACTTCATGATATTTCTCCAATTAAACGCATTGTGGTAAGTACATACCAAGCAGTTTCCGGTGCAGGTAAAGAAGGTATTGAAGAACTTGAAAACCAAGTAAGACAATATACAGCTGGCGAGGAAATGACTGCAAACTTATTACCAACAGGTTCTGCGCCTAAACATTATCCTGTAGCATTTAACCTTTTACCACAAATTGATGTGTTCTTGGACAATGATTACACAAAAGAAGAAATGAAAATGGTTCATGAAACACAAAAAATTCTTCACGACGACACAATTCAAGTTGTACCAACTACTGTACGTGTTCCAGTGTATCGTTCCCACTCTGAATCTGTTTTAGTAGAAACAGCAGAACCAGTTTCTGTAGAAGCTTTTAAAGCAGCATGTGAGAAATTCCCTGGTTTACAAGTAAAAGATAATCCTGCAGAACAAATTTACCCAATGCCATTATATACATCTAATCAAAACGACTGTGAAATCGGCCGTATTCGTAAAGACTTATATAATGATAAAGGTATGAATTTCTGGATTGTAGGGGACCAAATTCGTAAAGGTGCAGCACTTAATGCGTTGCAAATTGCTGAGTACTTGGTAGAAAAACAAGCATTTTAATCTATCAAGGGGAGGACAGATATGAAAACCTTTGGTCGAGTATTAACGGCTATGATTACATCATTTAATAATGATGGATCCTTAAACATAGAAAATAGTGTAGCTATTGCTAATCATTTGTTAGATAATGGATCCGATGGCCTCGTTGTATGCGGTACAACAGGGGAAAATCCATCCATGTCCAAAGAGGATAAATTAGCATTATTTACAGCTGTTGCTAAAGAATGTGGTCATAAAGGTTCTATTATTGCTAATGTAGGTTCAAATGACACAAAATCTTCTGTAGAATTTGTGAAAGAAGTTTCTAAAATTGATGGAATTGATGGCTTATTAGTTGTAGTACCTTACTACAATAAGCCAAATCAACAAGGCCAATATTTACACTTTAAAGCTATTGCAGAGGCTACTACACTTCCAATCATGGTATATAATGTACCAAGCCGTGTTGGAACAGGAATTTTTCCTACAACACTAGCTCAATTACATAGTGAATATCCACATGTATGTGCTATTAAAGAAGCTAGTGGCAATCTTATGATTGCATCTGAAATCAAACGCTTAATGCCAGGAGAAGACTTCATGGTATACAGTGGGGATGATGGACTTACATTACCAATGTTATCAGTAGGTGCTTGTGGTGTAGTATCCGTAGTGTCCCATTTGGCTGGCAAAGATATGAATGCTATGATTCAAGCTTATGAATCAGGTCATAATCACGAAGCACTTCGTATTCATCAAAGCTTAGCGGATATCATTAAAGCGATGTTTATCACTACAAACCCAATTCCTGTTAAATATGCAGCTCGTAAAATTGGCTTACCTGCGGGTGTATTTAATTTACCGATGTGTGATCCTAGTGCTGAAGAAGCAGCATATATTGATAAAGCTTTAGCTGAATATGTAAAATAAAATATAGAGATACTAAAAACAGTAGCTATCATATGTAGCTACTGTTTTTTTTGTATCTGTATATAGATTGTTAAAACTTAATAGCGAACTAATATAAAAATAAAACGGCTACAATATGATATGTAGCCGTTTTATATTAAATTCTATCGCGTACAAGACCGATTACAAGGCCTTCAATATGACAATCATCCACAATAATAGGATCAAAATCATCATTTTCAGGTTGTAAACGAATATGTCCATTTTCTTTATAAAAACGTTTTACAGTAGCTTCATCATCAATACGAGCCACTACGACATCACCATTATTAGCGGTATTTTGATGGCGTACAATAAGCATATCGCCTTCATACATACCGATATTCATCATAGATTCGCCTTGAACACGAAGTAAGAAACAATCAGAATCTCCAGTCAATTGAACAGGCAATGTAAGGGTAGACTCTAAGTTTTCTACAGCGGTAATAGGCATACCAGCTTGAACAGTACCAATGAGAGGAACTTGTTTTAGACCGGCACCTAAAAATTCAAAGTTATCAGAGCTTGAAGTTTCATTACCAGCTACAGAAATAGAAGGTTTTGTATCCTCTAAAACAGTAATAGCACGGTTTTTATTAGGATCTCGTTTAATATAACCAAACTTTTCAAGAGCATTCAAATGAGATTGTACAGTAGATGTAGAACTAAGCCCTACATGTGTACAGATTTCACGAACAGTAGGACAACGATATTCATTATGTAGTGAATCTTTAATAAAATCTAATATACGGCGCTGTTTAGTATTAATATCTGTAGCAGGGCGTCTCACGATGAACCTCCAAAGTCAATGTAATGTCAATATTTATATGCGTAAAAAATAACACATGTCATGCTATATAATGAAAAAGTAAGATAATTACTAACTTACATACTTATTATAGGCAATTTTAAAAGTTTTTGCAAACATTTGTTCTAAAACTCTTGACCGAACATTCGTTCGTGTGCTATTATATGCATGTAAACAAACAAATGTTCTCAGATATTATGTTCGATGTAAATGTGAGGTATGAGATGAAAAATATATTAATGATGCTAGGAATGTGCTTAACAGTATTATTTGGTTATAATATGACAAACCCTGTAACAGATGCAAATACACATGCAGTACGCGAAGTAAAGGTACAAGCAGGCGATACAATGTGGGATATTGCAGCTCGCACAGCTCATAAAGATATGGATGTTCGTGAAATGGTATATGCCATGAAAGAACTTAATAACATCAGTGATTCTGGTACACTTGTACCTGGTACAGTTTTAAAGGTACCAGCACATAAAACTGATAGTCCAGTTAGAGCTTTGGACTATGTGGCTCAAAACTAAATATATATGGGTGTAACCCACACGAAAAAGCAGCTACTCAATAGAGATAGCTGCTTTTTGTTGTTTCATGTATGTTATTAACCGATTTATAGTTATTATCTAAATCAAGTGATTAATAGTTGTTATCTAAATCGCTTTTCAAAGATTGTTGAAATAGGATTGTCTACAAACTTGTTCGCTTCATTAATATAACGACGAACCATATTAACGCTATGGTGGCGTGTTTGTCTCATAATATTACGTTCTTCCACACCATAGGCTGCAGCAGTCGTTGCAAAGCCATGACGCAAGCTATGGGCTCCATACATGGCAGGATCAAGACCGATAAGAGAAATATATTTCTTTACGATTTCGGCAATCATCTTATCGGATATAGCTGTTTTACGTAACGACATATTTTTAGTAAAGCCTCTAAATACAGGTCCTTCTGTTATACCAGAGACACGTAACCATTGCTGTAAGGCACGAACTGCGTCTAACGGAGAACCAGATAGATGCGGAATCGCCACTACAGCACCTTGACCTTCTTGGTCAGCTTTAGATGATGGTACAAAGATCTCAACACCTTGTGGAGAGAATTGAAGATGTTCTACTGTAATAGCCGCAATTTCGCTACGCCGAAAAGCACCCATAAATCCGATTAAAAGAATAGCTTTATCACGTAATAGTTGTAATTCAGGTACATCTAGCTTGGTCATACAATCTAAAATATCTTCAATATCCTCTAAAAGGACTGGTGTCTTACCTTGTTGGAATGTACCTTTTAAACGTCTAATGCCCCGTAACGCTTGTTTTACGATAGGTGCCATACATGGATTATCCCGATGGCCAGACGCATTATAATTCTCAGATATAGCGCTAATACGACGAGAAATCGTATTTGCTTTAGCATAATCAGCAAGATCATTAATATAGTTCACTATAGTTTCTGGTGTAGCCGGAAAATAAGATACCTTTTGATAGGTACACCAATCTACGAAATCGTCCCAATCCGATTCGTAAGCATCCACAGTATTTTCAGCCTTAGACAGCAATATACTTTGTTTGGCTTTCATAGACAACTTGGTACTATTCATAAGCGCATCATTATTGCGCAAATAGAAATGTTTTTGTTGTTCCTTAGACTCTGACATAATTCACCCTTACCCCTAAAAATATCAATATAATTGTACCATAGAATAGGTACTTATATGCTATAATTAGAGAATATAATGACTAATTTGGGAGAGTTTATAATACAATGAGTAAAAAATATATAATATTAGGGACTATGCTTGTCCTGCTGAGTACGAGCGGCTGCTCATACATCCCAACAGAAAATATATCGTATGGCGTATTTTACAATGATACTGATTTATCTAATACACCAAAGAGTGAATTACAAGCTCAAATACAAGAACTAAATAGTAAAATACCACAACAGACTATATCCATTGATATGGGGAATAATAAAAAACAACAGGCTACGTATCATGATTTAGGTATTCAGGTAGATACAGAGGCTGTAGTGAAAGCTATTTCTACATATGGGTATGAAGATGATTGGTGGACCTTGCTTGCACATAGATTTAATGCCTTATATTATGGCCAACATTTTCAACCACAATATAAGCTAGACGAGGTAAAAAGTAAAACCTACCTTACAGAACTTGCCAAATCAATTGATACTCCAGGTCATGATGCATATCTAACTATTGAGAAGGGTCAAGTTGTATTCCATCCTGCTAAAGAAGGTAAACGCATTGATATTGATGCAACCTTACAAAACCTTAAGGATCAATTACAATCTGGAGAAAGCATCACATCTCTATCTATGGTATTTACCACAAAAAATACTATTAAGGTTACTGATTCTGATTTAAAACCATTAAATACCGTTCTAGCATCCTTTAGTACAGATTTTGATCCAAATAATGAAAGCAGAACACATAATATTCAACTCGCATCTGATAAAATCAATGGTACATTGATTAAACCTGGTGCAGTATTCTCCTTTAACGATGTTGTAGGTGAACGTACTGCTGAGGCTGGCTATGATGATGCACCGGTAATGATTGATGGCAAATTAGTTCCAGGTATTGGTGGTGGCATTTGCCAAGTTAGTTCTACCATCTTTAATACAGCATTATTATCTGGCATGAATATTGTAGAACGTACACCTCACTTTGAACCTGTTGGATATATTCAAGCTGGTCGTGATGCTACAGTAGCATGGGGCTATTTGGACTTTAAGTTTAGAAATCCATACCAGCAATCCATTTATATCCTCAGTGTGATGAATCATGGTACACTAATCATCTATATTATAGGTACTGCTCAAGACAAGCCTAAAAATGTATCTATTTCAGTTGGTGATCGTAGTGAAATACCAAATAAGACAATTACACGCGTAGATCCGTCTTTAAAAGAAAAAGAAGTACAAGAAGGGCATGTAGGCTTAACAATGAATACGTATAGAACCATAACATATGGTAATTGGGTTACACAAACTGATTCCTTTGAATCTGTATATGACCCAGTAGATACAATCATAACAATGCCACCTGAAGGTTCAACTAAAAAAGCAGATAAAAAGAAACCATAATTAAAGATTTTATTAAATATAGCCTAAACTATTGACCATGAGGTATAAATAGTTTAGGCTATTATTTGGATGTAATTGAGAAACCAATATATACATATTACAAAGTATATGGAAATCCAATACAGAATATTGAGGATATAATCTATTCTCAATCATTCTCAATAATTATCATTTAGTTAAATAGAAGAGGAAACTATGGACACAATCTTACAATTTGATCACTCCTTGATCTTCTATGTACATGACCATCTTGTATATAGTTTTTTAACACCAATTATGGCATTTATTTCAAAAATTACTGGCAGCGGTGCCTTATGGATTGTCATTGCCTTATTATTGATGTTACAAAAAAAATACCGTGTATTAGGCGTAGCTATAATAATTGCATTAGGATTTGTATTAATCATCGGTGACCAAGGTTTAAAACCACATGTAGCTAGATTAAGACCATTTGTAGATTTTCCTAATGTAACAGTACCATTAGAGTCTGCGTTACCAAAAGCAAATAGTTATTCATTCCCGTCAGGCCATAGTTTTGGTTCATTTGCATCTGCCATGACCATTTACCTAGGCTTGAGTCAAATAGCGCCTCAGAAGCGATATTTGGGAATTATAGCATTACTTGGGTCATTAGTAGTAGCATTTTCTAGAGTATATCTATTTGTACATTATCCAACAGATGTATTAACAGGCTTAGTATTGGGCATTATCGTAGGCTTCATTGCATGGAAGCTTGCAAGAATCGGTTGGAACTGGTGGACTAACCGTCATAATGATGTAGAATACGAACCATACACATTTAAACGCAAATAAGCTTAATAAGTAAAAAAACTATATAACATAAGGGATTGGGCCATATAGGCCCAATTTTCTTTATATAATTACTTCCGATAATATATCGTTATCGGAAGTAATTCAAAAACAAATAAAAAACTAGCCTATATATCTATAAGCTAGTTTATTTACATTTCAACCCAAATAAGCCTTTAAATTACTCAATCAACAGATCCTATCGTTTCATATTATGTAATCTATTCAATTACACAATATTTAACTCAATTTATCTAACCTTATAATTCTAATTTAATTTATGTAACCTAGTTAATCTCACTATATAAAACTTAATATATGTAAATGTTTAAACTATGTTTTTTAAGCTTATTAATCATTAACCTTAGGTGTATATACAAATAAACTCTTAAATAATGTTTAGTATCTAATACAACTATCTTTTTATATAACATCATTTAGCTATATATATTTATATAAGTCTTACATAACCTTAATATATACCAAACTAACTAGATGCTTATGATTCCTTATTTTATGTAGGTTTATGGTAACTATAATTTTATTATTATAGATGTATGTGTAGAATTATTATTATTTAATTTTAAATACATATTGAAATTTTTGATATAAGGTTGTAAAATAAGCATATAAGTTATGTAATTTACTCATATTAACTCTCACGGAGGTATTATATGTGCTGGTGTGACATCGTAAGTAAAGCCAAAATTGGCAGTTTAAAACATTTAGGTAATGGTATGGAAGGTTCCTTAAGATTCTTAGCTGAAATTATTGTAGGTCTAAGTATCCTTCGTGTATTCGTTAACTGGATTTTCGGAGTTTAGACCTTACAATTAAATATAATATATAAAAGACGCTTAGTATGCTAAGCGTCTTTTTTGTATATATTAAGTTTATTAGGGTTATATCTTTACATACTACACTAGATCATATTATTGATATGCTTCGCTGCAATCGATATATTCCATAATCAGTTGGCAAATTTGACCATCTTTATCAAAGGCCCAGTATACAGGATATAAACCATCTCCAAAGCCGGATTGAATCATAGGTACTGTTAATTCAGTTTCAGGAATTGTAAAGTTAATCCAATCCCCTTTAGACCGTTGGAATTGTGGATATGCCAATGCATTTAACTGGAATAAATCACTGTAGTAATCATCATAGATATTTTTGTCAGGATAGTTTGTATGCCATTGATCATAGAACTTTCTATAGGTTTCGATAGTTTCTGCATCAACTACAGTAGCAAGTCCAGAATCTACAGGGAATCCGATATAGCTTTCACCATCATCAAGATCTGTTAAGTCTTCCGTACCTTTCAAAGCCAATTCATAGTTCACAGGCTCATTGCCACTAAAAACAACACGGCTTGCCACATAGCGATACTCATTTGGTTCCATTTCAATAATTTTTGTTTCTAACAAATACGTACCTGGTTCTACCGTTCTAATATACGTATCTGGTTTATTAGGTAATGTTACCAAAGGATCACAGCATGTAATATGACCTGTTGGGAACGTTACAGTCCACATAGGCAATGTATGCAACGGAAAGCCTTTTAGCTCTTTACGGTTGAATAAATCATGATATGGTACGGTAGGTTTTAATTTACCTTCAGAACCTAAACGATTAAACGTTTGAATCCATTCACTTGTCAATTTAGATTGTTCCATATTACTCCTCTGCTTCGTGTTTACAATGAATATACTCGCCCTCTAACACTTCATATGCTGCTGTTTTACGTATAATTTGTTTAACTAATGTATCTAACTGGGAACCATTTGTATAGTCTGCAGGTGCATAATAGCGTATACGGTGATGACGCATCATCTTATACACCTTATCTTTATCCTTTTTAATAGGATCATACACACCTATGGAATGGCCTCCATTTGCGTTAACAAGGCTCATGCAAGGAATATCTGTATCACTATCCCCAATATAAATCATATTGCGGAATGGGACACGTTGGTCCTCAGGCTTAATATAATCGTTAACGCCTGTATCATTAATATCTAGAATCCCCTTTTGAATACGGAACAAAAACTGAGTTTTATTCGTATAGTTAATTGCTTGCGCAGGCCACACAGCTACGCCCTTATCATCAAACATGAATGCGCTGGCATAGATTTTTGTGAAAGCTCCCTCTTTCGCCATTTCAGTGCCTTCTATCATCTCTTTCAATCCAGAAGAGATAATATAATGCTCAATGCGTACCCCATGTTCTAATCCATATTCTCGAATACGTTCAAACCAAGTGCGAACACCGTCATACAATTCTACTTGATTCCCATATTCCATGAGCTTTTCTTTAGTTACATAAAAGCGACCTACTGCTTCTTGAATCATCTTGTACATATAGGCTAAGTTATTATCCATATCATTTTTCTTAGCCAATTGATTAGATTCTTGCCAGAACTGCTTGATTTGCTCCTCATCATAGCCAACAGATTGAATAAAGCCTTGTGCCTGCATATCATCAGGGGTTAAAGTCTTATCAAAATCATAGCACATGGCAAGAACTGGCATAGAATCTTCACGTGATACTAAGGATGAATCTTTAGTATCACTTTTGTAGGTTATCATACGACACCTCCTTGTGATAATAAAACAACTAAACAATTAATAAGTCTATTCACTCTCTTATATTCCTGAGGTGTCCCTTTGACAACCCCCTTTGTTATCTATTTTACACGATACGTCAACGAAACAGCGTTATATAGCATCGTAATTCCATCTAAAATAGAGTTTCTTGCCTGTAATTTGTATCAACAATCCAGCTTTTTTCCATGCTTTCTTTAATAATTGCTGTTTTTGAAAGCTGGTCAATAAGGAAACTAGAATTTGGATCATGTAACAAACGATTATGCTGGACCGCCGCCTGATTTGTATTAGCATAACAATAGCGACAGAAATGACTACAACTATCATAGGCACCTATATCACCATGTAAATAACAATTACATTCCGGTCTCGCTGGTACCCGTTTAGGTGCTTTTAACGTAACATTCCAAGCCCGTTCATAACAATCTAAGGTTAAACAACCTTCCGTATTAGCCCCTAATTCTTTAAATGCGTCCCCTTCTCCACAGGTTTTAAGGTCCATATTGCAAGAATGAGCAATAGAAATAAGCTCCTTAATAATGTTATGTTGTACATCAACACTTGGTCTAAAACCTTCAGGAAAGTTCTGAGCCACCTTATCAAATATATCTAAGAAACTTACAACTACCGTATCCGTATATCCTTCTAGCGCCTTAGCCATGTTATAAAAGCTTTCAAAATGGAAATCTATTGTGTAGATATGGGTTAAAATAATAGGATCATAACGCCACACCATGGATTGAGGATTCAGTCTTGTTGATATTTGTTTAAATCCGTCTATTACAGAATCTGCTTTTGGTACATAGGGCTCGATATCTGGACCATAAGGGGTTATAGTCATGTGCCAAAACTGTCTATAATCATTTATTTCATGTAAGAGCGGAATAAATGGCAAAGGATTCTTTGTACAAAACGCAATACCATCTACTACTTCATGATTAATAGGATACCGTGTTATCTGCATTGGGTTATAGGGATTTCGTACATCTACAAATCCTTGATGAACACGATTAATCAACCATTGCCCATAAA
Source organism: Veillonella sp. ZSJB6 (assembly GCF_051549505.1). Lineage (NCBI taxonomy): Bacteria > Bacillati > Bacillota > Negativicutes > Veillonellales > Veillonellaceae > Veillonella > Veillonella sp. ZSJB6. Next base: position 382,842 of record NZ_JBPUGE010000001.1, on the reverse strand, counting down.
AGGCAGGAATATCCGTACGTTGTCCCGTCTGTAAAATCATTGTCCTGCCCTTTCATAAAACAAAAATATAGATGTATTATATCATATTCAATATTAATTATTTATGTAGTAAGTGTGATATTTATAGTATGGTACATTCTCATTTTATGGTACTATTAAGTGTATTAAAAATGAGGAGAACAAAAAGATGAACGATATATTTGAAAAGAATCATCCTATGAAGGATGACAAAGAGTTTATTACCGCTTATTGGAGCGATCGAGCACGTGATTTTGGGTCATTGCGAGCTAAAGAATTAGAAAGCCCTAAACTTAAGCTTTGGCGTGATGAATTGATGAGCCATATCTTTGACTCTGATCGATCTCTACGCATTTTAGATATTGGCTGTGGCGCTGGATTTTTTAGTATTATTCTCTCTGAATTGGGCCATACAGTACATGGTATTGATATTACCCCAAATATGATTGATGAAGCTAATCAACTTGCCGAATCACTAAACTCCGATGCCACCTTCTCCGTCATGGATGCTGAAAATCTTAGCTTTGATTCTAATACCTTTGATATTGTTGTAGCCCGCAATGTAACATGGAACTTACCACATCCAGATAAAGCCTATGCAGAATGGTTACGCATCATTCGTCCAGGTGGTTTAATCCTCAATTATGATGCGGAATATGCTCGCAATCACCATGACTTGCCACCATCTGTTCATCATGCCCATGAACATGTAAGCAATGATTTAAAAGAGCGGTGCCATACTATTTATCATATGCTTGAAATTTCATCCTTTACACGCCCTCAATGGGATAAAGAAGTGCTCACAAAATTAGGTGCTAGCTCCGTCACTATTGACTCCACAGTAGGACCTCGTATTTATAACGAAAAAGATGAATTTTATATCCCTGTACCAATGTTCTTGGTAAAAGTAATAAAATAGCATTCAAAGTAAAACATTACAAAATAAACCCACTCCATATGATATGTACCCCTTTTATTAAGTATCTAATAAAGGAATATATCATACTATGAGTGGGTTTTCTTTTATAAATCATTTCTTATTGTCTTTAATGATAGAGTCATCAAAGTTATAGGTTGTTATAAATTTTGTTTTAGGATTTGCTGCATTGCCAATCTCTTCTAAATATTTATTAGAAGCTATTTGGAGATCTTTCTTATACGCATCAGCCAAGGTTTGTAAATTATTTGTATTGCTTACCCGTTTAAAGGTTTGATCCATAAATTTAATAGTATCTGTTTTTGAATCATAAATAAGAGCAGTATTTGGTATGCCAGTAATATCCATCTTGATTGTATTAGAATTTGAGCTATCTGCGTTACCTACTATATCGTTAGCACTCATTACAAGTGTAAGAGCCGTAATATAATTTAGACGAGTTTCCTTTATATCCCCTACCATTTGAGTAGATTCAATAACAGGTCTCTTTTCAGGCGTCGTATATTGATAGTTATAAGCTTTCATATCTGCTGTATAAATCGTCTTACTATCATTTCGAGCTGTAAGATTCATCGTAAAAATAGGCGTATCAACAGCGCTGACTACATTTTGAACGGTATAGCCTGAGTAAGCAATCCATTCCCCTTCAGCTCCTTTAGGCTGAGAAGACGCACTATTACTACTACAACCAGCTAATATCAACAAACTAACTAAGGCGATACAAAGTGAAAGGTATTGAAGTATTCTTTTTAGCATAGCAGTACCTCGCATACAAACTTATATTATATAAATACAAACCTAACTAGTACTAAACTAGACAAGAAAAAGCTAATCAATTACAGCTATAGTTTTTTTAATATATTAGTTACTGAAATACGCTTGAGCCATAGTGATTTCTACACGAAGTTTTTCTTCATCAATAGTAAGCAATTCTTTGTCTTTCATAAGGACTTTACCGCCTACAATTGTAGTATTAGCATCAGAACTATTCGCAGAGTATACAAGTGCTGCTAAATCATTATAGCGAGGCATCCAGTGCATCCCAGATACATCATATAAAACAATATCTGCACGGTAGCCTGTTGCTAATACACCAAGGTCTGTATAGCCTAAAGCTTTTGCACCTTCTACAGTGCCCATATTCCAAGCTGCTTGTGCAGGAATGGCTTTAGGGTCGTAGAGACGTGCTTTATGTAAGGTAGCTGCAAGGCGTACTTCTTCAAGCATGTCCGCATTGTTATTCGAAGCAGAACCGTCTGTACCGAGACCAACAGTAATACCTTTACCGATCATTTCAGGAACTGGTGCAGTACCACTTGCTAATTTAAGGTTAGATTGTGGATTATGGGCAACAGCTACATTATTTTCTGCCATAATATCCATATCTTCGTCTGTTACATGAACACAGTGTGCAGCTAATGTAGTATTCCAGAATAACCCTAAATCATACATATGAGCAATTGGTGTCTTACCAGTAGCTTTTATAACATTCTCTACTTCCCCTTTTGTTTCGGATAAGTGCATATGAATGCCACAATTTAGTTCATGAGATAAGGCAATAACCTTTTCCATGTACGCATCTGGACAAGTATATGGTGCATGCGGTCCAAGTAATACCTTGATACGGTCATTATCAAAGCCATTCCATGTGCGGAATAAATCAGCATTTTCAACTAATGCTTGATCTGCTGTTGGGGATACACCTGCTAAGCCACGAGATAGTACAGAGCGAATACCAGTTTCTTTTACTACCTCAGCAGTAGTATTCATGAAGAAATACATATCGCTAAAGGTTGTTGTACCAGAACGCAACATTTCAGCGATGCCAAGTTGTGTGCCATACCGTACATATTCATCGTTAAGCTTTGCCTCAGTTGGCCAAATAGCCGTTTCTAGCCAGTCCATAAGCTCAAGATCATCTGCATAGTTTCTAAATAAACCCATTGCAATGTGAGTATGTGTATTAACAAGACCTGGAGCAGCCAATTGGCCTTTCCCATCTAATACATCTTTAGCAGACTCTTTAGCCTTTTCTACTTCACTATCCTTTACAATAGATGTAATAAAGCCATTTTCAATTTCAATGGCATGATTCTTGAGAACGCCCTCATTAGTTAAGACGTCTACATTGGTAATCAATAAATCAGACATAAGCTTCCTCATAGGTATAACCGAGCTAAAATAGCTCGGTTATATTTGGTTAATTAATTTACTTTTGTAAGGTAGTCGATTTGCTCTTGTGTTAAAGAGTCTAAATCATAGCCCATGGAGTTCAATTTAAGTTTTGCAATTTCCGCATCTAATTCATGAGGCAATACATATACCTTAGGGTCCATATCTTTACCATTATGTAAAATATGTTCTGCTGCAAGCGCTTGCATAGCAAAGGATAAGTCCATAATTTCTGCAGGATGACCATCACCAGCTGCAAGGTTTACTAGACGACCTTCGGCTAATACGTAAAGTTTGCGACCATCTGCCATAGTATAGCCTTCGATGTTTTGACGAACACGTTCATGACTTATCGCAAGTTCTGTAAGATCAGCTACATTAACTTCACAATCAAAGTGACCAGCATTACATAAAATAGCTTTATCTTTCATTACTTCATAATGTTCTTTTACAATAACATCTTTACAACCTGTTACAGTACAGAAAATATCCCCTACTTTAGCAGCTTCAATCATAGGCAATACTTTGAAACCATCAAATACAGCTTCAATTGCTTTGATTGGATCTACTTCAGTTACATATACATGAGCACCAAGGCCTTTTGCACGCATAGCAACGCCTTTACCACACCAACCATAACCAGCAACAACCACGTTTTTACCTGTTACTGTTAAGTTTGTAGTACGCATAATACCATCCCAAACGGATTGGCCTGTACCATAACGGTTATCAAAAAGATATTTACAGTAGGAATCGTTTACTGCAATCATAGGGAATGTCAATTGTTTAGCATTCTCTAATGCATACAGACGATGTACACCTGTTGTAGTTTCTTCACTACCACCTAACAAACGTTCTTTTGCATCTTGGCGTGTTGTGTGCAACAAGTTTACCAAGTCACCACCATCATCGATAATAATGTGTGGTTTATGATCAAGAGCCTTATTAAGGAAGTTGAAATATTCTTCATCAGTACAATCATACCAAGCGTATACAGTTAGGCCCATGTCAACGAGACCAGCCGCAACATCATCTTGTGTAGATAATGGATTGGAACCAGTTACGATAACATCAGCGCCACCACGTTTTAATACAGTAGCTAAATATGCTGTTTTTGCTTCCAAGTGAACACTAACGACAATAGTTTGACCTTTGAAAGTTTGTTCAGCTTCAAAACGATCGCCCAAGGTATTCAATGTAGGCATAAAGTTAGAAACCCAATCAATTTTTTTACGACCTTCTGCAGCTAAATTAATATCTTTAATTAAAGATTGCATAATAACTCCTTTTACTAATATGAGTTGATATAGTTAAAATAAAGATTTGATAGTAAACCCACTTGGATTTATTTGTTATTTAGATTCTACAATTTGACGCAGCTTATCAATAGACTCTTCATAGTTTGGTTTTAAAACACCTTCTTCTGTAATGATGGCAGTCACTAGCTCATGTGGTGTCACATCGAAGGCTGGATTAAGAACATCAATGCCATTGGGTGCTATTTGAACACCATGTAACGATGTCACTTCATAATCATCGCGCATCTCAATAGGAATATCCGCACCATTTTCAAGAGTAAAATCAAATGTACTATACGGAGCCGCCACATAGAATGGAATATTATGGAATTTAGCTAACACAGCCACACCATAAGTACCGATTTTATTTGCTACATCACCTTTAGTAGTGATGCGGTCTGCGCCTACGATAACAGCATCAATGAGGCCATGTTGCATCGCATAAGCAGCCATATTGTCTGTTTCCAATGTTACAGGAATGCCATCCTCATGTATCTCAAATGCAGTCAGTCTAGCACCTTGTAATAATGGTCGTGTTTCATCCGCATATACTCGTTCCAATTGACCATTTTCATGAAGCTTACGTACAACACCAAGTGCTGTACCTAAACCACCTGTAGCTAATGCACCAGCATTACAATGGGTCAAAATACGAATATTCTTTTGACCTTCAAATAAAGTTGCTCCTGCTTCTGCCATACGACGATTCAAAGATACGTCTTCTTCATGAATAATAATAGCTTCCTTCGTAATTAGGTCTACCACATCACTCATTGAGAACATGCTTTCAACTTGACCTTTTACTAAAGAAATCACCCGATCTATAGCCCAAGCCAAGTTGATTGCAGTAGGCCGAGTTTCTTTTAAAGTCTCGCTAAATTCATATAAGCTTGTAAGTTGTTCACTAAATGGAGCCTCTAAACGGCTTGCTTCCATAGCAGCTAAAATTAGACCATAACTAGCAGCTACACCAATAGCAGGTGCCCCACGAACGCGAAGCATTTTAATAGCCTCAGCCACTTGACGCCAATCCGTGCAGTGAACATAAGTAATTTCAGTAGGTAATTTAGTTTGATCTAATAGCACCAGCGTATCTTTACGCCATTCAATATTAATCATACCTTCTCCTTCGATGAACTATTGTGCTTCGTTATAAATGGATTATAGTTTAAAGCCACCATATTCGTGCATGCGATTATGCGCATCATAACGAGCATCTACATCAATTGCATCAATAGCACCTAAAATAAGTGATTTAAGTTGAGCTGCCATATCCCCCATCATTTCTACAACTTCACTATGTGTTAGAGCAGATTCAGAAATACCTGCTGCATAGTTGGTAATCATAGAAATCGTAGCATATGCCATTTCAGCTTCATTAGCTAAATTTACTTCAGGTACATTTGTCATGCCTACTGTATCCCCACCAAGCATATGGAACATTTTAATTTCCGCTGGTGTTTCAAAGCGTGGACCTTCTGTACATACATAGGTACCACCATTATGAACAGACAAACCTTGTTCAGTACCAACCTTTTGAAGGATATCACGTAGTTCTGGACAATACGGATTTGTTACATCCAAGTGTGCTACTGGACGGTCACCACCTTCATAGAATGTAGTGATGCGGTTCTTAGTAAAATCTAAGAATTGGTCAGTCAACACGAAATGACCAGGCTTGAAGTCTTCATTCAATGAACCTACCGCAGTCGTAGAGATAATAAATGTAACGCCTAATTTTTTGAGGCCCCAAATATTAGCTCGATAATTAATTTTATGTGGAGGAATTGTATGATCTTTGCCGTGACGAGCAACAAAGATTACAGTTTTTCCATGGTATGTACCTTGTACATAATCTATTTCACCATATGGTGTCATTAAGGATTCTTCATGAATATTTTCAAAGATGGACGGATCGTAAACGCCAGTACCACCAATTACGCCAATTGCACTCATTGTGACCTCCTATTATTAATCACTCTATCTTTTATTTTCTCATAGAATAGAAAAACAGGCTATAGGAAAAACCTCGTAGCCTGTATTTTTTCTGCATATTATATAGATTTTATTGAATTGGACCTTTAGGAGCAAACATATCTTGTAACTCTTCACGTGTGAAATGATATTTTTCATTACAATAGTGACAAACAAGCTCTGTTACTTCATCTTCTAGAATAGCCTCTTTATCTTCTTCTCTTAATGTCATAAGTACGGCACCAAAGCGATCCCGTCCACAACGACATTGGAAGTGAATTGGTTCATTATATACTTCATTCACAGTTAAGCCATCAAGAACGCGTTCCATTAGACCCTTACCATCTGGATGAGCTTTTAAATATTCTGTAATAGGACCAAGTTCGTTAATATTCTTTTCTACTTGTGCTAATGCTTCGTCTGTAGCATCTGGTAAAGCTTGTACGATAAAACCACCAGCTACAACTGTATGATAATCTGGGTCTACCAATACACCTAAGCTAATAGTAGAAGGTACTTGTTCAGAAGCATATAAGTAGTAGGCCAAATCCTCTGCTACTTCACCACTTTGAATTGGACTTGTAGAGGTATAATCTTGTGCTAATTGAGTAAAGCGAGTAACTTGTACTTCACCATTATGACCAACAGCAGCACCTACATCAAGCTTACCAGCTCGTTTTAAAGGTACATCTACATGTGGCTCATCCACATAGCCACGAACCGTATTATCTGCAAAAGCATCTACATGAACAACGCCTAGAGGGCCATCACCTTTAATACGCAAACTTACATTTTCATGATTTTTAAAATCACCAGCTAATAAAATAGCCCCCGTCATAGCGCGACCTAAAGCAGCTGTTGCGACAGGCCATAAATCATGACGTACACGAGCCGTTTCAACAGTATCCGTTGTTACCGCTAAAGACATACGTACCCCTTCTCGGGTAGTAAAACGTTTTATATAATCCATTCCATCATTCCTTATTACTAATTAAAGTTTAAAACTGCACTTTTATATGCTTATATAGTATATCATGTCATAGAATTACATTTCAAATTATAGGGAATATATGTTCGTCTAGATTACTTTCAATGTAAAAGAACATATTTTCGATATTATAAAAACACCCAGTACCATAGGATACTGAGTGTTTTTGATAGTCTTCTTAGAATTGATCGATAAGGTTAACCATTTCAATAGCGCCCATAGCACAATCGTAACCTTTATTACCAGCCTTAGTACCAGCACGTTCAATCGCTTGTTCAATATTTTCAGTAGTTACTACACCGAACATAACAGGAATACCAGTTTCTAAGGAAACATGAGCAATACCTTTAGCTACTTCATTACATACATAATCATAATGAGTTGTAGCACCACGAATAACAGCACCAACGCAAATAACCGCATCGAAGCGACCAGATGAAGCAGCTTTTTTAGCAATCAATGGAATTTCATAAGCACCTGGTACCCAAATAACAGTAATATCCTCTTCTTTTACATCGTGACGTAATAGGCAATCTTCAGCACCACCGATTAATTTGGAAGTAATGAACTCATTAAAACGAGAACCGATAATAGCAAATTTCTTACCGCTACCTAGTAAATTACCTTCTTGAACCTTCATTATGTTGACCTCCTATATTCCTATAAAGGAAATTCTTATGTGACAAGCAATTTGTTAAGTAAAACTAAATGATTAGTCTTCTAACATATGACCCATTTTTTCTTCTTTTGTCTTTAAGTACCCTGCATTAAATTTATTAGCTGCAATAATGAGCGGTACACGACTAGTAACATCAATACCCCAATGTTCTAAGCCATGACGTTTTTCTGGATTGTTTGTCAACAATCTAATACTCTTAATCCCTAAGAAACGGATAATTTGAGCAGCCAAGGAATATTCACGCATATCTGCTGGGAAGCCTAATTGTTCATTAGCTTCTACAGTATCTAGGCCTTGCTCTTGTAATGCATAGGCTTTAATTTTATTTGTTAAGCCAATGCCACGACCTTCTTGACGCATGTATACTACAACGCCTTTGCCTTCTTTTTCGATAGCACGTAGCGCATTATCTAATTGTTCACCACAGTCACAACGTTTAGAACCGAATACATCGCCAGTTAAACATTCAGAGTGAATACGTACAAGGACATCGCTACAGTTTTGCACATCCCCTTTAACAATAGCTAAATGTTCTTTTTTATCTAATTCATTTTTGAATACAAAGATATTAAAATCACCAAATTTAGTAGGTAATTTAGAACAAGCACCAAGCTCAACCATGTCTTCATGCTGTTTACGGTATTCGATAAGCTCTGCTACGGAAGCAATTTTCAAATCGTGTTCTTTCGCAAATTTCATGAGATCTGGTAGACGTGCCATATCGCCGTCATCTTTTGTAATCTCACAAATAACAGCTGCCTCTTGTAAACCTGCTAATCGGCAAAGGTCGATAGATGCTTCAGTGTGACCTTGGCGTACTAGAACGCCACCCTCTTTATACACTAAAGGGAACACGTGACCAGGACGACGGAAGTCTTCAGGTTTAGCATTAGGATCTAGTAATTTTTGAATTGTATAAGCACGTTCTGCTGGAGATACGCCTGTTGTAGTATCTACATGGTCAACAGTAACGGTGAAAGCTGTTTCATGATTATCTGTATTTTTAGCAACCATAGCAGGAATGCCAAGTTTTTCTAAAGCTTCACGGCGCATAGGCGTACATACGATACCGCGCGCGTATTTAACCATAAAATTAATATTTTCTTGTGTAGCAAACTCAGCAGCAATGATAAGATCGCCTTCGTTTTCTCGGCTTTCATCATCAACAATAATAACAGGTTTACCAGCTTTAAGGTCTTCTAAGACCTCTGTAATAGAATGTAATTGTTCGCTCATAGGAACGCTCCTTACTCTTTATATAAATCCATTCTCTACTAAGAGGGATTGCATAGATTTCTTAGGTTTATCTTCGGTAGGTTCACTACCGAGATTCATAAAATGACGAATGTATCGACCAGCGATATCCGTTTCTAAATTAACCTCCGTACCAATATGGGCAGAACCTAAAATTGTTTCGCCCAAGGTATGAGGAATGATAGATACAGAAAAACTGCTGTCCGTTCGTCGCATAATAGTGAGGCTAATTCCATCGATCGTAATGGACCCCTTATAAATAACGTAATCCATAACGGATTTAGGGGCCTTTACGGTAAAAATAATGGCATTATCCGTTTGTTCCCGGTTAATGATGCGGCCCGTTCCATCTACGTGACCTGCCACAATGTGACCGCCAAATCTACCGTTAGCGAGCATAGCCCGTTCTAAATTGACTGGTTGATGAACTTTCAAATTTGTAAAAGTAGTCATCTTAATCGACTCTGGCATTACATCTGCGGTAAATACGCCATTACCAATCGTTGTAGCCGTCAAGCACACACCATTAACAGCAACGGAGTCACCAATTTTTAAATCACTAAATATTTTATTCCCCCGAATTGTAATAGCCAAGGATTTAGGGCCCTTTTTAATGCTCTCTACACGGCCGATTTCTTCAACGATTCCCGTGAACATAAGCGCCCCTCCTTCCTTGACGATACGCTTCGATGCGAATGTTATTATCTAATACTTTAGTTTTTGTAAAAGTTAACTGTGGAGAAGATTCTAGACTTTCAAAGCCACGACCACCTACAGCAGGTGTAGCCTCTGTTCCACCGATTATTGTATTACCAATATAAGTAACTACCTTATCAAAGTTCAATGTTTCTACAAATGAACTTATAATGGCAGAGCCACCTTCAACTAATAATGAAGTATAACCAAAATCGCCCAACTTCGTAAGAATATCATCAATAGATAGTTTTTTAATATCTATTACGATATCTGTACTTTTACTTTTACGAGTAGATACTGATTCAACAACAGTAACAAGAGCCCCTACTTGTTCAAGCGCCTGTATTCGTTCTTTAGGACAGCCTTTCGATACAAATATATGTACCTTGCGAGTATCTATTTCAAATATACGACTTGTTGTTGGTGTTCTACCTAGACTATCTAAGATGATTACATCAGGCTGATGAACATGAATCGTTTCATCAAGTATGCTTGTATCTAATAAAGTCTCTGATAATTCAGTATCAGTTAAACGACAGTTTAATTGAGGATTATCTGCTAAGATTGTACCGATGCCAACGAGCATGGCATCATGAGTAGCACGTAGTATATGTCCATCTCGTCGGGAGGACTCATTCGTAATCCATTGGGATTGACCAGTAAAAGTCGCAATCTTACCATCAAGGGACATAGCACTTTTAATAGTTACGAAAGGTTTACCTGTCTGTATATATGTAAAGAAATGCTCATTTAGTTCAGCACATTCCTCACTACATACGGGGCAAACAACCTCTATGCCTGCTTCACGGAGTAAATCCATACCCTTTCCCGATACTAGTGGATTAGGATCTGTACTACCTACAACGACCTTAGCTATGCCAGCCTCGATAATACGCAGCGCACAAGGTGGAGTTTTACCATAATGAGAGCATGGCTCTAAGGTTACATATAAAGTAGCACCTTTAGCATTATTACCAGCTTGGTTTAAGGCATGAACCTCAGCATGAGCTGTACCAGCCTTATGATGATAACCTTCACCGATTATTGTATTGTCTTTAACCACTACGGCACCAACCAAAGGATTTGGCGAGGTGTGACCTGTGGCTAATTTTGCCAGTGCAATGGCGCGTTTCATATATGCTACGTCATCCACCATATCACCTCAATAAAAAAAGGACTATATACATAGTCCTTGGGTAATCATAAATACGCACGTCAAATGTGCTTCGTCTTTTCTCATCCAGACTGTACTGTCGGTATCGGAATTACACCGATTCATACCTAAAAGGTTCGCGGACTATACCGCCGGTAAGGAATTTCACCTATCCCCAAAGACTCATCTATTTTGTTTCTGAATTAATAGTAACACTTTTATTAACGTTATGCAACAATAAGAGTTTTGTATTGAGAAATATTGTTAAAAAGTAAAGAAGGAATAAAATATATATTATTATAGTTCAATATATAATAGATTAAAAATTTATTAATCATAACAATATAAACATATATAAATTATGTATACATAAAATAGTAACATTTATCACATAATTACACTACAAAGAGGTCTAATATAATAATATATGGTTTTATAACAATATTTAATTAATATTATTTATTAAATATAGGTGATAATATGGCAAAAAAAAGAATTTCTGATGTACTTATAGATGTCTTAGCCAATGCGGGCATCGAACGCATTTATGGTATCACTGGCGATAGTTTAAACTCTGTAAACGATAGTCTACGCCGCAATGGTAAGATTGCTTTTGAACATGTTAGACATGAAGAAACTGCAGCCTTTGCTGCAGGTGCAGAAGCAGCCTTAACTCATAAATTGACTGTCTGTGCTGGTAGTTCTGGTCCTGGTAATTTACACTTGATCAACGGTTTATTCGATTGTCATCGCAATCGTGTTCCAGTATTAGCTATTGCGTCTCATATTCCGCAATCTGAAGTAGGCTTAAATTACTTCCAAGAAACACATCCAGAAAACTTATTCAAAGAATGTTCCTGTTTCTGCGAACTTGTTTCTAATCCAAAACAAATGCCTGAAATTCTATTCCGTGCTATGAATGCTGCTATTGGCAACCAAGATGTTGCTGTTATCGTCCTTCCTGGGGACGTAGCAGTTATGGAAATGGAAATCGACGAGTTACCTGTATGGAACCAACCTCGTTTACCTCATATCATTCCTCAACACGATGACATCGAAGAAATGGCTGCTCATTTAGAAACAGGCAAACGAATTACCCTCTTCTGTGGTGCAGGCTGTGAAGGTGCACATGATGAGGTCGTAGAATTAGCAAAACGCTTACAAGCTCCTGTAGTACATGCGTTCAGAGGTAAAGAATGGGTTGAATGGGATAATCCATATGATGTAGGTATGACAGGTCTATTAGGCTATACATCTGGTTATCGTGCTATTGAACAATGCGACACACTCGTTATGCTTGGTACAGACTTCCCTTACCGTCCATTCTATCCGGAAAATGCTAAGGTAATCCAAGTTGATAGAGATCCTAGTACATTAGGTCGTCGTGTTCCTCTTACACAAGGTATTATTGGTACTGTAAAAGATACATTGAAAGAATTATTACCTCTCGTAGGCCAACGCGGTGATACTGAATTTATCGACACTGTACGTAAAGCATATACTAAATTTAGAGGCGATCTAGATAGCTATGCAGTAGCTGAACCAGATGGTGTAGCAATTCATCCACAATATTTTGTTAATCGTTTGAATAAGCTAGCAAGTGAAGATGCTATCTTTACCTTTGATGTAGGTACTCCAGTAATTTGGACTGCTCGTCACTTAAAAACAAATGGTAAACGCCGCATCTTGGGTTCCTATAACCATGGCTCCATGGCTAATGCTATGATGCATGCTATTGGAGCTCAAAATGCATGTCCAAACCGCCAAGTCATTTCCCTCTCCGGTGATGGTGGTTTCACAATGATGATGGGCGAAATGTTAACATTAAAACAACTTAACTTGCCAGTTAAAATCTTTGTATTCAACAACGAGGAACTTAGCTTCATCGCTATGGAAATGAAAGCTTCTGGCTACCTAGACTATGCTACAGACTTTGTAAATCCAGACTTCGGTAAACTTGCAGAAGCGGCTGGTATTAAAGGTGTAAGTATTCAAAATTCTAGTGAAGTAGACGAAAAAATCATGGAGGCTCTTAACCATAATGGTCCTGTTATCGTCAATGTTCATGTAGATAAACAAGAACTTGCTATGCCTCCAAAAATTGCTTACCAACAAGCAAAAGGCTTCAGTAAATACTTGATCAATGCAATCCTTGATGGCCGTGGTACAGAACTTAAAGAAATGGCCAAAACAAACTGGATGAAATATAAATCTTTGTACTAAATCTGCCAAATTTACAAAATCTGCCAAACTAAATAAACTGCAAAACTTTTAAAAGAGGTATCATCAAATGATGACACCTCTTTTTTCTTAATTTAATCATATATTGTTATAAAACCTTCAGTCCATCCCCTTAAATTAAGAGTGATAGTAGCTATTCCTAAACACTCTATGCCATGTACTTTAAATATATCCCAGGTTTTATACCACTCTATTGCTTTCTCTGCATATTTTAAAGTACTAAATAAACCTATGTATCCTGAACATGTATAATAATCATCTATATCATAATCATACCAAACACCATAAATTTTGTTGTTTATGATTTCATAACTAACATCATCACCTATATGCACACAATCATTTAAATAATGAGTTGTTATCGAAAATGCATCATCCGCCAAATCAGAAAAACCTATCAAATTTTTTGACTCAGTTAATGCCATTTCTGCTAATGATAATTTAGAAAAAAAGCCTAGGCAAAAATACTCTGTATATGGTAACTCATTATTCCTTTTATAGTGAGCTACAGCTTCATATATTGGAACTCTCATAATTACCCACTCGTTACACAATAAAAACAATATAAATATGACACTCTAATAATTTCTATCTATAATAATCGTCCTCGTAATCATCTTTATATCGTATTGCATCGAGATCTGATGGGGATAGTACATTTCCTTCTTGATCAACATATTCTCGGAATTCGTTAAAGTATACACCTGGAATATCGGATTCTTCTAACTCAGGCACATCCTCAGGCTCAATGTCCCAAAATTCAATCTCTATAGGTTGATTTTGTCGTTCCTTAGTAATATAAGATCCAGTTCCATTGTCTTCTGATTCCATTTTCGGTTTTTTAGTAATATCACTATCTGATGAATTAATTCCTAGAAATTTCAATAATTCACTTATCATTACACAACACTCCCTTGTACCAATGATATATCAATTGTATTGTATCAAAATATAGAAAAATAAGCACTATATCCACTTTTAGGTATAGTGCTTACTTTGTATTTAAGTATAACTAGTATTTTATTATGCCCCAAAGAGTGACATTTGTTCGTCTTCAGGTAGTTCACCACAGCATTTAAGTTCTTTCATAAGATCAATGATGGTATTAGATACCTTACAACGACGTTGCAAGTCTTTTAGAGATGTAAACGGACGTTCTTCTCGTTCAGCAACGATAGCATCAGCTACAGTTTCACCTAAGGAATCAATAGCTAAGAATGGCGGCAATAATGCACCATCTTTAATGCTAAAACGTCTAGCTTCGGAGTGCTGGATATCTACATTGATAAAACGATAGCCCCGTTGATACATTTCCATAGATACTTCTAACGCGCTCATAAGATCCTTATCTTTAGGACTGGCAGCGCGATCGAGAGCCTTAATACGGTTGAACTCAGTCATTTGAGTTTTAAGGTCCCCTGTCATAATGCGTAAGTCAAAGGCCTTTGCACGAATGGAGAAGTATGCCGCATAGAATGCCAATGGATGATATACCTTAAACCAGGCAATACGGAATGCCATCATTACATAGGCAACCGCATGGGCCCGTGGGAATAGATAGGAAATCTTTTTACAAGATTCAATAAACCATTCAGGAATATTATTTTCACGCATTTCTGCTTCAAATTCCGTCGTAGCTTGCCCTTGTTTATTTCGTTTTTCAATGCCCTTCCCTTTACGCACGTTTTCCATTACGAAGAAACTATGCTTTCTATCCATGCCGCGATGGATCAAGAAGTTCATTACGTCGTCACGGGTAGAAATAGCTTCGTTCAATTTACAAGTACCATTTTTAATAAGGTCTTGGGCATTGTCGAGCCATACGTTTGTACCATGAGAGAAACCAGAGATACGAACTAAGTCAGAGAATGTTTGCGGACGAGAGTCTTCAAGCATGCCCCGTACAAACTTCGTACCACATTCTGGTACAGCCAAGCTGGCTACTTGGTCACCTTGTAGTTGTTCCGGTGTTAAACCAATCCCCTCTGTAGAAGAGAATAAGCTCAATGTTTTTGGATCATCAAATGGTATAGTCTTTGCATCTATACCAGTCAAATCCTCTAGCATACGAATGATAGTAGGATCATCATGGCCCAGAATATCAAGCTTAGTCATACGACCTTCAATAGAGTGATAGTCAAAGTGTGTCGTTAATACGCCACTTTCCTTCTTATTCGCAGGATGCTGTATAGGTGTAAAGTGATGCACATCCATATCGCGAGGACAAACCATGATACCACCAGGATGTTGTCCTGTTGTATTCTTTACATTCGTAAAGCCTTTTGCCAAATGTTCAAAGAAACCACTGCGAGCTTGAATGTCTCTAATTTCAGCGTACTTTTTAACATAACCAAATGCCGTTTTATCAGCGATAGTACCGATGGTACCAGCTTTAAATACATTGTCACGACCAAATAGTTCTTCCGTATATTTGTGAGCTTTTGCTTGGTAATCACCAGAGAAGTTAAGGTCGATATCTGGAACCTTATCGCCTTCGAAACCAAGGAAGATAGCAAACGGAATATCATGACCATTCGTTTGTAGCGCATGACCGCACTCAGGGCAATCTTTACGAGGCAAGTCAAAACCACCTGCATATTCGCCCTTTTCAAAGAATTCTGAATATTTACAGTTAGGACATACATAATGCGGCGGTAATGGGTTTACCTCTGTAATTTCAGACATGGTAGCAGCAAAAGAAGACCCTACGGAACCACGAGAACCTACTAGATAGCCATCATCAAGAGATTTTTTTACTAGCTTATGAGCAATGTAATACAATACGCCGTAACCATTGGAAATAATACAGTCCAATTCATAGTCTAAACGTTCTTGTACAACGCGTGGCAATGGATCACCATAAATAGCCTTCGCATTTCTATAACACATTTCTGTGAAAGCTTCATCAGCGCCTTCAATTTTTGGAGAATATGTGCCGTCTGGAACTGGTTTGATATCTTCGATACTATCATTAATAGCACGAGTATTAGTAACAACTACTTCATAGGCCTTTTCTTCACTTAAGTAAGGGAAGGATGCCAACATTTCATCAGTAGTACGCAAGTGCAAATCAGGTTGTTCATCTGCATCTGGATACCCACATGCAGTTAACATGATTTCACGATATATCTTTTCTTCTGGTGTTAAATAATGAACGTCACAAGTAGCACATACTGGTTTGTTTAACGCTTCCCCTAATTCGATAACTGTTTTATTCATATCGATAAGAGCTTGCTCATCAGGCATAAGGCCTTTACGAACCAAGAACATATTGTTCGTATGTGGTTGAATTTCAAGATAGTCGTAGAAGGAGGCTACCTCTAGTAACTCTTCCTTTGTAGCGCCGCGAACGATGGATTGCATAAGCTCACCAGCTTCACATGCAGAACCGATGATGATACCTTCACGATGCTCTTCAATAACAGAACGAGGCAAACGAGGACGAACCTTATAATGTTCAAGATGAGATATAGAAATCATCTTATAGAGATTACGTAAACCTACCATATTTTTTGCTAACAAGATAATATGGTAACGTTTGTCTTTTTCTTTTTTCTTCTTTTTATCTAATACAGGCTTTTCATCGCGAGTTACTGTCTCATCTTCAATAAGATAACCCTCTACACCGTAGATAACCTTAACGCCCAACTCTTTACCAAGAGCTTGAGCCTCAGGGAAGGCTTGTACTACGCCATGGTCTGTAATAGCCACTGCAGGATGGCCCCATTTTTTTACTGTTTTAAATAGATCCTTAACAGATACAAGAGCATCCTTATCACTCATCTTAGTATGTAAATGAAGCTCTACGCGGGAGTCTGGTCGGTTTTCTGTACGTTCCACGCTCGTAGTTTCCATAGCCTCGATGCTTCGAATAGATAAGATATAATCTTTATCGAATCGATCATCAAAGCTGACGCTACCTTGTACTCGAACACGCTGCAAGCCCTTTAGCTGTTTAAGTAACGCATCCCCCTCTTCAGGACTGTTTGTAAACTTAATAAATTTAATGCTATTTGTATCATCTACGATACTGCCATTAACAATACTTTTACCAGTCTTAGTATCTCGTTTATCTAAGCCTACAAATACACCTTCAAAGATGACGCTTGGTGTATCTAAGGTGCCCATGATCTTAGAGGTAACCCCTTCAATTTTAGGTCCTAAAATCATACCTTCATCAGTAGGAGCATCCTTCGGTGCACGACGAGGATATTTGCTATCTCCTTCACTACCTTTTCCAGTAGATTTTGTCGTACTTTTAGGTGCAAAACCATTGCTTGCTTTAGGTGTACTGCTCACAGATGCGACAGTATCACTATTACTAGATGCGGCAGCAGTTTGATTAGAACGAGACACAACAACTGGACTATTGTTGAAATAGCCTAACTCAACAGCCTCTACGAATGGAGCAAAATCATCTTCGTCAACATCATCATATTCATCTTGTTGATCATATCCTGCAAAGGACTTGCCTATAGGGGCTTGATTTTTAGCCTCTTCAGCCTCACGTTGCGCCTCAGCAGCTTCAATCCATTCACCAGCTCCGTAGCCGCCACCATAATAATAGGTATCTAAACCTTCCCCAGTTTCAGTATCTACCTTCCAGGCGAAGCAACAAGCTGTATCGGTATTAGTTGGAATATCGTCAAAAGAGATATTCTTTTCCTTATACCATGCAGATAATCTTTCACGCAAACTAAGTAATGTGGAAAAAGCTGAGTCCGCCGCTTGAATCGTCACATGTTGGCTATGACAGTTTACATAGAAGGACGATTTCTTATTCTGTTTTGGTACAACACGATAACGTACTTTCATTTTTATCCCTTATACCCACAATAGGTAATACATAAATCTCTAAATCGCCAAATATCGCCCTTACTGCTGCGGCTATCCAAGATAATCTCATAGAGTCCTTTTAATAAAGCTCGTAGTGCCTTAATTGAAATTCTAGGACTCGCCTCGTAAGCTAACTTAATCGGATATGGTTTAAATGACGAATCATGATCCTTACATAAGTTTTGAATAGCTTGAACAGACATTCCCGCTTGGCGACATTCGCTGACCAATAACTGTAAACGTAATTGCCCCTCAATATAGCTCATTGCACGGTCTAATTCTTTATAGCCGAACATAAACGGAAATAGTTCAAGCAATGTATCAATATCTCGTTTTAACAGAGCCTCTTTAAAGGTGAAAATATTTTTAGCCCCATAATCGCTACCATTTTCTTCGAGAAACTCTTTAGTAATGACTTTATCACCCGTAATTTGTAGAAAATACCGGTCAAATTCGGTTCTCATAAAAGAAACCGGTACATCTTGCCACAAATCGATGAGATGAGCTACATATTCCTGTGCATCAGGTGTCATTTTAAAACCATTAGAAGTGCAATACTGACGTATCCACATCACGAGGTCTGCCCCTTCAAGGCGCTTACATTGATGATTGGGAATTTTATCTAAAATCGCTTTATTCTGCTTGATGCGTTTATCAATCATATCATGATAAATCAAAAGGATGGGGTTATCCCCGTTATATTCCATGAGAAGTTCATATAATGGAACCCAAGCATCGCTATTTTTACCGCTTTTACGAATAATAGGTAAATTCACTAAGCAAAATACCTTTTGATCGCCAAATAGAGAATCCTCACAGAGCTTTTCACTTATCTTCTGTGGCCCAGCTTCATCATCTAATACTGTTACTGGAAGGTCAGGATAGGCACTTAAAAATTTACGTTTTTCTTCTTCAATTAATTGTGGCTCATCGCCATAAATGAGTTGAATATGTGCCATAGTTCCTCCTTTCACAGATAGATATCTTTAATGTAACTGTATCCCATTATATACATGTGTTCCGATGATGGGTCCACATCGCGTAACGCACCATGAGGGCTGCTAAGTAAAACCATATTATTCGGTAATACTCGGCCAATTTCATTCATTGAACTAGAACGACTCGTAATAAATAGTGTATTAGTCTTATCATTTAATTTTAGATTTTTTTCCCCTCTTTGTCCATTATATACATCGATTTCTTTCATACTATTTTTATATATTGTTTTTGCAGATCCGTTACTATGAAAGTAGTCTACTTTTACAACCTTTGGATTGACACCATATGCTTGTATAGCTTGATTAATAAGCCTTTCATTAGGTGTTGTTTTAATATGGTCTGGTGCATCAATTAATACATAGGCCCCTTCGTGATTTGGTTCTATACAAAGTAACACATTACACTGCTTCATAGGAATATAGTGAACCAATGCATTCTTATGATACTGTGTCACATAATATGAAGCACCAAAGGTTGTGACCATAAAAACTAAACATAACACTATATAAACAGTATACCTTTTTCTATGGGTTAAAAAATACGTAAATAAACCCAATAGAACAAAATACAAATAAGCACAATAGGGATGCATCATCCCTAACCAAAGTAAACTGCCACTACGACCTAACACATGATTTAAATATAAGGATATACGTAATAGTACATCTATCAAAGGCCATAGAAATGATATTGGCATTATAGAGCTAATAATAGTACTTATAAAAATTAAAACGATAGATATATCTAATAAAGGTGCCACTATACAAGCTGCTAACAAACTAGCAATACTGATATAGTGAAAATAATACAGCTGTAGCGGTAAGATGAGCAACTGTGCTGACACACATAATACAAGGGGTGTTTTAATCCATTTTGGTAACCATTGAATACGTTCATATAATACTTTTCCCCATATGAGCAATCCATAAGTTGCACCAAAGGATAGCTGAAAGCTTACATCAAATATAGAAAAAGGATCATATACTAAACATAGTATGGCACATATGCATAATGCCTGCTTCGCTTGATATAATCGACCTTTTATGTAAGCCATACACATGAGTATGCTCATTATCGTTGCCCGTACAACAGGAGCATCGCCACCAACGACACCACAATACATGCAAGCTACTAAAATGCCAATAGTCAAACTAGTTCGTTTTCTTAATTTAATAAGTCGTCCCAGTCCATATACCAGTGCTAATAAGAGCGCAATATGTGAACCTGATATAGATAGAATATGAATAAGCCCTGTATAGGAAAAATCCTTCATTGTATCTTCCCCTAGCTCACTATAATGGCCACCTAAAGCTAATGATTGTGCTAATACATGTTGTGGACCCTCTAGATAATTAGAAATAGTTTTATCTATAGACTCACGTATTGATCCACAAATAAATAAGAGTTTCCAATATATTTTTTCAGAAAAGAGCTCTTTATAGTTGAATGCTTGTAAGTCTTTATTTGTAGCAGTTCTATATACACCATCGTAGATTCGCCCTCGAGAATTGGAACTCATATATCGACCGCGAAGATTAATACGACCTTCCTCTTCGATAAGAAATAAGGACTTTGGTGTACCTTCTACAACTGCGTATTCCCCTAGTCGTATGGGATGTTTGGTGGTAGACACCTTTGAATATACCTGTAACCTTCCCTGTGCATTAATATAATCATTTTTGGCAGTATCTTTATAAGGATGTAAGCCATGAGTTTTAATTGTATATTTGTAGTACTCCTGTCCGTTCAAATTTACTCTTTCAGGAGCAGTTACAACCGTACCAAGATATTCTCCTTCTTGCTGCAAATAATATGAAGTATAGCTATTAAAATGTATAATCCGTAAATCTGTTTGATAATACGACAGTCCTACAAAAACGGACACTAAAACTATTAACTTACCAAGTGATCGCCACCAATTAGACGATTGTAAGACTTTAAAAACACCGACACCTATAATGGCTATCCCTATCGCAAAGATGTAGTACATTTGATTGAGTACAGGAAAATAATTTCCATACCCTAGTATTGTTCCTATAATGATAGATCCTAATATAACATGTGCCCATTGACTATGAGTTAACACCACTTTTGTACGATCAATAATATTTGTATGTAGTGGCATACCTTCGTGATTACAATTTTGATTGTTAAATTGTAATTTTGTCTTTAATTTTCTTAAATACGCCGTCACCAATGCCCTTCACCCCCTTGATACCTTCAACGGAAGTAAAGGGGCCTTTTTGTGAACGATATTCCTCAATTCTTTTAGCCATGGCAGGGCCTATACCTGGCAGAGAGTCTAATTCTTTTGCAGTGGCAGAGTTTATGTTTATCTTATTACCACGCAATAACACTTCAGGATTACCGTGAAAGTTAAATACTACATGGATATGATCACCTGCAGTAACTGGCTTAGCCATATTTACCGACTCTACATCTGCATACGGTAATAGTCCTCCTGCTAGCTTAACAATATCACCTACAGTAGCTGAGCTTTCAAGCTCATATAAACCAGGTGAAGCGACTGCACCTGTTATATAAGCGATTGGTTTATTAGGCTGTTGTTCTACAGTAGATATAGAAGAATTTCCATCTATACCCCCTTCAGCTAGGACAGAATCGCTTTCATCTGTTATAATAGGCCATAGGAAATAAATTCCTACTAAAATACATAGGATTAATACAATTATCATATAGGGCTTCAATTTAACTTTCATAGTGCACCTCCTACTGAAGGATTTCCCTATGAAAAACAAAACTCCTACCGATGACTCTATTGGTCACACTAGCAGGAGTTTAACAATTGATGACGAATTAAAGGAGAAATTATGAATCAAGATACATTAAGAAAATATGCCCGTACATTATTACAATACGGGGTAAACTTGCAGCAAGACCAAACATTAGTTATTTCTGTAGATGTAGAAAACAAAGACTTTGCAGTGATTGTTACTGAAGAAGCTTATGAACTTGGTGCTAAGGAGGTTGTTCTGAACTGGAGATGCTCACCAATTGCCCGTCAACGTTTATTGCATGCTAACGAATCTGTTTTAGAAAAACCAGCTAACTGGATTCCTGAATTCTACAAGCAGTACATCGATGAAAAGGCTGCCTTCTTATCGTTAATCAGTGCTAATCCAAAAGCCTTAGAAGGTATTCCAACAGATCGTATTTCCTTACAATCTCGTAACTTAAATAAAGCGTTATCCTTCTATCATACAGCCATCATGAACTCTTCTGTTACATGGTGTGTTGCTTCTGTACCAACAGTTCTTTGGGCAGATTTATTAGGCTATAAAGGTACAGACGAAGAAAAAATTAACCAGTTATGGGATACATTATTGAAACTTTGCCGCATTGAAGGTGTAGAACCAAAAGATACGTATCGTCATCATATGGCAAAATTACGTCACTGCTGTGAAGCATTGAATAAATTAGACTTAAAGGCATTGCGTTATACTTGTGAAAATGGTACTGACCTCCTATTAGAATTGCCAGAAGGTCATATTTGGCTAGGTGGTGAAGAATCCTCTAAAGATGGTACTATTTTCAATGCCAATATACCTACAGAAGAAGTTTTCTCTGCTCCACAATACAATGGTGTTAATGGTATTGTATACAGTACAAAACCTTTAATTTACCATGGCAACACTATTTCTGATTTCTCCTTTACGTTTAAAGAAGGTAAAATCGTTGAATATACAGCCAAAGAAGGTTATGAAGTATTGAAAGAATTAGTAGAAACTGATGAAGGTTCCCACTACCTCGGCGAAGTTGCTTTAGTTGATCACTTCAGCCCAATTAGTCAATCTAACCAAATCTTCTTCGAAACATTGTTTGATGAAAATGCGTCCTGCCATTTAGCAATTGGTGCCTCTTATCCAACATGCCTCAAAGATAGCGATGGTTTATCTGAAGAAGAATTAAAAGAACGCGGCCTTAACCACTCCTTAACACATGTAGACTTTATGATTGGCCATGAACGTATGAACATCAAAGGCTATACTCGTGACGGTCAAGAAGTAGACATTATGATTGATGGTCGTTTACAAGTATAAACATAACTACAAAACAATCATAAATTGGATGACAGCAAAGAACTATATGTCTAGTCTAACGTCTCTAGTAGATATCCATTTATATTGGAAAACTACATATGAAACAGACCCTATATACGCTTGTATATAGGGTCTTTTGATAATAGTAAAAATTTATTCTATTACAATGTGATATTTAAAGTACGGCCTGTAGGTTTATATTCAATAATCTCTACACCTGCAGTTTTTAACATCCGCTTAGATGCTTTAACCTCTTTAGTATCTTTATAAAGGTCATCGCGGTAGATAACGGCCTTAATACCACTTTGAATGATTGCCTTAGCACATTCATTACAAGGGAATAATGTAACATAAATCTTGGAACCCTCTAGAGAACCACCGCGATAATTCAGAATAGCATTGAGTTCACTATGTACAGTATAGAAATATTTGTTATCGTCTGCTGAATCGCGTTCCCAAGTAAAGTCATCATCACTACAATTCAAAGGCATGCCATTATAGCCAATAGATAAGATTTTATTATCATTGCTAACGATACATGCACCAACTTGTGTATTAGGATCCTTAGAGCGTTGCGCTGCTAAGATGGCAACCCCCATGAAGTATTCATCCCAGGAAATATAATCGCTACGTTTTGCCATAATTACCTCACTAAAAAATAAGCCCCCTTCTACTTATGTAGTTGGGGGCTTACTGTATTAAACGAATAGAATATCGTTATTTAACTACGATATTTACAAGTTTACCAGGTACATAAATAACTTTTACAATATTTTTACCTTCTGTAAACTCTTGAACACGACTAGATTCTTTAGCCAATGTTTCTAATTCTTCTTTTGTAATATTTACAGAAACAGTAAGTTTATCACGAACTTTACCATTTACTTGTAATACTACTTCTACTTCATCTACAACGAGAGCTGATTCTTCGTATACAGGCCATTTTTCAGTGTGGATGGATGTAGTTTCACCCAATTCATGCCACAACTCTTCTGTCATATGAGGAACGAATGGTGCTAAAAGAAGTAATAAGGAATGAGTTAGTTCATTAGCTAAAGCACTATTGATCGTTTCAGCTTTGTCCTTATGAGCGTACATAGCATTTACTAGTTCCATGATGGCAGAAATCGCAGTGTTGAAGTTGAAGTTGTTATCGAGGTCTTCTGTTACCTTTTTGATAACACGGTGTAATTCACGACGCAATGCAAATTCGTCTTTTGTAAGTTCACCAGTTACATTTTTCTTAGCTTCTTCGTTGTACGCATCAACAATACGCCATACACGACCTAAGAAACGGTAAGAACCTTCAACGCCTTGGTCAGACCAATCAAGGTCACGATCTACAGGAGCTGCAAATAGAATGAACAAACGTGCAGTATCTGCACCATAAGTATTGATAATTTCTTCTGGAGAAACTACATTACCTTTGGATTTAGACATTTTGCTGCCTTCTTTAAGAACCATACCTTGTGTCAACAAGCCACGGAATGGCTCGTTAGCTTCGATAAGGCCTAAATCGTGAATAACTTTCACAAAGAATCGGGAGTACAACAAGTGCAAAATAGCATGTTCAATACCGCCGATATATTGATCAACGTTCATCCAGTAGTTAGCGATTTTTTTATCGAATGGAGCTTGGTCATTTTTAGCGTCTGTATAGCGCAAGAAGTACCAAGAGGAATCGATAAATGTATCCATTGTGTCTGTTTCACGGCGTGCAGGACCACCACATTTAGGACATGTAGTATTTAGGAAGCTTTCAGATGTAGCCAATGGAGATACGGCACCAGACTCAAATTTAACATCCTCTGGCAAGCGTACTGGCAACTCTTCTTCAGGAACAAGTTGTTCACCGCATTTTTCACAATATACTACAGGAATTGGCACGCCCCAGTAACGTTGACGAGAAATCAACCAGTCGCGAAGACGGAAGTTTACTTTACCTTCACCAATGACGCGTTCGTTAAGAGCAGCTGTGATAGTTTTACGAGCCTCTTCAGATGTTTGGCCATTATATTCACCAGAGTTAACGAGGATACCATCTTCATGGTACCATTCTTGCCATTTATCAAGGCTGTATTCTTTGCCTTCACAAGCTACAACTTGTTTAATAGGCAAATCGTATTTGTGAGCAAATTCCCAGTCACGTTCATCATGCGCAGGGGAACCCATTACAGCACCAGTACCATAGTCTACTAATACATAGTTAGCAATCCACACAGGAACTTGTTCGCCAGACATAGGGTTTACTGCATAGGAACCAGTGAACATACCTTCTTTAGGTGCCTCTGTAGATGTACGGTCAATATCGCTCATATTGCGCATACGTGTAATGAAAGCTTCTAATTCAGCTTTATTAGGCGCATTTTCAATAAGGCGTTCTACATATGGATGTTCAGGAGCCAATACTACATAGCTTACGCCATAAATAGTATCAACCCGTGTAGTGTACACAGATACGCGTTCATTGATGGATGGTACTTCAAAGGAGAATTCTGTACCTTCAGAACGGCCAATCCAGTTCTTTTGCATCAATTTAACGCGTTGTGGCCAATGATCAAGAGTGTCCAAATCTGTTAACAAGCGATCAGCATATTCTGTAATGCGCAAGAACCATTGAGACAAGTCTTTTTTCTCAACTGGGTTGTCACAGCGCCAGCAAGCGCCATCGATAACTTGTTCGTTAGCCAATACAGTATGGCAAGTTTCACACCAGTTTACTTTTGCTTCTTTTTTATAGGCTAAGCCTTTTTTATAAAATTGTTGGAAGAACCATTGCGTCCATTTGTAGTAATCTTCTTTACATGTTGCAACTTCACGGTCCCAATCATAGGACAAGCCAAGTGCTTTTTGTTGTAATTTCATGTTCTCGATGTTATCAAGAGTCCATGTTTTAGGAGCAATACCATGTTTGATAGCTGCGTTTTCTGCAGGCATACCAAAGGAGTCCCAGCCCATTGGATGTAATACGTTGAAGCCCTTCATTTTTTTGAAACGAGCTACTACGTCACCGATGGAATAGTTACGCACGTGACCCATGTGTAAGTTACCAGATGGGTACGGGAACATTTCTAATACATAGTATTTTTCTTTGGATTCATCATATTCTGTTTTAAATGTATGGTTATCATCCCAATACTTTTGCCACTTTTTCTCAATATCTTGGGCTACATATTTTTCATTCATGTAGGGGCCTCCTCATATAGTCAACCTCAATAGTTGCCGTTTTATAATCAATATTTTTATTTTACTACGTACTATGAAAGCAGTCAAACTCTAGCGTTTTACTACTTGTACAGATTTAGTTAATTCGTTTTTAGTAGTTGTATTTTGAACTGATCCATGGCTCTTATAAGAAGCAATTGTATTCTTTGCCTCTTGTGCATCCCGTTCCTTTTGAGCCTTAGCTTCTTCTTCTAAACGCTTTTTCTCTGCCTTGGCTTCCTCAGCTTGACGTTTTTTCTCAGCTTTAGCTTGCTCCGCTTCTTCTTTAGCTTTGCGTTTAGCTAATTCTTTTTCTTCTTTTGCTTTACGTTTTGCTTCCGCTTTAGCAGCTTTTGCCTTTTCTTTTTCCTCTAGGCGTAATTTATATTGTTCAAGCTTAGTTAATGGTTTAGTTTCTTCTACTACTGGTTCAGGAATAACCGCTGTAGGAGATTTAGGAATACCGCGACCTAAGTCTTTACCTTGAATCATAGCAATAGTAGATTCATCTTCAAAGCCTTTACGCCATGCAGCAAAACCACCAAGCTGTAACTCTTTTACAAGGTCTAATTTCAAACCTAAAGACGTATTATCTTCAAACCAAATACGATCGGAACCAGAGCCAGTTGGGATAGATAAATAATAAAGTTTTAATCTATCATCCCATGTCATTTTATCCTTGTAGTTTGCAAAGTAACTACCTGTATTTTTCATAGCCAATGTTTCGCCCTTAGCATAGCCATTTGTATCATGCCATAAGCGCATATAGAATGGCACACCAAGTACTAGTTTTTGGGATGGCACTTCAGAAAGCATTTTTTCTGTATGATTGCGAACCCATGGATAACTTGCTACAGGACCTGCTGTGGTACTCTTAGCCCATGTTTCATCATAAGCCATGAGAACTACATAATCTACGGAATTTGCAAAGGCGCTGCGGTTATATACTAAAGACCATTCTGGGCTATCAGAATAACCAGTTACATCAATGGATGTTTTAATATTGTATTGATGTAAATGGTTAGATAAATACGCTACAAACGCTGTTAAACGATCACGGTCGGCATAATCAATATTTTCAAAGTCAAAGTTATAACCATCAAAGCCGTAAATATAAGCATATTGCACGAGGTTATGAGCATATTTTTTCCATACAGATTGATCTGCTAAGATACCACTAGTAAAGCCAGGGTCGAATCTATTCGTAATCAAAGGCCATACGTGATAACCTTTACTCTTATAATCGTTAACATAATCAATACTTACATTAGGACTTGCTTCGAGGCCAAGGCTATGCAATTTAAACCAGCTTGGAGAAATGATATTATCGCCGCTAGCATTGAGTTTTGCTTGATATGGAGTTCCCTGTGTTGGCCATGGATCAAAGGCCCAAGACAATGGAGTTTGCATTGTATACGGAGCTTTTACCGTAGAAGCTTGTGGAGCAGGACCTAATGTTAATTGTCCATTCGTTTTTGTATAGCTTACACCGAGCATAGCTGGATCAGACTCAATGTCGACATAGATCGTGCCATTTTTGCTAGTTGTGGGCAATTTTACAGGTTCCCCAACAGCAGCAGGGTCTAAAACGATAGTATTCCCTTGTAATACTGTTTGAGGTACATATACCGTATAGGATGTTTTATATTGATTAGCTTCGTAATGACGCGTAGTATTCGCCAAGAATTGATCGAGCGGCACTAATACTTCTGCTTGTACGGCTGTACTAGATAATGCAGACATTACCAAAGCTGTTAAAGATTTTAAAATAGTAGATTTACGAATCATGAACTCTCCTAACTCTAGTCCCCTAAAGGGGATATAATTTCAATCTCTATATTATACCATATTATATAGAATTCCTCTCAGTTGTTGCATGAAGAGTACATGTAATTTATAATTTACCTTATACAATACAAGTTATTACATAAGGAGTTTTATATGCATCAATATCTATTTTTTATAGGGGACTTCCCTATCAGGGCCTATGGTGCCATGTTAGCTTTAGCTATCATCTGTGGTGCCTCTGTTGCCTATGTTTTATTAAAAAAAGATGGTCGAGGATGGCATGAACATATCATCGACTTTTCCATTACTGTTGCCGTAGCGGGTCTCATCGGGGCTAGATTATGGGACGTATTCTTCTTTGATTGGCACTATTATGGCAATCATTTATTAGAAATTCCCTTTGTATGGCAAGGTGGTATGGCCATCCAAGGTGGCGTTGTATTAGGCACCATTGCTGGTTACTGGTACTTACGTAAAAACAATATCGACTTCTGGGCCTTTGCAGATTTATTTGCCCCTGCCTTAATCTTGGCTCAATCTGTAGGGCGTATGGCAAACCTTTTAAATGGCGATGCTTTTGGACATCCTACGGGCGGTAATTTTGGCATTCTCTATCCTGAAAGCACGTTAGCACATCGCACTTACGGCAATCAACCATTATGGCCTGCCGAAATCTGGGAAGGTCAAATCGACATTCTTATATTTGTGGCCCTTCTATTATTTAGTTCCTTTAAACATGCTAAAGGTCAAGTATTTGTACTATACGCTATTCTCTATTCTACAGCTAGATTCTTCCTTGAATTCTTGCGCGGTGACTATGTAGACTTAACATTAGGCTTAAAATCAGCTCAGATGACTAGTCTTATTGTCATCATTGTAGGTATTTGCTTATTCATTTATTTAGGCTACTTAGAAAAGAAAAATCAACCTGGACTTAAAACTACAGAAACAGCGCCTAAAACAAAAAAAACGTAAATAATAACAAATAATAAGAAACATATATTATGAATAAGAAAAAATCCTTCATTCATGGGTCTCCCATTGAATGAAGGATTTTTCTTTATAAGTCTTAAAAACTCATATAGTATGGAGCAATAAAATTTATAGGTCCAAAATTTATAGATTTTCTTTAGCTTTTAATGCATCTAGTTCTTCTAATGCACGATTAGCAATGAGTGCATTTTTCTCTTTTTTCTTGCGGATTTTTTGTGGCCATGGATCCATAATACCAAAGTTGACATTCATAGGTTGGAAGTTAGACCCTTCATAGTTAGAAATATAGTGACTAAGGGATCCAATAGCTGTAGTTTTAGGGAAGTCAATAAATGAACGGTCGTCTAAATAACGATCCACTTGTAGACCAACCATAAGGCCACTCGCAGCAGATTCTAAATAACCTTCTACGCCTGTCATTTGACCCGCAAAGAATAAACGCGGTTCTTTTTTTAGTTGAAATGCATGGTTCAACAACTCAGGAGAATTGATATACGTATTACGATGCATAACGCCATAACGTACAAATTCTGCATTTTCAAGGCCAGGAATCATACCGAATACACGTTTTTGTTCGCCCCATTTTAAGTGAGTTTGGAAGCCTACCAAGTTAAACATAGTGCCTTCCTTATTTTCCTTACGCAATTGAACAACTGCATAAGACTCCTCATTGGTACGCTTATCCACCAAACCTACTGGTTTTAATGGTCCATAGCGCAATGTATCTTCACCACGGCTAGCCATAATTTCTACAGGCATACAACCTTCGAAATAGATTTCTTTTTCAAAATCCTTTGGTTGTACTGCTTCAGCCGTTGTAAGCTCATGCCAGAATGCTTTGTATTCTTCTTCTGTCATAGGACAATTAAGATAATCTGCGTCGCCCTTATCATAACGAGAAGCGGCAAATACTTTATCATAATTCAAAGAGTCTGCTGTAACAATAGGTGCTGCTGCATCGTAGAAGTAAAAGCCTGTTTCACCAGTTAATTCTTTAATCTTATCACCTAATGCTTCAGATGTAAGGGGACCAGAAGCAAAAATAACAGTACCTTCAGCAGGAATTTCTGTTACCTCTTCGTGATGAACTGTAATATTAGGATGGCCTTTTACCTTTTTAGTCACCATTTCACTAAATAGATGACGATCAACGGCTAAGGCGCCTCCAGCTGGTACAGCAGTAGCATCAGCACATTCCATTATAATGGAGCCTAAACGACGCATCTCTTCTTTTAAAAGACCTACTGCATTTTCAATATTGCCAGCTCGTAAAGAGTTACTACATACGAGTTCTGCAAATTGATCTGTTTGGTGCGCAGGGGAACTCTTCACAGGGCGCATTTCATATAAGTCTACATGAATGCCACGGTTAGCGAGTTGCCAAGCCGCCTCAGAACCAGCTAGACCTGCACCAATAACAATAACATTTTTATTATTCAACTGTTGTTTCCTCGTTGGCTTTGCTAGATTTTTTAGAATTCTTAGACTCTTTAGTTTCTTTAGATTCTTTTACAGTTTCTTCACTAGCTTCGCTCTTTTTCTTTCTAGTTTTCTTTGGAGGTCGAGTTGGACAAGCTTCATTGGAACAGAATTTCTTAGTCGTCCCATTTTTATATGTCTTTTCAACCATAATAGAACCACATGTATCACAGAATTCATGGGTTGGTTTATCCCATAATGTGAAATCACATTGTGGATAACGGTTACAACCATAGAACAAACGCCCTCGACGAGACTTACGTTCTACGATTTCTCCTTCTTTACATTTAGGGCAAGTTACACCTGTCCCTACCGTAATAGGTTTAGTATTTTTACATTCTGGGAAGTTAGAACATGCAAGGAACTTACCATAGCGACCAAATTTATATACCATTGGGCTATGACAGAGTTCGCACGTTTCATCACTTTCCATAGATGCAATTTCGATGCGATCCACATCGCTCGCATCCTCTAGCTCTTTAGCGAATACTTCATAGAAATCAGACAATACCTTTAGATACGTATCCTTACCTGATGCAATAGCATCAAGTTCTTCTTCAAGATCGCGAGTAAAGCTTGTATTGATGATTTTTTCAAAGTACGCTATCAAGAAATCTACCACGACAAAGCCTAGCTCTGTAGGAACGAATTGTTTATTAGTATTTTCTACATAGTTACGGCTTACGATTGTATCAAGAATTGGAGCGTAAGTACTTGGACGACCAATACCGAGCTCTTCCAATGTTTTGATAAGACTCGCTTCGGAATAACGTGGAGGTGGTTGCGTGAAATGTTGTTCAGGCAATACCTGTACAGTATGAGCAGCATCATTCTTTTTAAGTGCTGGCAATTGAGGAACATCCTCTTTTTTAGCATCTTCATAAACAGCACTAAAACCTGGGAAGATTACACGAGAGCCTGTCGCTTTAAATGTATAGTCATCATGAACAGTCAATTCAATGGTAGTGGATTCATTTTGTTGCGGTGCCATTTGGCTCGCCATAAAACGATTCCAAATCAATGTATATAATTTAAGCTCATCACGGCTCAAGAATGGTTCTACCATTTTTGGTGTTAACTCTAATGATGTAGGACGAATCGCTTCATGGGCGTCTTGAGCTGAACCTTTTGCTCCGTACATATTAGGTTTAGATGGATAATAGTCTTCACCATAGTTACGAAGAATATAGTCCTTAGCCATTACTTGCATTTCTTTAGAAATACGCGTAGAGTCTGTACGCATATAAGTAATCAAGCCTACATGACCATAGGAACCGATTTCTAAACCTTCATACAAATGTTGAGCAATCATCATGGTACGCTTTGCACCAAAGTT
This sequence comes from Veillonella sp. ZSJB6, assembly GCF_051549505.1. Lineage (NCBI taxonomy): Bacteria > Bacillati > Bacillota > Negativicutes > Veillonellales > Veillonellaceae > Veillonella > Veillonella sp. ZSJB6. The sequence continues at coordinate 350,736 of NZ_JBPUGE010000001.1, read as the reverse complement.
CAACTTACGAACACCATCCTGTTGCAACGTAGATGTTGTAAATGGTGGTGCCGCTTTACGAGAGCGCTTCCGTTTTTCCACATTCGTTACTACTGCATCAGCACCGCCAATGGCATCTACAACGGCTTGTGCATCTTTTTCAGTAGTAATATCGATTTTCTCACCTTTAATATGAGTTAATTCGGCTGTGAAAGCCTCTTTTTTAGGCGTTTCAAAATTGCCTTCAATAGTCCAATATTCTTGTGGCACAAAGGCTTGAATTTCTCGTTCGCGTTCACAGATGAGACGAACAGCAACGGACTGTACACGACCTGCGCTAAGGCCCTTACAAACCTTTTTCCATAATAATGGACTTAATTTATAACCTACGATACGGTCTAACACACGGCGTGCTTGTTGAGCATCTACCATGTTCATATCGATAGTCCGTGGAGATTCTAAGGCCTCTGCAACGGCATTTTTCGTAATCTCGTTAAATGTAATACGGCATGTAGACGTAGGATCTACATTAAGAATGTACGCTAAATGCCATGAAATGGCTTCCCCTTCGCGGTCAGGGTCAGTTGCGAGCAATACGGCACTACTTTCATCGGCATAGGAAACGAGTTCATCAATAACCTTTTTACGAGTTACTAGATTGCTATAGCGCGGTGTAAAGCCATGCTCAATATCGATACCCATTTGAGATTTAGGCAAATCTCGTAAGTGGCCCATACTTGCTTTTACCACATAGTTTGGACCTAAGAATTTTTCAATTGTTTTAGATTTAGCAGGAGATTCTACGATAACCAATACTTTGCCATCTGGATTATATACGCGAGGTTCACGTTGTTCAGGTGGCACAGAGGTTTGTAATACAGACTTGTCCCGTACAATCCCCATAGGAGTAAGAGCCTCTTTGGCAACCTTACGTTTTATCGTAGTACTCTCTTTTGTAGTACTTTTCTTTTTTGTTTCTTTACTAGTACTAGCTGCTTTTGGCTCGCCAATAACGATAGATCGTTTAATGGACAAGTATATCACTCCTAGTCATATTAATATAGCCTCTCGGCGGTTGATGCTCTATAGCCCCTTCTAGCTCTAATTCTAGTAATAAGGGCTGCAATTGTTGCAATGGAATGTGAGTTACTTTCAAAATATCACTAACAGTAATACATCGATCATGAGGTATTTCACTCAAGATTAAACTCTTATCCAAACTAAAGCTTAACATAGACGGCCCATGACTATCAACACCCTTACATGTATTACTCGATAAATCCCCCTTTTTTACATGACTATGTTCCTCTTTCTTTGACGCTGAAAGTTTCTTTTTTGCCGGTGAAAGTTTCTCTTCTGTAGCGAAAAAATCCCGCAATGTTAAATGATACTGTTCCACTATATCCTCATATCCAGTCAATACATAAGCCCCGTTTCTCATAAGGAACTTATTACCATCCGCTGTATGATCTAATAGGTTACACGGTACTACAAACACATCGCGCCCTTCACTGACCGCCATATCCGCCGTAATCAAGGAGCCACTACTAGACTTAGCCTCTACTACGATTACACCTCGACTAAGGCCACTAATAATACGGTTTCGCGCAGGGAAATGCTTTGCTGATGGCGGTGTGCCTGGAGGATATTCAGATAGGAGTAACCCATTATTAGCCAGTACTCTATCAAATAATTTTGAATTTTCTCTAGGATATACAATATCTAATCCACATCCCATAACGACAATACCGTACCCCTGACTTGCTAGTAGTCCTTCATGGCCATGCGAATCGATACCACGAGCACCGCCACTAACAATTATAGTACTGTATTTGCCCAATTCTTTTCCTAACATTCTTGCCACATTCCGCCCATATAATGAACATCGTCGCGCACCTACAATGGCAATACGGTTCAACCTTTTATCTAATAAGGCTCGATTACCTCGCATAAATAATATAGCTGGTGGATTATAGATTTGGTTTAACATAGATGGGAAATCTTTATCTAGAAAGGTAGTAACATCCATCTTATATTCATCTAATTTTTGAATTATATAATCTAGTTTTTCATCCTTAGCCGATGCTGCAATAGCACGTTTATCTCCTACGGAAATATGATAATAAGATTTCAAATTTTCAACCTTCTTAACAGCTTGCCAAGCTTCATAGGGTCCTCCAAAATCATCAATAAAACTCCTTACATGTGCTGCGCCCACATTATATAAACTTTGGAGACCTGCAATATAAATGTTGTCGTCATATCTTGTCATAATATCACCTACTTACCTGTTCTAAATAACATTGCTTCGGAAATATGATGTGGTTCCACTTGTGGGTTTCCCTCAAGGTCTGCTATGGTACGACCGACCTTTAATATGCGATCAAAAGCACGTCCACTTAAATGGAAATGGTCAAATATATTACCGAGTACACTCCAAGCCTTATCGGTAATATGGTAAAGCTCACTTATGGCCTTATGCGGTACGGCACCATTAGAGCTAAAATCTAGGCCTTCATACCGTTTCTGTTGCATAGAGGTCGCCATAACAACTTGTTCTCTCATACTTTCACTCGTCATCGTTGAAGACGAAGTATCTAATAATTGCTCTAATGTGGGCCTTTCAACAGGTATGTGCAAATCGATACGATCCATAATAGGTCCAGATAATCGTTGCTGATAATTTTTAACCATTGTTTCCGTACATACGCACTCTTTATAAGGATCATGATAATATCCACAAGGACAGGGATTAGCTGCTAAGATACAAATAAAATCGGCAGGATATATGTAATTACCTTGAGAGCGATTGATGGTAATTGTACGTGATTCTAAAGGTTGCCTAAGCGCATCGATAACTTGACGTTGAAATTCAGGTGCCTCATCCATAAATAGAACACCTCCGTGAGCAAGGGTTACCTCACCAGGTCGACCTTGAATACCGCCTCCTACCATACTCGCTAAAGTTGCAGTATGATGGGGATGTCTAAAAGGACGAGTTGTAACCAATCCCGAATCTCCTAATAATCCTATTACGTCTTGTATACGACTCACTTCAATCATTTCATTCCAGGTCATAGGTGGTAGTATGGTCGGCAATCTCTCAGCCATCATCGTTTTACCACCACCTGGTGGACCTATCATAATACAATGATGATGACCTGCAGCACTGATGAGCATAGCCCGTTTACCAAGTTCTTGCCCCTGTACATCACTAAAATCAACTGTATATATTTCATTAGGTCCTGTAACTACACAACTATCTTCATTTATATAATCTACAGGTTCATATGACTCTAACAATTCCACTGATTGCTTATAGCTTTGATTTCCTGAACTTGTAGATTGGCTAATAGTCCCTTTATTTCCTTTACCGGTCTTTGATTTAGCTAGTTTCTCTAAAATAGAAATAATATGTAGTAATGAAGATTCCCCATAAATGGTAAGCTTTGGTATGGCCTTTAAGTTATGACCATTTTCAACACTTGTAAATATAGTAGAATAATTAGAATCTAAGCCTGCAAGAGACATAGCCAAGGTTCCAAATGTTGGTAATAGTGAACCATCTAAAGCTAGCTCTCCCATAAACAGACTGTTACTTAATAAAGCAGAAATATTAGCTTTGCGCCCCTTTATCTGTCCCGATGCAAACAGAACCCCTAAAGCAATAGCTAAATCGAGTCCTGCACTACTTTTACGAATCGTAGCAGGTGCTAGATTCACCACAATGCGTCTCATAGGGAATTCATAGCCACTATTTTTGATGGCGGCCCGCACACGTTCACGAGCTTCCTTAACCGATTGATTAGGTAGCCCTACAATGTCAAAGACAGGTAATCCTTGAGATATATCAACTTCCACTGTAATAATGCATCCATCTATGCCATGTAAGGTGGCGCCAAATAGTTTTGCATACATAAGTAACCTCTCTAAAAACATTGCGGTAAATAATGAATGGAACTTTGAAAGTCTTCATGCAAGTACACTTCAATTACATCAAAGGATAATTCTTTCCACCGCCGTTTTTTTTGATGTAGATCATACAAAAATAACATAGCTGCCCGTTTAATATGCTTTTGTTTCTTCTTTGTCACCGCTTCACGAGCCAATCCATGCTTCATTCCACGGCGGGCTTTAATTTCAATAAAATGATAGATTAAATCACGTTTTGCAATGATATCAATTTCACCTAACCGGGTTCTATAATTCGTATCTACCACTGTAAGGCCGATCTTTTCAATATATTTAATGGCCATCCGTTCGCCCCATTTTCCAAGCTCCTTTGAATCTAGTTCATTAAATGCTTTACCTGTACTAATCGTTTTCATATATACCTCCTATTTAAGTGTAGTAACCACAATAACGTATAGAATATGTATCACTCAATCTACATCTAAACGTTCAACAGGTAACACTTACTTGTAGCGTAGAATATGGAGACTATAAAAGTAAATACAAAAGAGGTTCCTAATAGTCACATCGGTGACCAATAGGAACCTCTTTACGGTTATAAACTATATACAATTTATATGATAAATTTACGTTAATATAATCAATCAGGTTTAACCCAACGGACGATAGATTTAATAGGTTCAAAACTCTTGCGATGAAGTGGTGTTACACCTTGTTGTTCAACAGCTTCTTTATGTAACTCCGTATAATAGCCTTTATGAATACCAAATCCATAACCAGGGTATTCATCATCAAGGCTCTTCATATATCGATCTCGTGTAACCTTTGCAATGATTGATGCAGCAGCAATATTAGCGCTTTTACTATCGCCCTTAATAATAGATTCAACGGGAATCGTCAAATCAGGCAATTTCATAGCATCAACTACTACAGCTTCAGCTGGTACGCTGAGCGTACGAATCGCCTCATACATCGCTTGTCGCGTTGCTTCATAGATGTTGAGCTCATCAATCTTTTCTGGGCCATAAGAAATGCAACTAACTGCTACGGCTTCGTCCATGATGATATCGTAGAGGGCCTCACGCTTTTCTTCTGTTAGCTTTTTAGAGTCATTAAGGCCTGGAATTAAGGTCATAGGTGGCAAGATAACAGCTGCTACCGTCACAGGCCCCGCAATAGGACCACGACCTACCTCATCGACACCAGCCACATGATAGATACCTTGATCATAGAACATGCCTTCATAGTCATACATGCTCATGAGACGTTGCTGTTCTTTTAACTCTTTTTCTTGACGTTTAATATAAGAAACAGCTAATTTTTGAACGGAACTTCGAGTATCCTCTTGAGCCAATGGCAAAATCTCTAAGGCTTGTTCAGTTTCAAAGAGAGCCTTAATGTCTGCAACCTTTAATTTAGAAAAAACATCCTTATCCATTTTGTGTTTCCTCACCAGCTTCAGGATAGTATGGCTCTTCATCTACTTGGTCTAATGTAATAGTACCAAGTTTAGTATTACGATAATCTTGCAAGATGATGCGGCGAGCTTTATCAAAGTCTACTACGCCACCACTTACGAGACAACCACGACGACGGCCGATACTTTCAAGAATCGTATCTACATCCGTCATTTCTTCTTCTTTTAATTTATATCGCTCCACCAAAATATTAGGTGTATTCGTCAATAAGTGATTAATTAATTGTTTAATGACATGCTCTAAATCATACACATCATCAGAAACGGCCCCCGTCATAGCAAGACGAGCCGCTGCGCGTTGGTCTTCTAGTTTAGGCCATAATACACCTGGTGTATCAAGCAATTCAAGGTTTTTACCGATTTTAACCCATTGTTGACCACGGGTATGACCAGCTTTATTAGCTGTACGTGTTGCTGCAGAACCAGCTAAGGAGTTAATCAATGTAGATTTACCCACATTAGGGATACCTAAAATAATAGTACGTACAGAACGACTACGAATGCCTTTTGCAACCCAACGATCAATGATAGGCTTACTCAAACGCTCTACAGTAGATATTAACTTCTTATTACCCTTGCCAGACTTAGAATCGATAGCCAATACCGTGATGCCTTGTTTAGTAAAGAATTCAGTCCATTCCTTTGTGGCTTTAGGATCTGCTAAATCAACTTTATTTAACAATACGATATGAGGTTTCTGACCAACAAGTTCAGTAATTACAGGATTGGCACTAGAACGAGGAATACGCGCATCGAGTAACTCGATAACTACGTCTACCTTTTTGATATACTCCGTAATCATACGTGTGGCTTTCGCCATATGCCCAGGGAACCAATGTACGATAGGTGAATCTGCCATAGTATTTCCTTTCTACATCTAAATTTTAGCAAAAATAAAAGGCTGCCGACGGCAGCCTTTTATGAACATTAGCGTTTTTCGCGAATACGAGCAGCTTTACCAGTAAGGTTACGTAAGTAGTACAATTTAGCACGACGAACAACACCACGGCGCATAACTTCGATTTTAGCTAAGCGTGGGCTGTGAAGTGGGAATGTACGTTCTACACCTACACCGGATGCAATACGACGAACTGTGAAAGTTTCACGTACGCCACCGTTTTGACGTTTAATTACCAAACCTTCGAATACTTGGATACGTTCACGAGAACCTTCCACTACTTTTACGTGTACGCGAACTGTGTCACCAGCGCGGAAAGTAGGGATGTCTGTACGAAGTTGTTCTTGTTCAAGTACGTTAATAATGTTCATTGTTTCCTCCTGTTTGCAGACATTCAATACCTACACCTTATAGGCAGCGGACTGTCTCAAATTAACAGCAATATAGTATCATAAATCACGTACTGTTCGCAAGTATTTTCTATATAATTTTGAGAAACTAATTATTTGCTTAAGATTGGGCGCTTTAACTTACCTAACAAGCGATATAAATCATCTTTTTCATCATCAGAAAAATCAGAAAATAGTACATTAAGAAATTGATCATATGAATGTAATAATGATTTACCTAGTCGTTTTCCCTCTTCCGTAAGACCTACTACAGAAATTCGTTTATCCATATAATCAATATGCTTTGTTACATACCCTAATTCAATAAGTATATCCGTCTGCTCTGATACTGTAGCAGGACGCATATTAAGAGCATCCACTAATTGTTTTTGAGATGCTCCTTGAGATCGCAAATATAATTCTATAATTATTTTATCACGAGACTTTTCTTTGCCGTTTGGCACCTTACATAAGGCTTTATATAATTCATCATGATTCATGACAGTTATCTCCTCATACAACTTTGTATATTATAAGAATTCGCCATGATCTCAAAAATTCCTGCATAAAATATGTATATTCTTCGTAAAAGCAAAAAGAGGTACCAAATGGTACCTCTTCTTTCATATATTTCTGTAAAAGTTTAATGTATCTAATACAAAATATATTATTTTAATGCGCTAATATCACCGATAATAGCCATTACGTTGTACGCTAAGCGAACAAGTTGTAAACGGTTAGCTTTAATAGCTTCATCTTTATCCATAACCATTACATCTTCAAAGAATTTGTTGATGGCTGGAACCAAAGTAGCTGGAACTGCTACAACTGCAGCATAATCATTAGCTTCCCATGCAGCAAGACTTGCTTCAGATGCTTTAGAAGCAGCTTCGAATAATGCTTTTTCAGCGTCTTCTTTCAACAAGTCGCTATTAACACCTGTATATTCCACATCTTTTACAAGATTGTACATACGAGTATAAGCTTGAACAAGCTCAACGTTTTCATCGATACGGTTTGCTAACAATGCATTTACAAGACCTTCAGCATCAGCAACGGACAATTCATTGTTGGACAACAACAAATCGATTACATGATGAGGAACTTCGCGATCAAGGAAGATATTTTTCAAACGAAGTGTGAAGAACTCTTCTACTTGACCAAGCAATTCGTCTTGTTTTTCAACTGGTACATTAAGCAATTCCATAGATGCTTTGAAGATTGGACGCAAGCTGATGTTCCATTCACTACCAAGCAAGATGTTCAAGATACCAATAGTTTGACGACGCAATGCATATGGATCTTGAGAACCTGTAGGGATTAAACCACGGCTGAAAGTAGCAACGATATTATCTACTTTATCGATGATAGACAATACTTTACCTGCTTCAGTTTGAGGCAATACATCGCCTGCAAAACGTGGTAAATATTGTTCGAAAATAGCTTCTGCTACCTCAGTAGATTCACCATCAAGTAAAGCATATTCTTTACCCATTACACCTTGTAATTCAGTAAACTCTGTAACCATACCTGTTGTAAGGTCAGTTTTAGCAAGCTCTGTAGCACGTTCTAATACAACAGCTGCATCTTCGTGTAAGCCACATTCTTCACCGAATACACGGCCCAATTTAAGCAAACGTTCAGTTTTATCTGCTAAGTTACCAAGACCTTCTTGGAATACGATTTTAGTCAAACCATCTTGACGGTCTATAAGAGGTTTCTTGCGGTCTTCATTGAAGAAGAATTTAGCATCATCAAGGCGTGCGCGTAATACGCGTTCATTACCAGCTTGAACTACTTCGATAGAATGATCGGAGCCGTTACGAACTGTTAAGAACATTGGCAACAATTTACCATCTTGGTCAACCAATGGGAAGTAACGTTGATGGTCTTTCATTGGTGTAATGATAGCTGCATCTGGAAGTGCCAAGTAGGACTCTTCAAAGCCACCACACAATGCAGTAGGCCATTCAACGAGATAGTTAATTTCTTCTAACAAATCATCATCCCAAACGATGGATGCGTTTTTAGAAGCTGCAATATCATGTAATTGTTTGGAAATCAATTCACGACGTGCGTCTTGATCAACCATAACAAAGTTTTCTTTTAATGTATCTACATAGGATGCTGCATTTTTAATAGTGATTTCATCAGCACCTAAGAAGCGATGACCACGTGTTACATTACCAGATTTTACAGTAGCAAATTCTACAGGGATTACCTCTTCATCAAGTAATGCTACAAGCCAACGCACAGGACGTACAAATTTAGCATCTAGGTTGCCCCAATGCATGGATTTAGGGAAGTTAAGACCTGTAATCAATTGTGGCAACATATCAGTTACGATATCTTTTGCTGGTACGCCTGCAGTTTTAGTTTCAGCATAAATATAGCCGTCTTCTACAACGAGATCAGCTACATCTAGACCTTTACCACGAGCAAAACCGATAGCTGCTTTTGTTGCATTACCATCAGCATCATATGCGATGGATGCTGAAGGACCTTTATGTCGTTCGCTGATTTCAGCGGATGTGTCAGCAAGACCTTTCACGATAAGAGCCAAACGACGTGGTGTGCCGTATGTTGCGATGCTTTCAAAAGGAAGATGGGCATCATTTAATTTTGTTTCAGCCAATTGTTTCAATTGACCTAAGATATTGGGCATAAAGCCGGCAGGAATTTCTTCTGCACCGATTTCAAATAATAAATCCTTTGCCATCTTATTTATCTCCTTTCAAAAGTGGGAAACCTAATTCTTCACGTTTAGCGAGGTATTGTTGTGCACAAATACGAGCTAATGCACGTACGCGACCGATGAAAGCAGTACGTTCGCTAATGGAAATAGCACCACGGGAATCAAGCAAGTTGAATGTGTGGGAACATTTCAATACATAGTCGTAAGCTGGTAATACATAACCTGCTTCACAAACGCGTTTTACTTCTGCTTCGTACATATCAAACAATTTGAAAAGCATATCTGTATCTGCTAATTCAAAGTTATATACGGATTGTTCAACTTCATTAGCATGCCAAACATCGCCATATGTAACATTTTCATTCCATTTAAGGTCATATACGTTTTCTACGCCTTGAATGTACATAGCCAAACGTTCTAAACCGTATGTAATTTCTACGGACACTGGTTTACAGTCAATGGAACCAACTTGTTGGAAATATGTGAACTGAGTTACTTCCATACCATCGAGCCATACTTCCCAACCAAGGCCCCAAGCACCCAATGTTGGGGATTCCCAGTTATCCTCTACGAAACGAATATCGTGATCTTCCGCATGAATACCAAGTGTTGCCAAGGATTGTAAGTACAATTCTTGGATATTATCTGGAGATGGTTTCACAATAACTTGGAATTGATGATGTTGGAACAAACGGTTAGGGTTATCACCATAACGACCGTCTGCTGGACGACGAGAAGGTTCTACATAACATACAGCCCATGGTTCAGGACCAATAGCATGCAAGAATGTTGCAGGGTTCATTGTGCCTGCACCTTTTTCAATGTCATATGGATTTTGAACGATACAACCTTGATCGCTCCAGAATTTTTGTAGATTTAAAATAATCTCTTGAAATGTCATTGCTGCCTCCACTTTACACAACCGACATAAAATCAACCATTTCGTTACAAACAAAAAAGTCCCTGTAACGAAAAACGTTACAGGGACGAGTATACCCGCGGTTCCACCCTATTTGGCTTGCGCCCTCTTTTTTCTATGTTGGCCTTTACTAACAGATACCTGCGTTCCTGCCAATGCTCTACAGCGCCTTCAACCAAATGTGAGCTTACACCATCCTCACTCGCTAGAGGGGTTTACTACTCTGCTTCATCGCATATATTATACACAATATTTTAGCAATACAGGGGGAAAATTGTCAATCAGTATTATTTTTTTCAATCATATAAATGCCCTGTTCAGCGTCAATTACCTCAATAACAATATTTTCTATCATTGACGGTTCCACTTTATGAAACCTTTGATCTTGTTCATCATAATAAATGGCCCATTCAGACATACATGCTGGAATAGTGTCATCATAATAATTTTTCCCTCTCCAAATAGCATCATCTCTAAAATAACTTAGTCCATCTTTTACCAATTCTGTATCTAAACAAAATTCACCAGCTAAGCTAACATGATTGTCTAATAGAAGATCTCTAACAATGATAGCTTCATATTCCCAACTTAGAAAACATAAATAGTCAAAGTATCTGAGTGCCATTTTGGGATCCCAACTATTATTTAAAACCATCGTTTGAAATAACTTATTTATTACCCCATAATCAGCAGATACATAATAGTCATTAGTTAAAAGAAAATTATATATCTGTTGGATTTCTTGTAAATCTAAAGTTTTTTCTTCATTTATTTTTTCGATAGGCAACGAAGAGAATATTGTATCCATATAGTACCTCATAATATATTTCAACAAAAGGCAGTTTGATTTCTCAAACTGCCTTTTACTATCATTAAATTATGGAATTTAAAAACTTAACGCTTTGTAATGGTTTACCGATTTCTTGCTCGCAGTATGCAAATAGTAGCTTTTCAAGTTCCTTCCAAATTATTTTTGGAAGTTCTATAGGTGTATCTTCGCCCCACTGATAAGCGAGAATTTGTGGTAATCCAGCTTTCACAGAACGAGAAATACTCAGATTCGTGGTTTCTCGCACCTGCAACCAGAATGGCTCAATACCATCCTCATGTAAAAAAGCATTAGCGCTAGGTACAACACCTGCGAGGGATAATAATTGCCAACCAAGCATTATCGTTCCGAGCTGTACGTTGCGGCGCCGAATTTGCTTGGAGTAGTTTACAACGGTATCAAACACCTTGCGTTCTACATCGTACATAGCAAATAGCTCTTGAATGAGCTCACTTGCGACTGCAGCGTAAGCAATATTATCTAAATTCACATCTAACGATTCTACCACATAGGAACCATCGATTTGTGTTACATTTACATATTCACCATCAGGTACCACTGTAATATACATGGCACTAAAGGGACGTAAATAGGAACTATTACGCATGGTCATCATACGCTTATGCGGTATGGATGCACGAATGAGCCCTAAGCTAGGTGTGATAAAAGTAAATACGGAGTATAGCTTATGTTTTTTTCGACTAATGACGATGGCAGGTGTGTTAAAACCACCATTAAGCTTCTTCATGTTCTTCTTCCGTTGTTTCCTCTACCGGTAAAGGTGTTACTTTAATACGAGAAACGCGATACCCTTGCATTTGTGTTACTTCAAAGGTATATCCCAATGCATCGACCGTATCACCAACGATTGGCGTCCGTTCTAAGAGACCAAATACATAGCCGCCGATTGTATCAGAGTCAGAATCGTCGATTTCAATGTCCATCATTTCTTCTACTTCGTCTACGAGAACCTTACCATCAAATTCAAAGGATCCATCTGTATAAGCGATTTTAGCTGGTAAGTGCGGTTCATGTTCGTCTTGAATATCCCCAACGAGCTCTTCAATAATATCTTCAAGCCCTACGAGACCAACCATACCACCATACTCATCTACAACAACAGCTTGATAAATACGGCGAGTTCTCATGTATTGTAGTAATGTAGATAATTTCATTACTTCTGGCACAGTTAAAATATCTCGTTTTACATTACGCAAATCTTTACGTGCTTGGTTAGGACGCTCCATGAGGTCCTTAATATGAACAAGACCGATGATATGATCCTTATCCTCCACACATAGAGGATAACGTGTATGTGCTTTAGAACGAATAAATTTCATCGCTTCATCATAGCCGTCTTCAACGAAAATACAGTCCACATCTTGACGAGGTACCATAACCTCTTTGGCTCTACGGTCCACAAAGTTAAATACATTATCGATCAACTCAGATTCCACTTGGTCTAGTTGACCTTCTTCATGGCTTCGAGAAATCATCATACGGATTTCTTCTTCAGAGTATACAAGGTCTAGCTCTGTTAAATATTTTGTTTTGTAAAAGCCCAAAATAACCGTAGAGATTTTGCTAGCAATCCAAATAAACGGATATACCAAGCGACCAGCAGCTACTACAATACGGCAATAGGTATTTACGTACTTTGTTGGGAAGGATAGGCCTAATGCTTTAGGTACGATTTCACCAAAGATAAGAACAATTAAGCTAATAAATAGCAATAAAAGTATATCTAGTACAAAGTGCATCCATGTACTATGTACATTAAATACCGATACAAGTTGATTTACGATATTATCAAATACATAGGTGCCAGTTCCAGCAAGAGCTAAAATAAAGAATAAAATCAAAAACTGAGTCGTATTTAAGAAATACTCAGGGTTTTGATAGAGCTTTAATAAAAACTCTCGATCCTTTTCCAAGAGAATATCCATATCCTCTACATGCTCTTTACGAAGACGAGCAAAGGAGAACTTTGCAACCACAAAAAAGTTAATTAAAAATATACATACAAGACCAAACCCTATGGGTAACAGGCCATCTACACTATCCATCTTAATTCCTTTCATACAATTGAGAAAACATGTTAGTTTTTATTATAACAAAATTTATTTTCTATAACCAAGTTCAGATAACATGCCGGATTTATTGCGCCAATCCTTTTTAACCTTAACCCAAAGGTCTAAGTACACCTTTGTGGCCAATAGTTTTTGAATATCTGCACGCGCTTCAGCACCAAGTTGTTTTAACAAGGCCCCTTTTTTACCGATAATGATGCCCTTTTGGGAATCTCGTTCACAGTAGATAGTAGCGCGAATATAGGTTGTGCCATCATCACGAGTTTTCATTTCATCTACGTCTACAGCGATAGCATGAGGAATTTCATCACGAGTAGACAATAAGATTTTTTCGCGTACGATATCGGAAATAATTAAACGTTCTGGTTGATCCGTAATCATATCTTCTGGGAAGTATTGCGGACCTTCAGGTAATGTTTCCTCTAATACCTTAAGAACTTCAGTTAAGTTCTCTTTATCCTTTGCAGAAATAGGAATAACCCCTGCAAATGGATATGCATCTTGATAAGAAACGATGGCTTCTAAAAGCTCTTCTTTTTTGAGGGTATCAATCTTGTTAACAACTAAGAAAACAGGAACCTTTACACGTTTCAATTGTTCAATAATGAAGTTGTCCCCAGGTCCTCGCTTTTCATTGCCTGCTACTACAAATAAAACAGCTTCTGTTTCTTTTAAGGACTCAATGGCAGCGTCTACCATGAATTCACCTAATTTATGTTTTGGCTTATGTACACCTGGCGTATCCATGAAGACAATTTGTTTTGCTTCATCTGTATATACACAGATAATACGATTACGCGTTGTTTGAGCCTTATCGGATACGATAGCAATTTTGTCGCCAATAAGGGCATTAATTAATGTAGATTTACCAACATTAGGGCGTCCTACAACGGCAACAAAGCCAGATTTAAAATGTTCGTTCTTATTCATTGTATGGTGCATCCTCCCGCACATAACCGAGGTTACCTAAGATAAATTCCTCTTCGGTACGCATCTCTTTTTTATCTTCGTCGTTCATATGGTCATAGCCTAAAATATGTAAGCAGCTGTGAGTCGTTAAATACGCTAATTCTCGTTCAAAGCTATGTCCATATTCAATAGCTTGTTCACGAGTACGCTCTAAGGAAATAATCATATCGCCGAGTAAGTGATGTTCCTCTTCACTACCTTCGTAATCATCCCCTTCATTAAGGGCAAAAGACAATACATCGGTTGGTCTATCGATACCGCGATACTCCTTATTAAGCTCGTGAATTTTAGCATTATCACAGAGTAAAATACTCATTTCATCTTCTTCAAGGCCATATACGCGACTTACTTCATCACAGACCTTACGGATAACGGCCTCAATATTGGAATCCTCTTGAACTCCTTCATCATAGCTAATATTTATATACATGCTTATCCTTTCGCTACATTCTCTTTGGATACTGCATTAGATTCTGCAGTCTCACCAGCTAACTTACGTTCGTGATATGCATCGTAAGCTTTTACAATGCGACCTACTAAATCATGACGAACAACGTCTTGGTCGCTAAAGTAAACCATATTAATACCAGGTACATGACGCAATACCTTTTCAGCCTCGCCGAGACCAGACACAACACGTGGTGGCAAGTCAATTTGTGTTTTATCACCGTTCACAACCATTTTAGAATTATTACCTAAACGGGTTAAGAACATTTTCATCTGTTCAGCCGTCGTATTTTGTGCTTCATCTAGAATAACGAACGCATTTTCTAAGGTACGACCACGCATATATGCTAGTGGTGCTACCTCTATAGTACCGCGTTCCATAAAGCGTTGTACTTGCTCAATGCCAAACATTTCATGTAATGCATCATAAAGAGGTCTCAAATATGGATCTACCTTATCTTGTAATTCGCCAGGTAAGAAGCCCAACCGTTCACCAGCCTCTACAGCAGGACGAGTCAAAATAATTTTATCTACGTTGCGGTTTTTTAAATAAAATGCAGCTAACGCTACGGCTAGGAATGTTTTACCTGTACCAGCAGGGCCTATGCCAAAGGTAATGGTATTTTTACGGATGCTATCTACATAGTATTTCTGACCTTCCGTTTTAGGCGTAATATTTTTACCGCGCATATTAACAGATAAGGTATCTTCAAACATAGTATGTACAGCATCAGCTTTACCGTTCGCTACGAGTTTGGCCGCAATACGAACTTGGGACTCAGTGATGGTACTACCTTCTCTGTATAGGAATACTAGTTCTTCTAAGGTGCGATACAGGGCCTCTACTTGCTTTTCATCGCCCTTGATAACCACAGTATCCCCGCGTGCCACTACATCTACAGAGATGACTTCAAGCATCATATGCAAATATCGATTATGTTGACCTAGTATGGATTGTGCTAGGTCATATGTAGGAAATGTAAAAACTTGTTCGCTCATATAACCTCCTAATCTATAAACTTACGAACGGCTTTGCCGTTTAAATAATCACATAAATCACCTTGATGAGCATCTAGTTCGTCTAACTTATCATCGATCAAATCTTGAACGCGCCACCACCCCATGGACCAGTTCGTAAATAACGTATTATCTTCAGGTGCTCGCCCGACAAGACGTTGTAATACAATATCAGGATGCAAGTGACGTACAAAATTAACAACCCGATCAGCATATTCTTCGGCACTAATTAAGGTGAATTGCCCCTCTTGATACCACTTAGCCATCAATGTATTTTTAACGATATATAAAGCATGCAGTTTTACTTGATCTACGCCAAGGGCTGACAAAATACGGGCCCCTTCGATGGTATCCTGCATTGTATCCCAAGGTAAATTAACAATCATATGGGTTGTGACATTAAATCCATATCGTTTGATGCGCAATACAGCATCAATAAACTGAGCTAAATCATGGCCACGATTAATCTTTTCAAGGGTATCATAATTGACCGTTTGCAATCCTAATTCAATATAAATATCCTTTTGAAAGCGGTCTCTAATGTCAGCAAGTATTTCCAAATATTCATCGGCAATACAATCTGGTCTTGTTGCAATAGCAATGCCTACCGCTTCGTCGATACAGCCTTGCTCCATATAGCTTTTAAAGTCATCAAGTCCCAAATAGGTGTTACTAAAGTTTTGATAATAGGGTATAAATTTTTTCGCCTTATATTTAGGACCTATATGAGCAATGTTTTCCTCTAATTGCATGCGCACTGTCATCCAAGCAGGACGATTTTCATAGCCCGCACCGATTTCACCACAGAAGGTACATCCTCCTACACCTGCCGAACCATCCCGATTAGGACAAGTTAGGGGCAACGCAACAGGTAATTTATAAACCTTTTCCCCATAGGTTTCTTTATAATATTTAGATACCATGCGGTATCGTTTTGGTCTCGTTGTATCGGTCATAACACTCCTATTTAACTAACCAATCATCACTTGTTATGTAATATTTCGACTATTAAAATTAAATAAATTATTTTTGTATTACTAACAAGCCTCTATTTCAGGACGTATAAATGGTTTTACCTCTTTATTTACGTCTATTACAACTGTAAATGGTGTATTAGGTACATTATCTATACCTAATACATGTGCCGTCTCCTTAGACATCGGCATTTCCACATATTGCTGGCGAATCTTGCGCCATTCTTTAAATGTATAGTTTGGAATATACTGAGATGCAATCTCTTCGTTGCGCCAGAATGCTTCCCCTTCTTGTAAAAGCTCTTTTGTCTGCTTCGGCAAACCAACGGCTTCGCTTCGAACCTTCCCACGATAGCTAACAAGTGTATCGTACTGTAGTAATTCGGCCGCTACATTGTCGCCTTTAGCCAAGAAGAAATTATATAAGAACTCGATTTGGTCGATATCTTTCAAGTTAACCTTGTGATTGCCTGCATCGAGCCAAGCTTGTGTCATTTCACAGAAATAAGAAAAAGCGTCTTTTTTAGGCTCCACTTTAGAAGGATCATACTTTTTCATAGGTGGTACATGATTTGTTACTGTATCTTCCCCAGTTATGGATGTATCAGTATGCTCCTTAATGAGTTTGCTACCAATATAGCCAAAGACAGTTCTAAAGCGTTCACTATTATAGAAGCGTTCAAATACATCTTCAAAATGCTTTAAGAATCGTACATCACTATATGGCAATACATGGGTACTCAAAACCTCATAAGGAGCTAATGGATCACTAATATATTGGTATTCCTCCATACGGCGTACACCAGAGCCTTTTAATAGTTTCAAGAACCCTATTTGTAGCGCATGAGGTTGTAAGCTAAATAAATCGTTGAAGGATAATCCAAATCGTGCTTTATTTTCGTAAGGTAAGCCTACAATTAAATCCATATGTACATGTGTGCGTCCCGCCTCAATAATAGGGCGAATTGCCTTTTGAATGTACGGCCAATCATTATATCGATTGATAGCATCTAACGTTTTCTTATGTGTACTTTGTACGCCCACTTCGATTTGAATACGCCCTGGTGGTGTTTCACAAAGAATATTGGTTTCCCACTCCGTCATGAGCTCCGGTTCCATTTCTAAATGGAAGTTCGTCTCTGTATTGGCATCTCGCATAAATTCCATCAATGGACGATGATGATGTGGTGCACAGTTAAATGTTCTATCTACAAACTTAACTTGCTTTACCTTATGGTCGATAAACCATTGTAATTCTTTAAAAGTTCGCTCTTGTGGGAAGAATCGCACTGTATTCTTATTGCCAGATAAGCAATACTGACAAGAGAACGGACAACCACGAGAGGACTCATAGTAGATAATTTTATGTTCTAAATCAATCATATCCTCTTCTACATATGGAAATGGAATAGTGCTAAGATCTTTAACCTCTACGGCCTCAGTGGATCCCATAAGTTGACCTGTAATATGGCGCCCACGAACGCCAGCAATTTCCTCTGTAAGGCCATCCTTGCCATTTGTTAGTGCGCTAATGAGTTTATAAAAGGCTTCTTCCCCTTCGCCTTGTACAACATAATCTACAGCATGGCAACGATTTAGAATTTCATCGGCAGTGAAAGATACCTCCGGACCGCCTAAGATAATTTTAATATCTGGTCGAACTGCTTTCACCATGTCCACCACATGTAAGGTCATTTCAATGTTCCAGATATAGCAAGCAAAGCCCAATACATCTATATTGCGCTCTGTAATATCGCTAAGAATATGTAAAACAGGCATATTAATAGTATATTCTACTATATCGTATGCCTGTCCGTGAGCCTGCCCGTAGGCTTTGAGATATCGCAAAGCCAGGGAGGAATGTATAAATTTTGAGTTTAATGTGGATAAAACTACGTTCATAGGTCCCCTTTATATCATCGAATGGCTCAGCCACCGTCTAGTCATAATATATATATTATACCATTAAAAGAGGCCAAAGATAAAGGAAACAATAGCTCCCACTAAAATGACAACCCCTACAACAGATAGGATAATGCCACCAAAAAATACTACAGCTGCTAATACAATTGCTAGAATGATAATTAAAACAATACGACTTAGCCAACTCGTACTATTAAAGCTATACACCTTAACATGAGGGCCATATTGATTGTACTCTTCACCGCGTTGATACTCTTCGTTCATATTACTAGGTGTAGAGTCCACATGAACAGAGTCTCCTACCTCTTCAATGGTTACACCATCAAAGTCACGGCGTTCATCATCAGATAATACCCGTGTATTTGGCTCTCCGAAGTGAGCATTACTACCAAAGCTATCGCTACGTTCATTATTTCTATATGTATTTTGATTGTTATTTGTATTGTGTTGATCAGACATCGTTACGTCCTTTATATGACCAAAATAATAATTAATTTTATACAACTTATTATACCATATTTCTATGATAAAAATGCAAATAAATATCCCCTATAGATATAAATTCATATATCTCTAGGGGATATTTTTGTTTGTATTGCTTATATGACTATAGGCTAACGGGCAAATTAGTCTTTCAAGTATTTTTGAAGCAATTGATTTACCATACCAGGGTTAGCACGGCCTTTAGATTCCTTCATAACTTGACCTACTAAGAAACCAATAGCCTTACCATTGCCACCTTTGAAATCTGCCACTGGTTGTGGATTATTAGCAATAACTTGCTTAACAATTTCTTCAATAGCACCAGTATCTGTAATTTGAACAAGACCTTCTTCTTTTACGATAGTATCAGCATCCTTGCCGGATTCCCACATGGATACGATAACTTTTTTCGCAATTTTACCAGAGATTGTACCTTTATCGATAAGGGCAATCATACCAGCCAAGTTTTCTGGGCTTACTTTAGATTCAGCGAATGTTAAACCACTTTCATTAATCATCTTGGACAAGTCACCAAGCATCCAGTTAGCAACAGTCTTAGCATCTGCACCTGCTTTTACAGTAGCATCTAAGAAATCTGCAGTTTTACGAGATACAGTAAGGATTGTTGCGTCTTCACGAGACAAACCATATTCAGATACAAAGCGTTCAATCTTAGCATCTTGCAATTCAGGTAGCGCACGACGTACTTCTTCAATTTTTTCGTCCGTAATTACAATTGGTACCAAGTCTGGTTCAGGGAAGTAACGGTAATCGTTTTCTTCATCTTTCTTACGCATACCAATAGTAATGCCTTGAGCATCATCCCAAGTACGTGTTTCTTGATCTACTTTACCGCCAGCTTCGATCAACTTAGCTTGACGCAAGGCTTCATATTCAACAACCTTTTGAATAGCTGTTAAGGAGTTAACATTCTTAGTTTCTGTACGCGTACCAAACTCTTTAGTACCGCGCAAACGTACGGATACGTTACAGTCACCACGCAAGGAACCTTCTTCCATACGACCGTCAGATACTTCTAAGTATTGCAAGATGGAACGTAGTTTTTCAACATATGCTCTTGCTTCTGCACCGGAACGAATATCTGGTTCAGATACGATTTCAAGAAGAGGAACACCTGTACGGTTGTAGTCAACGTTAGAAGATTTAGAATCGGAAATAGTGTTACCACTGTGAACGAGTTTACCTGCATCTTCTTCCATGTGAATACGCGTAATACCAATGCGTTTAGTTTCACCATTTACTTCGATGTCTAAATGACCATTCAAGCAAATTGGCAAATCATATTGAGATGTTTGATAATTTTTAGGCAAATCTGGATAGTAGTAGTTTTTACGGTCAAATTTGTTAAAGTTTAGAATTTCACAGTTCAATGCTAAACCTACTTTGATAGCAAATTCCACTACTTGTTTATTTAACACAGGCATAGCACCAGGTAAGCCAAGGCATACTGGGCATACATGTGTATTTTGATCGCCGCCGAATTCAGTGGTACAACCACAGAAGATTTTAGACTTAGTCTTAAGCTCTGTATGAACCTCTAAACCAACGACTGTTTCGTATTTACTACTCATAGAGAAACCTCCCCAGTTGGTGCTACTAATTGACAATCTGGACGTGCTTGTTCAAATGTGAAAGCAGCACGTAACAATGTTTCTTCACCCATAGCAGGACCAAGCAATTGTAAGCCAATTGGCAAATTGCTGCTACTCATACCTGCTGGAATGCTAATACCTGGAATACCTGCAAGGTTTGCTGGTACTGTACAGATATCTTCTAAGTACATTGCCAATGGATCATTTGCTTTTTCACCAAATTTATAAGATGTATTAGGTGCAGTTGGTGTTAAAATCAAATCCACTTTGGAGAATGCTTCATCAAATTCATTTTTAATGAGGCGACGTACTTTTAATGCTTTCAAATAGTAAGCATCATAGTAACCAGCGCTCAATACATAGGTACCTAACAAGATACGGCGTTGTACTTCAGGGCCAAAACCTTCTGTACGAGTTTTAGTAGACATATCTACAAGATTATCTGCAGATACGCGCATTCCATAGCTTACACCGTCATAACGAGCCAAGTTGGAACTAGCTTCTGCCAATGCGATGATATAGTATGCAGACAACGCATATTTAGAGTTAGGCAAGGAAACCTCAACGATTTCAGCACCTAATTTTTTATATGTTTCGATAGCCTCTTCCATAGCTTTACGAACTTCGCTATTGAGACCTTCGCCAAAGAATTCTTTTGGCACACCGATTTTAAGATTTTTTACATCATTTACAAGAGCTGTAGTGTAGTCTACACGAGCACCTGGAATGGATGTGGAGTCTTTCGCATCATGACCAGAGATTGCATTTAATACTAAAGCAGCATCTGTTACATCACGAGTAATAGGTCCAATTTGGTCCAAAGAGGATGCAAAGGCGATTAAACCATAACGAGATACATTACCGTATGTTGGTTTTAAACCTACAACGCCACAGAAGGACGCTGGTTGACGAATAGAACCACCAGTATCAGAGCCAAGAGCCCAAATTGCAGAGCCACTAGATACAGCTGCAGCACTACCACCAGAAGAACCACCTGGTACGCAATCTGCATTCCAAGGGTTAGTCGTTTTTGCTAATGCAGAGTTCTCTGTGGAACCACCCATAGCAAATTCGTCCATGTTAAGTTTACCAAGACTTACAAATTGATTATCTTGTAAACGTTCAATAACAGACGCATTGTATGGAGGTACAAAGTTCTCTAACATTTTAGATGCACATGTTGCAGGTTCATCTTTAATACAAATATTATCTTTAATTGCACCAGGGATACCTGCCAATGGAGAAATAGCTTCACCTTTAGCAATTGCTTCATCTACAAGCTTAGCTGTAGCTAAAGCACGATCATGAGAATCGGATAAGTACGCATGTACAGTCGGTTCCACTTTCGCTTTATGTGCAATAACAGCATTCGTCAATTCAACGGCACTGATTTCTTTATTCACTAGTTTCTTGTGTAATTCATGAATTGTTGCCACAGCGAAACCTCCTATTCTTGTACAACGCGAGGTACTTTAAAGTACCCATCCTCTGCTTCTGGAGCATTGGACAAAGCTAAATCATGGTCTAAGGATGGTTTTGTTTCATCCTCTCTAAATACATTGTTCAATGGTACTGCATGAGCCATTGGTTCTACATCATTAAGCTCTAATGCATCTAGTTCAGCAACATAAGTCAAGATATCGGATAACTCTTTTTCTACATGTGCCATATGTTCTTCCTTAACTTCCAATCGTGAAAGTAAGGCGATCTTTTTAATTTCCTCTTGGCTGATTTTCATCGGAACACATCCTTTCATAATTACTTATTATAAAGCAAATAATATATATTTTCAAAAAATTGTAAGAATGTATGTCTATTGGATTTCTCCGAGTTCGCGTAGGAGTTCTACAAACTCTTCTTCATTCATAACACGAATACCCAATTCATTTGCTTTAGTAAGCTTACTACCACTGTCTTCGCCAGCAATAACAAGGGTTGTTTTCTTAGAGACGGAACCTGTCACCTTAGCCCCATGAGCTTCAAGAATCTTACCAGCTTCACTGCGGCCCATAACTTCAAGTTTACCTGTGAGAACGACGATTTCGCCTTCCATTTGGTTGCCTGCTGCTTCAACAACATCTACAGTCATCTTAAGTCCTGCCGCTGTTAAACCTTCAATGATTTCTACATGAGCAGGATCTTGACGGTATTCAACAATACTATCAGCCATAGTAGGACCAATCTCTTCTACTGCAACGAGTTCTTCCTTAGTAATAGTCATGAATCGTTCCATAGATTTTACAACACTTGCAATTGTGCCGGCTGCTTTAGATCCAATTAGGCGAATACCGAGGCCATACAATACGCGGTCTAACCCACGAGTTTTAGAGTCTGCGATGGCTTTCACCAAATTCTCAGCAGACTTCTTACCCATTCGGTCCATGGTAACTAGTTGATCTACCGTTAAATGATATAAATCCACCACATTAGTAATCAACTTATTATTGATTAGGTTTTCTACAATGCTAGGCCCGAGACCATCGATATTCATAGCATCGCGAGATGCAAAATGGATAATTTGTTCCTTTTCAATGGCAGGACAATGTTTATTGGTACAACGAACAGCGGCTTCACCTTCACGTCGAACTGCAGGAAATTCGCATACAGGACATGTATTAGGAATTGTGAAAGGCACTTCAGAACCAGTTCGTTTTTCTGGAACTACGCGAATAACCTCTGGAATAATCTCGGCTGCCTTGTGAATGATCACGTGGTCACCAATGCGAATATCTTTTTCATTGATGAAGTCTTGATTATGTAATGTAACACGACTTACGTTTGTACCGGATACGAATACAGATTCCAATTCACCAGTTGGTGTAAGAACCCCCGTACGCCCCACATTGATAGTGATATCCTTAAGAATGGTTTCCACTTCTTCTGGTGGATATTTGTATGCTGTTGCCCATTTAGGATCCTTTGCAGTACTACCAAGTACCTCTTGGTCGTCAAAACTATTAACCTTAATTACCATGCCATCTGTGTCGTAAGGCAACTCATGACGCTTTTCACCCCAATAATTAATAGCTTCGATTACCTCATCAATTGTTTTACATACGCGATAATGAGGATTTACAGAAAACTTGAACGTTTCTAGACTTTGTAGCAATTCCTCTTGACTATGAATATTGGCCCCCACTTCAGAGCCGATTGCATAGGCAAAGAATGCTAAATTACGACTCGCCGTAATGGCAGGATCTTGCTGACGCAAAGAACCAGCTGCTGCATTACGAGGATTTACGAAGGTAGGCAAGCCCTCTTCGTCACGTTCTTCATTTATACGTTTAAATTCACTATGAGGCATATATGCTTCACCGCGAACCTCGATAAATTCTGGCGCATCCTCTAGATATAAAGGAATGGATTTAATAGTACGCACATTAGCAGTTACGTCTTCACCAACGCGACCATCACCACGTGTTACAGCACGTACAAACATGCCGTTCTCATAGTGTAAATTAACAGCTAAACCATCGATTTTAAGTTCTACCACATAAGCAGAAGGCTTATGACCTAATTCCTTCTCTACACGGCTAGCAAATGCACGTACTTCATCAGCACTAAATACATTAGATAAGCTCAACATAGGGCGGCCATGGACGACCTTTTCAAAAGAACCTTCCACCTTCATGCCTACCCGTTGTGTTGGAGATGATGGCACAATATATTCAGGATGAGCTGTTTCCAAATCAACAAGCTCACGATATTTTTTATCATATTCAAAGTCACTCATTGTAGGAGCATCTTTTACGTAGTATAAATACTGCGCATGAGTTAGCTCTTGTTGTAACTCTTTAATTCTATCTTTCGGATTCATATTACATCCCTTTTACTGTGCAGTAACACTCTATACGTTCCTAACAAGTAATGTAGAGAGGTTAACTGCCATACACAAGTTTTATCCCTTCTTAACAGGTGCAAATTTTGCCATTACTACACGTACACCTTGTGTGGGGAATTCAATTGTCAGCTTCATACCAGCCCCTTCGCCGGCAACATTGATAACCTTACCATTGCCCCACTTACTATGAATAGCCGTATCGCCAACCTTCCAATCGGCAATTACTTCATTGCGAACGATTGGCTTTGTAACTGGTCGGCTTGTGACACTCATATGTTGCGGCACATGACGCTTAATATCATCAGGTACTTTACGCTTAGCACGCAAACCATCTACTAACTCTTCTGGAATTTCATCGATAAAACGAGATGGTAAATAGCTGCTAGTGCGTCCAAATACGGTACGCGTAGTGGCATTAGAAATATATAATTCCTTTTCAGCACGAGTAATACCTACATAAGCAAGGCGGCGTTCCTCTTCAATTTCCTCAGGATTCATCAAGGTGCGACTATGAGGGAATAAACCTTCCTCCAAGCCACCTAAGAATACAATAGGGA
This sequence comes from Veillonella sp. ZSJB6, assembly GCF_051549505.1. NCBI lineage: Bacteria > Bacillati > Bacillota > Negativicutes > Veillonellales > Veillonellaceae > Veillonella > Veillonella sp. ZSJB6. Next base: position 325,724 of record NZ_JBPUGE010000001.1, on the reverse strand, counting down.
ACTCCAGACCTTTCGCAGCATGTAATGTCATCAATGTCACTTTAGACTCTTCTTGCTCGAAAGAATCAACATCATTTACGAGTGCTACTTGTTCCAAGAAGTCTTCCACTGTACCATTTGGATTTGTATCTTGGAAGTCTTTAGCTACAGATAAAAGTTCACCGATATTCTCAGCGCGAGCCTGATCTTGTGGATCTGTACTCTCTTCTAATTGTGCCAAGTATCCGGTTCTATCAAGAATAGATTCTAAGATATCAAGTACCGTTTTATCTTCCATTTCAGCTACAAGAGTAAAGATAAGGATGCCGAATTCTTCTAACTTTTCCTTTGTCTTACCTTTAATCGTATCTACTAGATGCAGCTGTGTTAATGTCATAAACAAGGACGTGCCATTTGCACGAGCATAATCTTGTAGTTTTGCCACTGTAGTAGCACCAATACTACGCTTAGGTACATTGATGATACGCAATAAACTCAAATCATCGAATGGATTGTATAACACGCGTAAGTAAGCTAAAACGTCCTTAATTTCTTTACGATCGTAGAACTTCGTGCCCCCTACCATCGTATATGGCAGAGCCCGTTTGATAAGTGCCTCTTCAAGTACACGAGATTGAGCATTTGTACGGTACAAAATAGCCATATCACCATAAGGCACACCATGAATATCGTGCTTTTTAGCGATAGTATCGCCGATGAAAGCAGCTTCTTCATGTTCAGACTGAGCCGTAAAATGCTGAATTTTAGCCCCTTCTGTCTTATCGGTCCATAAATTTTTCTTAGGACGACCTTCGTTATTTTCAATTACTGCATTGGCTGCATCAAGAATAATCTTTGTAGAACGGTAGTTTTGTTCCAACTTGATAGATGTGCAGTTTGGATAATCCTTTTCAAAGTCCAAGATATTTTGAATATCTGCGCCACGCCATGCATAGATACTTTGATCAGCATCACCTACAACGGCAATGTTTTTCCAATGAGAGGCTAATAATTTAGCCAATAAATATTGAGCATGGTTCGTATCTTGATACTCGTCGATCATAACATAACGAAAACGCTTGCTATATTTATCTAACACAGCCTCATTGGACTGCAATAATTTAACAGCTACCAATAAAAGATCATCAAAATCTAGAGCATTATTCTTACGCAATTCCCGTTCATAATACTCATATACATCAGCAACCTTTTGTTGGTAAAAGTCTCTTGCTTGCTTTCTAAAATCTGAGGCAAATAACAATTTATTTTTTGCATCAGATATGGCACCAATCATAGCACCTACAGGATAGTATTTATCGTCGAGGTTTAATGCTTTTAAAGCAGCCTTAATAACAGCTTGAGAGTCAGATGTATCGTAGATTGTAAAGTTACTGTTATAACCTAAGAAGTTGTCTAATTCAAAACGCAAGAATTTCGCACAGAAGCTATGAAATGTGCTAAGCCAAATACGATTGGCTACATCCCCAACAAGACCTTCTACACGGCTCTTCATCTCCTTAGCCGCTTTGTTGGTAAATGTAATCGCCAAGATTTCATATGGATTAACACCTTGAGCCAATAAATGTGCAATGCGAACGGTTAACACCTTTGTTTTACCAGATCCAGCACCAGCTAAAATCAATAAAGGGCCTTCCGTATGTTGAACGGCTTGTTGTTGCTCTTTATTTAAACCTGTTAATAATGAATTCATCGGAACACCCCTATCGCCCTTACATATACTATAATTTCATAATCATATAAATAGAGAAGAAGAACGTTGCAAGCAACGTTCTTTTTCCTTTGTATACTACTATACTATTTCATAGCACCAAGAATTGGTGGTACGATTTGTTTTTTACGAGACATAGTATTTGGCAAGAATACGCCATTGTCTTTAACTTCTTTTTCAAATGCTTTTGTTACTACTGCTTCCACATCACCACTGAATAACAATGTAGTGCTTTCATCAAGAATATTTGTAACCATGATGTAAGATGCATCATAGTTATTAGCGCTGCGAAGAGCCTCTAATGCAGCTACAAGTTCAGCTTGTTTAGCCAATACATCTGTTGTATCCATAACAGAAATTTGACCGATAGAAATCGTTTTACCTGCTTCGGAGAATTCTTTCATGTCTGTACGAACGATATCGTCGTTAGTCAAATCAGAAATATCTGCACCAGCTTTTAACATATCAAGGCCATAGGACTCGATATCTACACCAGCGATTTCTGCCAATTTGTGAGCCATTTCTTTATCTGTTTCAGTACATGTTGGAGAACGGAATAAAACAGTATCAGAAATGATAGCAGACAACATCAAGCCTGCAATAGCTTTAGGGATTGCTTGATTGTTTTCAATGTACAATTTAGTAATGATTGTATTGGAGCAACCTACTGGTTCTAAACGCATAAATACAGGACCATCAGTTTCAAAGTCACCAATGCGGTGATGATCCACAACGCCACACATATTCATGGATTTGTAACCATCAATGATTTGTTTAGATTCGTTGTGGTCAGTTAAGTACAAGTTGCCGCCTTCTGGAGCGAATTCTTCCCAATTCTTAACGATTTGAGGGTGTTCAAAACCAAAATGATTCAATACATATGTTGTTTCTTTATTTGCTTCACCTGCACATACTGGAGTAGCGGGTGTACCCATTTGTGTTAAAAAATTAGCAAAGGAAATAGCAGAACAAATAGAATCTGTATCAGGGCTTTTATGACCTGCTACATATGTTTTTACATCACTCATAATATACCTCTTTTATATAAATTTCATACTTAATATCGACTTACGTCAATCCGATTTTTAACTATATTATTATATCATAAATTATATAAAAAAACACGCCACTACTAAGTAGTGACGTGTTTTTGTCATTCTACAAAATTATCTAATGTAAATGATTAGTCGTGATTTTTTTTGCGGTTTGTAAACAAACCAGGTCCAAGTGTTTCAATGATGATGAACAGCATTGGAATGATAAAGATACCAAACAATGTTGCTGTTGTCATCCCTGCTACTACAGTAATACCCATGGATGTACGAGCACCAGAACCAGCACCAGTAGATACTGCCAATGGCAATACACCAAGGATGAACGCAAAGGATGTCATCAAGATTGGACGCAAACGAATTTTTGCAGCTTCAATAGCAGCATCAACAACGTTCATGCCACGTTCGTCAACACGAATCTTAGCATACTCAATGATCAAAATCGCATTTTTTGCGGCCAAACCAACAAGAGTTAAGAGACCGATCTGCATGTAAATATCATTAGCTAAGGAATATCTACCTGTAAAGTTCAACAAGAATGGAACTAAAGAAGCACCAATCATACCAGATGGTACAGAGAACAATACGGCAAATGGAACCTTCCAAGATTCATACAAGGCAGCTAAGATTAAGAATACAAATACTAGACCTAAACCAAGAATCATGATGGTTTGAGAACCAGCTTTCAACTCTTCACGAGATTGACCTGCCCAGTCATATGTATAACCGGCTGGTAAAGTTTTAGCTGCCGCCTCTTTCAATGCATTAATCGCGTCACCAGAGGAGTAACCATTCGCTTGAGAACCACCGATTTGTACAGCCATCGCATTATCGAAACGAGTGATACTAGATGGTGTACCTGTTTGTTCCTTCGTAATATAGTTAGATACTGGAACCATAAGGCCCTTGCTATTACGAACAGCCAACATATTAAGCTGTTCTGCATTTTGACGATAAGCGTCTTCAGCTTGAACTACTACTTTATAGTTTTTACCATATGTAGTGAAGTCATTGACTTGAATACTACCATAGAAACCTTGCAATGTAGTAAAGATATCAGCTAATGCCACACCATCTTGAGCCGCTTTTTCACGATTCACATCAAATTGTAAGGATGGTGTAGATGTTTCAAATGTAGTGTAAATAGATTGAATTGCTGGACTCTTACGAGCTTCTGCTAAGAATTCATTAGCACGTTCCGCCATAACTTGTGGGCTGTCACCAGCTTTGTTAATGAGGTACATGCTAAAGCCACCAGTAGTACCAAGACCAGGAATAGATGGTGGGTTAATTGCAATAACTGTAGCTTCAGGAACACGTTGTGCAGCAAAACCAAATGTTTGACCAATCATAGCGTTAATGGATGTAGCTTGTGTTGTACGATACTTCCAGTCAGACATAGTAGCAAAGATTACACCAGCACTAGATTTTTGACCGTTCCCTAAGAGGTCAAAGCCTGCTACAGTAAACACAGATTGGAATAATTGTTCATCCTTAGGCTTTTCAGGATCATTTTTACCTTCCAAGAAAGATGCGATTTTTTCAAGTGTAGCCATAGTACGTTCTGATGTAGCACCTGGCGGCTCATTAACAGCAATCATGTAATAACCGCTATCCTCTGCAGGTACAAAGGATGTTGGTAAGAAATGGAATACTAAACCAGTACCACCAGCAAAGATTAACAATGCAATAACAGTTAAGCTCAAACGATGGCTTAAACGAGCCAATTGAATACCATACCAATTGCTGAAACGTTCTAGAGCTGCATTGAATTTATTTAACTGACGATGCACCCAATCTTCACGCTCTTTAGGCGTATGAGGTTTCAACATCGTAGCACATAACGCTGGTGTTAACACAAGAGCTACAATTGCAGAGATAACAACAGACACAGCGATTGTTAGGGCAAATTGTTTGTATAAGATACCTGTCATACCGCCCATAAAGGCAACTGGTACGAATACTGCGACTAATACGAAAGCAATACCAATTACAGGACCTTGTACATTTTCCATCGCTTTAATAGCCGCCTCTTTCGGAGGTAAGCCATTATATTTTAATTCATACTCTACCGCTTCTACTACTACGATAGCATCATCAACAACGAGGCCGATTGCCAATACCATGGCGAATAATGTTAACGTATTGATGGAAAAACCAAGCAATACGAAAGCACCAAATGTACCTAGCAAGGATACTGGAACAGCAATCATAGGAATAATCGTAGATCTCCAGGATTGTAGGAACACATATACTACGATAAGAACGAGTAACAATGCTTCTACAAAGGTATGCTCTACCTCATTAATGGAAGCACTTACGAATTTAGTATTATCTACAACTACGTTATATTGCATATCTGGTGGGAAAGATTTAGATTGTTCATCTAGTACCTTCTTAACATTCGCAATAGTTTCTAATGCATTCGCATCATTTTGTAAAGAAATAGCAAAACCTGCAACCTCTTTATGAGCGGACTTAGCAATAAAGTCATATCCTTTAGCGCCAATTTGAATGCGAGCAACATCTTTTAGATGCAATACCTTACCATTAGAACTTTTAATAGCAATATTGCCAAATTGTTCAGGCGTCACAAGACGACCTTCAATTTTGATAGGATATTGGAATGCTTGCTCCCCATTAGTAGGATTTTGACCAACTGTACCTGCCGCAGCCTGTAAGTTTTGCCCCTTAATAGCTGCCGTTACTTCAGAAATGGTAACACCAAGATTTTGCATCTTCGCTGGATCTAACCAAATGCGCATAGCATAGTCAGAGCCGAACTCTTGTACAGAACCGACACCCTTAATAGCTTTGATGGCATCCATCATATAGTTAGTACCATAGTTTTTTAAGAATGTGGAGTCATATGTACCGTTTGGGGAGTTCAAAGAGAAAATCAAGGCCATATCACCAGAGGATTTAGTAGTTGTAACACCAACTGCTTGTACCTCTGCAGGCAACTGTGCAAGTGCTGCTTGAACACGGTTTTGAGTATTAACCGTATCCATATCGGCATCTGTACCTTGATTGAACTGAACAGTCAAAGAGTAGCTACCGTTACTAGAGCTACTAGATGTCATATAGTCCATATCTTGTACGCCTACAATTTGTGTTTCAATAACACTAGCCACGGTATCATTTACAACTTGAGCCGTTGCACCAGTATAGGCAGTATTTACACGAACTGTAGGTGGAGAAATTTGAGGATATCGAGCTACCGGGAGGTTCATCATAGAAATGAGACCTACCAAAGTAATAACAATGGCTATTACGATGGCAAAGATAGGTCGATTAATAAAGAATTTCGACACGATCTAGCCCCCTTCTATTTTGTAGCTTTTAATTGTTCTTTGGAAAGCAATTTAGCATTAACTTTCGCACCGTTTTTAACCTTAGTCAAACCATCAACGATGATTGTGTCTCCAGGTGCTAAACCAGCTTTGATAATTGTATCGCTACCACTTGTACCGCCAACTTCAACACTTTTTTGTTCTACTACACCATCAGCATTTACAACAAAGATAAAGTTTTTATCCATAATTTGAAGAATAGCGCGACTAGGAACAAGAATAGCATTTTTAAGTTTTTGACCAGGAGAAATTACTGTAGCAAACATATTTGGCAACAACAAATGATCAGGATTTGGGAAAGATGCTTTCAACACAAGCTTACCTGTTGATTGATCAAGACTTTTTGCGGCTTGAACAATAGAACCAGGTTGATTATACGTTTCGCCATCAGCAAGTTTTAATTGAATATTTGGACCATTGGAATCATCGCCAGTTGGATTTTTCATGAAGTCAAGATATTCTTGCTCTGTCATACTAAATTCAACAAAGATAGGATCGATAGAATCAATAGTTACTAATGTTGTAGAACCTGCTTGTACAAATGTACCCATATCGATATCATCCATACGTAATGTACCAGAATATGGTGCATATACCATTGTATCGCCATAGTTATCTTGAGCAATTTTTACGGATGCTTGGTATGCTTCATAAGCTGCCTTAGCTTGTTCTACAGTACTGCGTTGTGTATCTACACGTTGTTGCGCAATAGCATCTTGTTGAGCTAATGTTTCATAACGATTAAGGTCTACTTCAGCATTTTTATAAGTCGCATTAGCTTGAGCAGCTTGCGCTTCTGCATTAGCAAGAGTAGCTTCGTATTGACGAGAATCGATACGATATAATGGCTGGCCAGCTACAACTTGCTCCCCGCCTTTAACAAATTTTTCAACTACGTAACCACTTACACGAGCATGTACAGCTACAGAGTTTTCTGCAACTACTGTACCAGCATAGGTTTGGTTTACCTGTGCATCACTTGCAGTAATTTTGTATGCATTGACACTCACATCGCCTGCTTGCTGTTGATTACTGCCACAACCAGCAACCATTACAGCGGATACAACGAGAGCCGCTAACATACGGGAATAACGGAACTTCATTATCTGTACTCCTTTACACGAAACTATTCATCTATGTGTCATAATTACATAAATATCTTTATATATTTTACAGGATTCTATAGACAAAGTCAATTTTTTCGATACCCTTCCACCTTTATAAAACATAGATAAAATCTATATAAATTCATATTCATTGTGCACAATCAAAACGATAAAAATTATTGACATTTTAGATTCTTTGTGTACACATTTTCTAATTAAATATCTGTGCTCCGTGGGGAAATAAAGGGGAAATAAAGGGGAAATTTCAAGCGAATAAATACGTATTTAAGCGAACATATAGGAACACTAAAAAAAGCTAGAAGATTAGGTAACTACTGCGTTTGTACAGTAATCACGCCTCTTCTAGCTTTAGCTTTAATATTGGTGGAGATGAGGGGAGTCGAACCCCTGTCCAAAAGTGTTGCCATATAGACTTCTCCGAGCACAGTCTATGATTAAGATCTCAGGTTGCTACCGCTCACAGACAAGCTACACAACCCCAGTTCATATTGTCTCGCCTAATTCATATGAACAACTGAATTAAGCCAGCCTACGGTTTGACGTCCATTCACACTTGGTAGGCACAAGTATGAGGGACGTAGCTTATGCAGCTAATGCAAAATTTTCTTCTGCGTTTAAATGTTTTCCCACCGTTTAACGGCCTCATGGAACGCCGACTCGCTATCTATACCACACGCACCCCTGTCGAAACCTTTACATCCCCGTGCGTCGGTCTCATAATTATAAGCCTATTTAGTATTACTGTCAATTATATGAAACCTTCACCAATTCAGTATATTCACGACTCTTAGCCTTTTCAACATATCTAAATTTGACAACTTTACCAATCCAAGGATTCTTTTATCCCTGTCTTTAGTGGATATATTATCTATTATCATGATTATAACTGTTTCATAGCATTATACAGTGATTGGCACACATAATCTATTTGTTCTTTATTATACGCAGCAGTCACCGTTAGTCTAATTCTACTTTCACCAATAGGTACTGTAGGTGGTCGAATAGCAGTTCCAATGATTCCAGCCTCATACAAATAGTTCGAAACGGCTAATGTATCCTCGTTATGTCCAATAAGGATTGGGAAAATTGGTGTTTCATTGGTAGCATCAATTCCTATAGAAATCAATCGGTCTGCCATATAATTTACATTTTTATGTAAACGCCGTAAAACGGATATATCTGATTCAAGAATATGTAGTGCAGCTAAGGCAGCCCCTATATCAGCAGGAGATAATGCGGTAGAGAATATAAAACTACGGCTCGTATTAACGAGATAATCTATGATAGTGCTATTTGCAGCTACATAGCCACCAACAGAGCCCAAAGATTTACTCAATGTACCAAGTTGTATGTCTACTTCTTTTTCAAGTCCAAAATAGGCCGCTGTACCATGACCATTACCAATAGTTCCAGTTGCATGAGCATCATCTACCATGAGTAATGCATTATAGTCACGACTTAATTCATATAGTTTATCTAGTGGTGCAATATCCCCATCCATGCTAAATACACCATCTGTAACTATAAGCTTACGTACATTTCGATCTGCTTGTTTTAATAAGTACTTTAATTCATCTACATCACAATGGCTGTAAGCCTTTACGGCCCCTCTACTCAATCTGCAACCATCTATAATACTCGCATGATTTAGAGCATCGCTAAAAATAATAGTATTCTTATCAGCTACGGCAGAAATAGTTCCTACATTGGCCATATAACCAGTATTAAATACAAGGGCTTTTTCAGTATTCTTAAATTTAGCTAATGACCTTTCGAGCTCTATAAATAATGGAAATGTACCAGATACAAGGCGCGATCCACCAGATCCTGTTCCATATTGTTGAGTCCCTTTCAGGGCCCCTTCTATTACACGAGAATCAAAAGTTAAGCCCAAATAGTTATTTGAAGCCATCATCAAATATTCTTTATCATCTCGTTTTACTCGCACTGCATCAATAGGGCAGTATTCTTTTAAGGTTCGTAGATTATGATTCTGTACCTTAGTATCTAATTGTTCTTTAAAAAATTCGTACATTTTATCTCCGTTGAACAAGTACTGGAGCACTCTCCAGATACGTAATTACACTTTCACTATCTATATCAGATTGAATAAAGAAAACGCGTCCCCCTATATTAGACCCTAATTCTTTCATATTGGGAAGTCGATGGTATACGCCATTACAAGCAACATAGCCTACTGTATAATCTGGATCATCAGACCAGCATAATTCACCAACAATACCATCTGCGGATTGAACCTTAGAGGCCAATACTAAAGCCTCTCTCATATGTTCATTATCGCCTAATGCATGAGAGTCAAAGGAGTCCATGTGACTCACACGCACCCCACGATTGCCTGTATCTAAACGCTCACCAGTAATAGCATCTACTAACATAGCGCCACGCATGGATCTATCTAAACTTTTTAACATAGAAATAGCTTTGTGAACAGCCGTCTTACTAATAGCAGGACCATCTAATAGTTCAGTCGCCAATTGATGAGATTCATAAATACTACCAGTTTTATGTTCCTCTACCTTTAGACAGTCTATATATGTAATCTTCTCTGGTGGGATTAAATCTACAGTAATATTTATAAAATCAGCTGTTCCTTTACTGTGATGCAGTGCACGTTCAGCTAAGGATTGTGCTATAGCGCCAACATCATCTAATTTTACAATACGTTCTGCCCCAGAAATATGGTGGCCCCCTTTTTCATGGGGACCACCTTGTGCTGCACGCATACGTACACTATATAATTCACTCATTATGATACCTTGCCTTTTATTACATGATTTTGATGTGCTTGACTGTGGATTTTACGGAATACTTTTACAAATACAGGAGCCATAATAACCGTAAAAATCATGCCAGGCACTGCCAAGGCAACCATAGGTAATGCGGCCTTACCAATATAAATAGACAATGTTAGCCGTGCTAAGGCGGATGCAATTGGGCCTGAAATCATAATACCGATCATATGATTATGGCACATCCAAAGGATTAACCCTACAATGAGGCGGAATTGCATAGCAATCATGACATTTAATATAGTTTGGGTACCTAGCGCTAAGCCGATTAAACTAGATAGACAACCACTAATAATATATTTCTTAAATCCGAATACGGCACATATAGCTACCGCTAACGGGGCTGATAGTTGAAATTCTATACCTGGAATGACATTAGGTATTTTAATAGCACCTAACACAGTAATCATAGCCGTTAAAATAGCAATCTCTGTAATGTACCGAATGTTCTGATTCATGATGGATCTCCTCTACTTAGAAAATGTCAACCACAAACACTTCTCTTGTTTACATTATAATTTCAATATACACATTTATCAACTAAAAATACAAAATAAGTTGACAAATATCACAAAAAAATCGAGCCATTATGACTCGATCTTTTTATTTTAATATTTTTGTTGCTCTTTGAGACGCTTTGCAATATCTCGCTTAGCATCGCGTTCTGCCATATCTTGCCGCTTATCGTATAACTTTTTACCAGTTACAAGACCTACAGTTACCTTTACATAACCATGGCTAAAATGGAAATTGAGCGGCACTAAAGAGAATCCTTTCTCCTTAACCTGTGCATGTAATTTATTGATTTCAGATTTATGCATCAACAATTTACGGGTCCGTTCAGGTTCATGATTAAAGCGATTTCCCTGTTCGTATGGGCTGATATGAACCCCATACAACAAGAGTTCACCTTTATCAATGCGACAAAAGCTATCCTTTAAGTTCAGTTTACCTTGACGTATCGATTTAATTTCAGTACCTGTCAAAGCAATGCCTGCTTCATAGGTTTCATGAATATTAAAATCATGACGGGCCTTACGATTATCAGCAATAAGAGATGGACTAGATTGTTTTGCCATATATACCTCTATCGTTTACGTTTACTTTTAGATTTCTTAGATTGATTGCGCTTAGTCGTTTTATTAGACTTCTTACGACTTGATTTACCTTTGTTAGATTTTTTACTGAAAGTATCATATCTAGAATGGCCAGATTTACTGCTATCACGTCGGGAAGATTTTTTACTAGATTTGCCCGAAGATTTACGACCTTTGCCCGAAGATTTACGACCTTTGCCACCATCAAAACCATCGCGACTACTTGCATAGTCAGAACCACTTCGCAATTGTTCTTGAATAGCCATTAGATTATTAACTTCACCTAGTACAAAGTCGATCTGTTTCTTTTCTACATCGGCTTTTACTAATGTAACAGTTACCTTTTCGCCTAAGTGATAGGTTTTACCTGTTCTCTTACCTACAAGCACAAAATGTTCTTCATCAAAGAAATAGTAATCATCATTCATCATGCTCATATGCACAAGGCCATCGATACCATTTTCTAATTCTACAAACATCCCAAAGGACGTAATGCTAGAAATAGTTCCTTCAAAGACTTCTCCTACAAATGGAACCATATATTGTGTCTTTTTAAGATCTACTGTATCTCGTTCAGCCTCTGTAGCAACTTGTTCTTGCATAGAAGAATGTTCAACAGCTCCTGCTAAGAATGATTCGTCCACATCGCGTTTAGAATAGCCATTTTTCCAATGCATATCAGCTTTTAGAAGGCGATGAACCATTAAGTCTGGATATCGTCTAATAGGAGATGTGAAATGGGTGTAACATGTAGATGCCAACCCAAAATGCCCTACATTGTTGATGCTATATTTAGCCTGTTGCATAGAACGCAAGGTCATAATTTGAGCTACTTGCTCAATATCTTTCCCTTTTACTACATCTAAGATTTTTTGGAAATCTCTTGGTGTTACACCATCAGCACTAAGTACTAAGTTTTGACCTAAATAATTAAGCACCTTTTGGAATAAATCTAGTTTTTCTTCACTAGGATTCTCATGAATACGATATACCGATGTACGGTGTGTATGCTCTAAATGTGTAGCCACTGTTTCATTGGCAATGAGCATACATTCTTCGATAAGTCGTTCAGCCATGGTACGATCTCGTTTTACGATGCGCAACGGTGTCCCATCATGATCAAGTAATACCTTGTACTCAGGAAAATCAAAGTCCAATGCACCTCTACGACGACGCATTCGATTCAAAATCTTAGAGATTTCTGCCAAATCATGCAGCATAGGCATAAAGTCTTGTAAGTCATGAGGAATAATATTTTCCTCTAATGCTTTATAGACCTCTTTATAGCTACAACGACGTCCTACATGGATAATAGATGGACGAATACGATAATTTACAACCTTACCATCTTTATCTATTTCCATCATACACGTCATAGCATAACGGTCTTCATGAGCATTTAAACTACAAATGCCATTGGATAAAACCTCTGGTAACATCGGTACTACTCTATCAACTAAATATACAGATGTACCACGTTTGTAAGCCTCATTATCAATAGGTTGCCCAGATGTTACATAATGACTAACATCTGCAATATGTACGCCTAATTCATAATTACCATTTGGCAATTTACGACCACTCACAGCATCGTCTAAATCCTTTGCGTCTTCCCCATCGATCGTAACCATTTGTACATCACGAAGGTCCCAACGATCAGGATCCTCATGAATCACAGTATCAATTTTTTTGCTAGCTTTAATGACATCGTCGGGGAAATTAAATGGAATCTTATGATTCGCCATGATGCAGTTAATATCGAGCCCCACATCACCTTTATAGCCAAGAATTTCAGTAATAATACCTTCTGGCTTTTTATCACCTTCCGGCCATTTTGTAATTTTGACTAGTACCTTTGCGCCACTACGTGCATCTAATGTATTTTTTAAATCTACAAAGATATCGGTCCCTATACGCTCATCATCAGGGATAACAAAGCCAAAGTGTTGTTGTCGATCATAGGTACCTACTACAGTTTCATTAGCTCGTTCAATAACATCTACGATAATGCCTTCTCGTTTATGCTTTGTATAGTTAGAAGGTACAACGCGAACTCGAACCTTATCATTGTGCATAGCAGTCCCTTTATTTTGTTCTGCTACATATATATCTTCATCTTCAGGCATAATCACAAAGCCATACGACTTACGATAGCCCTTATAAATACCTTCATATTCTTCATGTTGTTGTTCCGCATATTGATATACATCAGGTCGAGAAGATGTTAGCACTCCTTCTCGAGAAAGCATTTTTGCTGAACGAATAAACATCTCAAGATCCTTACCACCTCGGATGTGATTATCCATAGCAGCATCTTCAATATGATATGCATGTGGTTGTATAGATTTATAAAAGTCTAATACTTTCTTCTTCAAATCTTCACCTCCTTATTCTGAAAAAAGAAAAAGCCTGCAAAGCAGGCTTTCATCATTAGAATTGATTAATCATTGCCCCTAACACTAAGCTCAACACAGCAAAGATAATCCCCAATATAATCGTACATTTAGATAAGAAAGCGTCTAAACCGCGTTGCTTACCACCAAAAGAAGAGTCCGCCGCACCAGATACAGCACCGCCCATGCCTGCGTTTTTGCTATTCTGTGCAACAACTACTACGATTAATAAAATAGATACGATTACTTCTACAATCATTAAAAAATTTGTCACGACTGTCATCCTTCCTGTGTGGCTCTTGGAGAGTCCAAAATCCGATGTTCTAAATACTTCTCTAATTTACGTTTAACCCTTTGTAACGCATTGTCTATAGATTTGACACTGCGATCAGTGACCTCAGCCATTTCTTGATAAGAACGTCCGTCTAGATATCCTTCCAAGACCTCCCACTCGAGTTCACTTAAAATATGACCAATATTGCGCTCAATATCATCCAATTCCTCTTGGCTGATAATAAGGTCCTCAGGATTGGTAACCTTTGCTGAAGATAGCATCTCGATCAATGTACGCTCTGATTCCTCTGTATAAACTGGCTTATTTAAAGATACATAGGAATTTAAAGGTGCATGTTTTTGTCTAGTAGCCGACTTAATAGCCGTAATAATCTGTCTAGTTATACAAAGCTCCGCAAAAGCTCTAAAGGACGCTAATTTATCATGTTTAAAATCCCGCGTAGCCTTATAAAGACCAATCATCCCTTCTTGAATGATATCTTCACGATCTGCGCCTACTAAAAAGTAAGAACGCGCCTTTGCACGAACAAAGTTTTTATATTTATTAACAATATAATCGATTGCAAACTCATTTTGCTCTTCTTGAGCTATGACCACAACTTGCTCATCGGTCATTTCTTTGAAATTGTAATCGGGCTTGCGTGTATGAATTGTGTTCATATGCTCCTCCTTACAATTGAGCAGAAAAACCAATATATTCATTATACTGGAACTATATGTGATTTTCAACTATCAATGGCCACGCCGTAATTTCTCTAGCTTTTCAGCTACTTCAGGAGATAATAACCCTCCTACTTCATTACGTCGCAAGCTAAATTGATCTCGTCTATGTTCATGAGCGTATTGTAGTCGTTCCTCTTCCTTAGCTATGCGAATCATATTTTGTAATTCTCGAGCTGGAATGCGCAAGCCTCCAGATCCAAGAATTTGATTTTGTTCAGCTCCATCAGAGGTTACAACATATACATTAGTATATTTGCCTTTCCGCAAAAATACCTCTCGTTCAATAAAGGAATCCGCCGTCTCTCCATCCTCAGTATACACTTCGAGAAATCCGCTCGTAATAGCCTCTACAGAGCCTCCAGATTTTGTATATTTACCATCAAATACAAGGATAACTTCATATCCCTTGAATTTTCCGTAGTTTAACAGTCTATCTCGAAGCTCCATACGGGCATGTTCTAATGACTCATGGGCGAGTTTCTTTAGATGAGTCCAGGCGAATATCACATTATATCCATCTACAATTAAGATATCTTTTAGCATAATTATTTCGCTTGTCGTTGACGTACAGCCTCATACATAAGAACTGCTGCCGCCACAGATGCATTCAAAGAATTTAAATTCCCATACATAGGAATGGTAACAAGGAAGTCACAAGCCTCTTTCACAACGCGGCTAATCCCCTTTCCTTCGTTACCTATAACGATAACTGTAGGAATTGTCATATCCGCCTCGTATAAAGTGCGATCACCTTCCATATGAGCGCCCATAACCCAGAAACCTTGTTTTTGAAGTTGTTTAATAGTTTGAGCTACATTCCCAACTTGCACGAGTGGAATTTGTTCAATAGCACCTGCTGATGTTTTAGCTACGGTAGCATTAATAGGTGCATTGTGACGCTTAGGAATGAGTACAGCCGTAGCCCCTACACATTCCGCAGTACGGATGATAGCACCCATATTATGTGGATCTTCAACGCCATCCGTCAAAATAAGCAAAGGTACCTCATGATTCGTCTCTTGTAATACTTCACCGAGTTCCTTAAATTGAACAGCAGAAACAAGAGCAATAACACCTTGGTGTGGTACCTCTAAATCATATTTATTCATTTGTTTGATAGGCGTTGGACGCACTTCAATGCCTTGAGATTTAGCAAGGCCAACAATATCAGCTAGACCTGTTTTAACCTTATCTTCACTGACCATAATGCGCTGGATGGAACGACCACTTTTAAGGGCCTCTTTAACCGCATTGCGACCTACAATATAATTATCCATACTACATACCTCGTAGAGTTATTGAAAAGGCTTGCTTCATAATATCTTGTAAGCGCTCATCTTGACGCGTTTCATAAAGAAATCCAAGTACTGCTTCAAAAGCTGTACTACTACGATACTCTTGAACAGAACTACTTTTAGGCACATTTACATTACTATTTCTAGCACGTCTTGCAATAGCTTGTTCTTGTTCTGTAAAAGTATCCTCTATTTCAAGCAATACCTTCGCTTGTGACTTAGCACAAATAAACTCAGTAACAATTGTGTGCAACACTTGTACCTTGGATATATTCATTTGTACTACTCGTTCACGAACATACATGGAGTATACGGCATCGCCAATATAGGCAAGCATTACTGCATCTGCACTGAGGCACTCCTCTATAGTTCGTTTACGCAAACGAAGCGGCTCTTGTTCAAGAGCCGTCAACTTTTTTATCGCTTCATTCTTTAAGAATTGAAATTGTTTAAACTTCACGTTTTTTCCACCGTGCACCTTGAGGGGAATCCTCAATAGTAATACCGATTTCAGCCAAACGATCGCGGATGCAATCAGCTAATGCCCATTGTTTTTGTTCGCGGCACGCTTGACGTACAGACAAGATCACTTGCATTAATTCTTCGTATTCAGCAGCGTTAGCACCTGTGTTGCCTTCCCATGCTTTTTCAAGAATACCAATTACTTCTGTCATGAACTTGAAGATACGTTTTACTTCAGTGATTGCTTCTTGGCAAACAACACCTTCACGACCTGTTACAGTTTGATAGTAAATGTTGATCTCTTTAGCAAGACCGAACATGCTAGATGTAGCTAACGCAGTATTGAAGTCATCGCTCATAGCTGCTTCAAATTCTTCTTCATATTCTTTAGCTTTTTCTAATAAGTGTTGCGCTTCATCACATGGACCTGCTTCACATTTTTCAAGATACAATAGATTTTCAATAGCAGTGCTTAAACGTTCTAAGGATTTATTTGCTTCTTCTAAACGTTCATCAGAGAAATCTAATGGACTACGATAATGTGTGCTCAACAAGAAGTAGCGCAATGCGTCTGGGCTATATTGTTCCAAAATATCTTTTACCAAGAAGAAGTTATTCAAGGATTTAGACATTTTTTCAGAATTAATGGTAATGAAACCATTGTGTAACCAATAGCGTACAGATGGATGTTGACCAGAACAACCTTCAGATTGGGCAATTTCGTTTTCATGATGAGGGAAGATCAAATCACTACCACCACCATGGAAGTCAAATTCTGTACCTAAATATTTTTGGCTCATAGCAGAACATTCAATATGCCAGCCTGGACGACCATTTCCCCAAGGGCTTTCCCAATATGGTTCACCTGGTTTTGCTGCTTTCCATAATGCAAAATCCATAGGGTTTTTCTTACGGCCATCAACTTCGATACGAGCACCTGCTTCCATATCATCTAATGTACGGCCAGATAACTCACCATAATGTTCAAATTTATCAACGCTATAATATACATCGCCATCGAGTTCATAAGCATAGCCTTTTTCAATCAATGTAGAAATCATAGCAATAATGTCTTCGATATGTGTAGAAACACGAGGATAAATATCAGCACGTTGTACACCAAGTGCATCCATTACTTCAAAATAGCTATCGATATAACGGTTTGCAATAGTATCCCAAGATACACCTTCACCATTAGATGTATTGATAATCTTATCATCTACATCAGTAAAGTTTTGTACATATGTTACTTTATAGCCTACATGTTTCATGTAGCGACGAATTACGTCCCATGTTACGAATGGACGTGCATTGCCAATATGAGGATGATTATATGGTGTAACACCACATACGTACATCTTTGCCTCACCTGGTGTTACAGGATTAAACACCTCTTTTTGGCGCGTCATAGTATTATAAACTGTAATTTCTCTCATCGTTACCGATGCCTCCATGTTCGTAAAATAAAAAAGACCCCTCATCTCATACAGAGACGATGGTCCGCGGTTCCACTCTGTTAGGCACCAATATAGTACCCACTCATCGCATAACGGCGCGTCACCGGACAAACCTACCTATAATCGGAGTGTCAGCTCGTGAATGCATTTCGTCTACCTATCCTTGAACCCTCCCACCATCGGTTCTCGCTAAAAAGTTAGTTGTAGAGTACTTCTTTCAGTCTTAGCTATTAGTAATCATCTATATTCAGATATGTAAATATTGTATCAATTATCCTATAGAATGTCAATGAGAACAAGAAAATCCTCATCTCTCAATATATCCAATTAGCCTATTAAACATGCATATTCTGGATATAGAATTTAAAAGATGAGGAATTCTATAATGAAAATATTTTACTACGCTTATCACTAATGCCAATATCATTTATAAAAGTATACTTACAAATAATAATTGAAACATTAGTTATTAACTATTAAGCGTTTTCTAATTTTTCTTGATCATCATGTTTACGGCAAATACCTGCAAAGATAGAGCCTGTAAAGTTATGGATGATAGAGAACACTGCACCTGCTACTGCTGCTTGAGGTGTAAAGTGTTTAAGTGCTAAAGATACGGATAATGCAGAGTTTTGCATTGCCACTTCAATTTGCATAGCACGACGGGAAGAAATATCGATGCTAAGGGCCTTACAAATGAAGTACGTTACTACGTAACCACTCACATTTTGTACCAAGCAAGCTACGAAAATGATGAAACCAGTTTCAGCAATTTGTTTTTGGTTTACTGCAGTTACAGCAGCCAAGATTAACAATACTGCAATAGCCGCAATTGTAGGACATACAGATTTAACAGGTTCAATCTTAGAACCGATGAAATAATTCAATACGATACCTAAGATAATTGGTACCAATACGATTTTTACGATAGAAATAAACATCGGCATGAATTGAATTTCAATGGAAGATGTAGCACCTGCATAGAGTACAACGAATAAAGGTGTCAAAATCGGAGCCAATAATGTAGATACAGTCGTTGCAGATACAGATAAAGGAACATTACCATTAGCAAGGAATGTCATAACATTAGAAGCTGTACCACCAGGGCAAGCACCTAATAAGATGAAGCCGATACCAATTTCTGGCGGGAAATTAAAGATAAGGGCCACTAAGAAACCTGCCAATGGCATCCATAAGAATTGGATAACAGATACAAGAATAACCTTCATTGGTTGCTTAAATACATCAAGGAATACTTGCGCTGTTAATGTTAACCCCATGGCAAACATAACAAATTGAAGCATGTACGCAATGTACGGCGTCATCCAAGAAAATACAGTTGGTAATAAATACGCTAGCACTGCCATCAATAGCACGATCCATGAAAGGTAGCTATTGAACAAGTGGTTAAGAGAACGAATAATACTCATAAAAGCACTCACTTTCATAATAAATAAAAATAAAAGACGCCGATTATTATAGCATTTCTATTGAATAATCTCAATATACATAAAAAAGCTCTCATAACCTCAGCTATGAGAGCTTTTAAATTAGCTTCTATTACTATTTTGTTAAAGCGCTAACATTGTCTAAGCGATGTAAGCATTTTTCTTTACCAAGTAATGTAACGATATTATTCAAATCTGGACCATGCATTTGACCTGTTAAAGCCACACGGATTGGCATGAATACGAATTTCCCCTTCAAAGCAGTTTCTTTCATAACAGCTTTAATCGTTGCTTTTACAACGTCAGGTGTAATTTCATCAAGTTCTGCCAATGCATTACGGAATGCACCTAGAACTGTTGGCGCTGTTTCTTCATTCAATACAGCACGCAATTCCTCTTCATGACCTTCTTCAAGGAATACTGTTTCGCCCATGAACATGCCTACATGATCCTTAATTTGCGCACCATAGCTAATATGATCGCGGAATGTGGAGCATAACAATGTCAACCAATCAATATCCGCTTGATTTAAGCTATCTGGAGCCAAACCAACCTCTTTCAAATGAGGTAAGCAAAGATGGAATAACTCTTCATCGCTCAAGTTTTTCATGTAGTGGAAGTTGATATGGTTCAATTTATCAATGTCGAATACGGCAGGGTTCTTAGCTACGCGATCCATAGAGAAGGCTTGAATCAATTCATCTTGTGTAAAGAACTCCTCTTCCCCTTCTGGAGCCCAACCTAGAAGCGCTAAGAAGTTTACAAGTGCTTCTGGCAAGTAGCCTAATTGTTTGTATTGTTCAACAGAAGTAGCACCATGACGTTTGGACATTTTCTTGTAATCTTTACCAAGAATCAAGGAAATGTGGCCAAACTTAGGTACTTCCCAACCTAAAGCTTCATAAATAGCCATTTGACGTGGTGTATTAGATAAATGTTCCTCTGCACGAATAACGTGAGTAATACCCATCATATGATCGTCCATTACTACCGCAAAGTTATATACAGGAATACCATCGGATTTAACGATAACAAAGTCACCTACACCGTTGGACTCAAAAGATACATGGCCACGTACCATATCGTCGAATGCATATGTTTTATTCAAAGGAACGCGTAAGCGAATTGTTGGTTTACGACCTTCTGCAATATATTTAGCCTTAGTTTCTTCGTCTAAGTGTTGGCAATGACCATTATATTTAGGTGTTTCGCCACGCTCCATTTGTTCTTGACGAACAGCATCTAATTCTTCTGGTGTGCAGTAGCACTCATAAGCTTTGCCTTCGTCTAATAAGCGTTGTGTTACTTCTTTATATAAATCGAGACGTTCTGTTTGACGGTAAGGGCCATTGTCGCCACCTACATCAATACCTTCATCCCAGTTCATGCCAAGCCATTGTAAGGAAGCTTTGATATTTTCTTCACTTTCACGTGTGGAACGAGCCAAATCCGTATCTTCAATACGCAATACAAATGTGCCTTTTTCCTTACGTGCTAATAGCCAGTTAAACAAAGCAGAACGAGCACCACCAATATGGAATGGACCCGTAGGGCTTGGAGCAAAACGAACTTTCATGGAACTCATGATTATACCTCTCCTTCATATACAGAAACGACAGCTTGTGCAGCAATGCCTTCACGGCGCCCAATAGCACCTAGCATTTCGTTTGTTGTCGCTTTAATACTAATACGTTCTAATGGTATTTCTAAAACAGATTGTAAATTCGCCTTCATCGTATCGATGTGCGGCTTTAACTTAGGTGTCTCTGAAATAACCATAATATCTATATTATAGGCTTGTAACCCACGTTCTTTCAATAAGGAATTAACCTTTTCTAGTAAAAGCATGCTAGAAATCCCTTTATACTGGTCATCTTCAGGCGGGAAATAATATCCAATATCTCGTAAACCTGCAGCACCTAGCATGGCATCCATCAATGCATGAATGAGAACATCCGCATCGGAATGACCATCAGGACCAAGTTCAGATTCGATACGAACACCGCCAAGAATACAAGGGCGACCTGCTTTTAATTGATGAATATCATAACCAAATCCAACGCGCATACGTGTATCCTCAATTCCTAAATATCGTTTAGCTACTGCAATATCATTCGGTGTTGTTACCTTTATATTACAATAGTCTCCTTCAACTATATGTACAGGCTTTCCTATATACTCTACTAAAGATACATCATCTGTGCCAAGATACTTTGTTTCATAAGCCGCTTGATGAGCCTCTACAAACAAGTCTTTTTGAAAGCCTTGTGGCGTTTGAATTTGATATAACTCACTACGATGTAATGTTTCCAAAACATTATGATCTGTATTAACCCGTTTAATGGTATCCGTAGCCGGAACACCTACAGTAGCTGCACCATGGATATTAGCCGCCTCAGCTACATCACTAAACAGCTTAGTAGAAGCTAAAGGTCGCGCCCCATCATGAACAAGAACTATATTAGTATCCTCTGATACAGCCTTGAGTCCACATGCTACAGAATCTTGCCGTTCTTTTCCACCCAGTACGATGTGAACTGGAACAGTTAAATCTAACTCTTGAATATGTTTTGTCATAAACTCTTGTTCACCATCGGCTACAACAAGAATAATCTCATTCAAACCTTCAACCTTTGCTACATTTTGTAGTGTACGCTGAATGATAGAGAATCTCCCTAAAGGGATAAATATCTTATTTTCTTTATATCCCATACGGCGCCCGGCACCAGCGGCGAGAACAATACAACTAATTACCTTGTCCATTTTGTCCTCCATCTACACGAGCAAAGATCATGCGACCTGCACTCGTTTGTAATATGGATGTAACCATAACCTCTACGGTTTGGCCCACATAAGGTTTACCATCTTCCACAACAATCATTGTACCATCATCAAGATACGCAACGCCTTGATGTACCTCCTTGCCTTCTTTCATAATTTGCACGCGAATCCATTCGCCTGCAATGAGGGCTGGTTTAAGTACATTGGCTAGCTCATTAAGATTGAGTACTTCAATACCTTGTACACGAGCAACCTTATTTAAGTTAAAATCGTTAGTCATCAACTTCCATTGTTTATCTAAAGCGAGGCGCATCAATTTAGAGTCAACTTCTGTAAGATCATCATAGTCATCTTCTACCACTTCAATGGCTACCTTATTGGCATCTTGCATTTCTTTCAAAATATCGAGACCACGGCGACCACGATTGCGCTTTGTAGAATCTGCAGAGTCAGAAATAATTTGTAACTCATTCAATACAAAGAGTGGAACCATGAGAGGGCCTTCAATAAAACCTGTATTACATAGTTCCTTAATACGTCCATCAATAATAACAGAAGTATCTAATAATTTTGGCGTACTAGAAGCTTTATCAGATTTATGAGTAGAGAACATTTTAAAACGACTTGTTTTTTTACTTCCATCTCCGCCCCATTGCTGTACATAATTATTGTACATTTCAGGACCTTTACGAGCCATGATTTTAAGGCCACTATATCCAAAGATAGCACTCAATATAATAGGAATGTAAGGTCCTATAATAGGTACTTGATTGAATGCAACACCAATTAAATTTGCAATAATAAGACCGAATAATAAACCGATGGTGCCTGCAATCAATTCTTGATTTGGAATATGAGTGAGAATACGTTCTAATCGTTTAGCAATCACTAAACCTTGTTTTAAAATGAATGAAGAAATTAAATAACCAATAATAACGCCAATTAAAGTACCAAGAATTAATACTGAAATACGTGCAATGGTCAATGACATATCCCCAAAGGACTCGAATTGAGAGACCAAATATGGGTCGATAATAGGTGCTAAGCTATCCATTCCAACATAGGCCGCTGTACCTACGAGAATGGCTATTACATAGCGCAATATCCGATAAATCATCAAATCACCTCCTAATTAAGAAAATACCAGTTGCATTGCTTCTTGAATAGATTTAACGCCTCTAATCTTGATAGAACTATCATTATCCTTGATCTGCTTATAATTGCCTTCAGGAATAATAAACTTTTTAAAGCCTAATTTTTTAGCTTCATTAATACGCTGTTCAATACGTGGAATGCTACGAACATTACCAGTTAACCCAACCTCACCTAAAATGACCATATCAGTAGGAACGATGCGATTTTTTAAATTAGATACGATAGCAACAGCCATGGACAAGTCACAAGCTGGTTCGTTCACCTTGAGACCACCAATAACGTTAACGTACACGTCCTTATTACCTAATGTAAAACCACAGCGTTTTTCTAGTACTGCTAATAGCACAATTAGACGATTTAAATCATAACCTATGGCAGTCCGTCGTGGCATCCCAAAAGCAGTTGTAACAACAAGGCTTTGCACCTCTACAAGAATAGGACGAACCCCTTCAAGGTAAATCATAACGGCACTGCCGCTTTCCTCATCAGACCGTTCTGCCAACAACGAAGCAGAAGGATTAGAGAGCTCCTGCAGACCTTCCTCAACCATGGCAAAGATACCTGTTTCAGATGTGGATCCAAAGCGATTCTTAATGGAGCGCAAAATACGGAATTGGTAAGACCGTTCACCTTCAAAATAAAGTACCACATCCACCATGTGTTCTAACATACGGGGCCCCGCAATATTACCTTCCTTAGTAACGTGTCCAATGATTACTGTTGGAATATTGCGTTCTTTACAGAATCGAAGGAGTCGAGATGTACATTCTCGCACTTGGCTTACACTGCCTGGAGCAGCATCAATATCACCGGTATACATGGTCTGTATAGAGTCAATAACAAGTAAAGATGGCGTCATTGCATCAGCTTGCTCTAAAATATGATCTAAATCTGTATCGGCAATCACTTGTAAACGTTCACTATTAATATGAAGTCGTTCTGCTCGAAGTTTAAGCTGTAATTGAGACTCCTCACCAGATGCATAGAGAACCGTACCAACAGTATCGGCTACCTTTTGGGAAACCTGTAGTAATAATGTAGATTTACCGATGCCTGGATCGCCACCTAATAGCATTAAAGCACCAGGTACTATACCTCCACCTAATACACGATCAATTTCACCAAAGGTTGTAGATACACGAGCAATGGAGGAAATTTCAATATCCGGTAAAGCAGTTGGTTTTGTTGTTTGGTTTCCCACACCTCGTGAAGGTGTGCGGCTATGTTTAGTTTCTTTAATAATCTCTTCAACTAATGTATTCCATTCGCCACATTGTGGACAACGGCCCATCCACTTAGAGGATTCAGCCCCACAATTTTGACAGAAGAATACTGATTTTGCTTTTGCCATATTACCTCAAAACTGTTATAAAAGATAAAAAAGGTCATGAATGATAACCATTCATGACCTTTTATGCATAATTTTACTACATGGTTAACTATCACTATTCTATAGTATACCATTTAAGCCATATAATTTATATGAAAGGTAGTCATTAACTATATATTTTTGTATTTATATTAAACCGTTACAACAATATCGTTATCCTTTGCATCTGCTTTAATTGTTTTACCTGCTATCGCCTCACCTTTCAAAATAAGATCGGATACAGGGTCCTCAATTAAACGTTGAATAGCACGTTTTAAAGGACGAGCACCCATAGTAAAATCTGAACCTTCTTTAACAAGTAATTTCATAGCCTCAGGTGTAATTTCTAAGTGCAAATCACGTTCTCCAAGACGTTTTGTTACATCACTCATCAAAATAGTCACAATTTTTGTTAAGTCCTCTTCAGTTAACGGATGGAATACTATCATCTCATCAATACGATTCAAAAACTCTGGTCTGAAATGACTTTTGACTGCATCCATAACAGACTTTTTAGCCTCTTTAAAATCAATACTTTTAGCATCTTTAGCAGTAGATTCAGCTTTTTTTGGTGCTAAGAAGCCTAGTTCTGTAGAGTTCTTATGTAATGCTTTAGCTCCTAAATTACTAGTCATAATGATAACCGTATTTCTAAAGTCTACGGTTCTACCTTGACTATCTGTAAGTCGACCATCATCAAGTACTTGCAATAGGATATTAAAGAAATCTGCATGAGCCTTTTCTACTTCATCAAGTAAAATAACGCTATATGGTTTACGACGAACTGCATCAGTAAGTTGACCGCCCTCTTCATATCCTACATATCCAGGAGGAGCCCCAACTAGACGAGAAACAGTATGCTTTTCCATATATTCAGACATATCAAGTCGAATCATAGCAGATTCATCGCCGAACAAGGAGGATGCAAGAGCTCTTGCTAATTCAGTTTTACCAACCCCTGTTGGTCCAAGGAATAAGAATGAACCAATAGGACGTTTTGGATCCTTTAATCCAGCCCTTGCACGGCGCACAGCTTTCGCTACAGCTGTAACAGCATCATCTTGACCGATAACGCGTTTATGTAGCTCATCTTCTAAATGAAGCAAGGTTTCAGATTCTTCTTCTGCTATTTTAGCCACCGGAATACCCGTCCACTGAGCTACTACTGCAGCAATATCTTCTTCTGTAACTATTAGTTTTTGATCACTTTCCTCTTTAGCTACAGCTTTTTTATCGTCAATCTCTTTAACGAGAGCTTGCTCTTCATCACGAAGCTTAGCTGCTTTTTCAAAATCTTGAGATGTAACAGCAGCTTCCTTTTCCTTCTTTACCGTATTGAGTCGGTCTTCCAAAGCCTTAACATCTGGCGCTGCAGAAAAGACTTTCATACGCACCTTAGATGCAGCTTCATCAACCACATCGATAGCCTTATCAGGCAAAAATCGATCTGTAATATATCGACTAGATAAGGTAACAGCAGCTTTTAATGCCTCATCAGTAATTTTAGCCTTATGGAAAGCCTCATAGCGATCTCGCAACCCCATCAAGATTTCAAGAGCATCCTCTTCATTAGGTTCCCCTACTTGAATAGGTTGGAAACGACGCTCTAAGGCAGCATCTTTTTCAATATGCTTTTTGTATTCATCAAGTGTCGTAGCGCCAATCACTTGGAATTCACCGCGTGCCAAAGCTGGTTTTAAAATGTTTGCCGCATCCATTGCACCTTCAGTAGCTCCTGCGCCGACCAATGTATGAATTTCATCAATGAAGATAATCATATCATCATGTTCTTGCACTTCATCGATTGCTTTTTTCAAGCGTTCTTCAAATTCACCACGGTATTTTGCACCAGCTAGCATAGAGCTAATACTAAGAGAAATAATGCGTTTGTTGCGCAAAATTTCTGGCACATTGCCATTGACGATGCGTTGCGCCAATCCTTCAGCAATAGCCGTCTTACCTACACCAGGTTCACCGATAAGAACTGGGTTATTTTTAGTTCTACGGCTAAGAATTTGGATAACACGTTGAATTTCTGTATCACGACCAATGACAGGATCAATTTTACCTTGTTTTGCAGACTCATTTAGGTCCGTTGCGAAATCAGTTAAATCACCTAGGTCACCATTATGACTCACACCCTCTTGCCCATTATCATTGCCATTTGTATTAGAGCCAAGGATGTGACGAATCGCTTCTACTATATCGTCGGTACGAATATTCATAGCCCGTAGAATTCCAACTGCAACGCCACCACCGTCGCTGAGTAATCCTAAGAGAATATGCTCAGTACCAACGTAATTATGATTCATGCGATTAGCAACTTGAATAGCTAACTCAAGTACATGCTTAACGCGAGGTGTCATATATATGGAGGTTGCTTTTTTATTGCCGCGACCAACTTGTTCTTCTACAGCTTCAAAAACATCTTCTGTAACAATACCAAGCTCTTCTAAAGCCTTAGCGGCAACACCATTTTTAACCTTTGTAAGGCCGATGAGTACATGTTCAGTGCCTACATAGTCATGTCCTAGTTCCAGCGCTGCTTCTTGAGCAAAGGAAAGGACACGCTGTGCATCATCTGTAAATCGTTGCATCATAATATCACCTCATCTATCTATGTAAATTGTAATTATTTCTCTTCAAATATATGTAAACAATGGTAGACTATACCATTGGAATAGCTATTAACTAAACAAACAAATTTATAGTCAACTTGAATTTATCTTATTTACTCTAACCAAGTCGGAGTAGAGCCCTCAATTCTCAATACATAGTTATAAAATGATTATATGTGAATTTAGTTTTTGTAAATTTATATTAATGTGAAAGCTTTTGGCGGATTACCTTCGCCCGATAGCTATCACGCTCGATATCTGATAGATCATCATTTCCTGCATATTTAGAAAGAAAATTAGGTCTAGTTATGGCGATTAACTCATTAAATGAATCCTTACCCCAAGAAGGTAAAATCTCTAAGTCAACGCCTAATTGGATATCGCTAAGCTTTGTTAAGGCCTCTTTACCATTTACCCGACGCGCATATTGTAAAACACCATATGAGCGCCATAATACATCTTCTAAACCTTCTTTATCATTATGCAATAAGGATTGTCGAGATTTTCGCTCTTCTGCAATAATACCTTCTACAATCTTCGTCAATTGCTCGATAGTATCCTCTTCACTGACACCCATAGTACGTTGATTAGAAATTTGGTAAATATTTCCTAACGCTTCGGAGCCTTCCCCATATAATCCGCGTACAGAATAGCCTAATTGAATGATGCTACGAATAAGCCGTGTAATTCGTCCCGATATGGTCAATGCTGGCAAATGTAACATTACAGATGCCCTCAAACCTGTGCCTACATTAGTAGGACAAGCCGTTAAATAACCAAACCGTTCATCAAAAGCATATGGATATTTTGCTTCAATTGCCTTATCTATTTTTTGAGCATGTTCATAAGCTTCATGTAATCGCAATCCAGAGACCATAGATTGAATTCGCAAGTGATCTTCTTCATTCACCATAATCACAATAGATGCATCATCAGATATTACTAAATTGCGATATGGGAGCTTCTCCTCTAAGGCAGGACTCATCAAATGTTTTTCGACTAATATGGCGCGTTCACGCTCACTTAATTGCTCAAGATTGATATTGGAGTATTGATGTCCATCTGCTTCTTTTAAAGGTTGAAGCAAGCCTCTAGAAATAGTATTTACTTTTTCTAAAGATGACTTATCATTACGATTTGTAAACAATATTCCATCAAAATTGCGTGCTAATCGGATTCGACTAGATATGACAATATGATCGGTTGCATCCGTATCGTGTTGTAGCCATGGGCTTAAAGGAGAGTCTAATATAGTATCTAACATAATAAGAACCTCCTACTCTTTATCGCCACCAATGATGGCTTCCAATTCTTTTATTTTATCTCTTAAAATGGCTGCATCCTCGAAGTTCTCTTCTTGAATTGCTGAGTCTAATTGATGACGCAATCGCTTTAGTTCATACTTGGCTTTAAATACATTATGACCATGGCTAGGAACAGTTCCTTCATATTCAGAACTACCTTGTAATCGTTGTAATAACGGTCTTATTTCACTAGCAAAGGTTTCATAACATGTATCACAACCAAACTTGCCTACGCGGTTAAACTCATCATAAGTAATACCACATTGAGGGCAACGTTTAGACTGATGTGATTTTAATAAACTATCAGGATAGACCATATTCTTAAAGAAATCATTGGTAAAGAAGCTATCATCCCACATATCATTCATAAAGGAACTATAGGGAGATAATTTTCCCTCTTGTTGTAGTGCTGTAGCACAAGTATTGCACAGATGTTGTTCCGTTTTCTGATTATTTATAATATTTGTCATATGGATAGTAGCTTCATTTTTATGGCAATGATCACATATCACTGATCATCACTCCTTCCGTAGTGTATCCACCATTGTTGCGTATAGCTCACGAATTGCATTATTTCGATGTTCAATATCCGTATTTTCAATCAATGTAGCAAAAGAATTATGCATCAATTGAGCCTCACGACGAGTAATTTTTTCTGCTTGTAGTAATTGAAATAATGATTGGTCTACATCTTTTATATCAATTAAACGATCTACTGTATTTTGACCTTCATAAATACGATAGGTTGTTACAGCTGGTAGAGAATCAGAACTTTCTGGATTTAATTTTGTGATTCGAATATATCCACCTAATCCACGTCTTGATTCAACATCAAAGCCACGCTCATTGGAAAATCGCGTACTTAAAACATAACTAATTTGCGAAGGTGCACAATCTAACTCATCAGCTAATTCGTTACGCTTTAAAATTAATTTCTCTTGTTCTTCACGCATACGATCCAATATAAACTTTTCTATTTTATCAGCTATCATACTCATAAAAAACACCTCTTTAACATTTTATTTAATATATATTTTGACTATTTGCTTTTTACATATATCTATTATATTTGACTTTTTGACTTTAGTCAATATAAAGGTCAAATTTCTATACTATACATTTGACCTTTTAATACATCCCCCTATAATTGGACTTAATCTTAAATTATAGGTATAATAAATGAGATATATTTTTATGAAAGAAGGTGTTGTTATGGCAGAAGCATTAGGACAAGAACTTTTAATTGATTTATATTCCTGCGATGAAGATGCAATCTCATCCGCTACAGCTGTACAAGAAAGTGTAGCAACCGCATTTGATTTAGCTGACCTTGATGTTGATGAAATCAGTTGTCAAGTTATGGACGAGGAGATCGCCCTCCTATCTGTTGCACCAGGCTTTCACTTTACATTGCACACGTATCCTGCTCTAGGTTATGTGGCTGTTGATTTGTATTCTTTTGAGCAATCCTTACCGCTTACATTGATTATGAAAGCGTTACGTAAATCTTTCAGAGCTGAAAAGGTAAAAGCAACAAGTGTACAACGTGGCGACTTTGGTAACGAACGTGATATGAAACCACGTCGCAAAACTAAAATCACTACACTTGGTCGTGTCTCTCGCACACGTATCCAACTCAAACAAACAGGCGGCAAGTTGAAAAAACAAAGTGCTAAGGTTATCAAAACATTAGCTAAAAAAAGCGGCCTAAAAAAATAACACAAAAGGACTAACCTATAGGTTAGTCCTTTTTTAGATAGATGCCAAAAGGCTAGAGGAAATTCCTCTAGCCTTTTAAAGTTGATATTTTATTTATAATAGCTTATCTACGAACCATCATTTCTTCAAGGTCAAGAACATCAGCAATTTCATCAACATCATCACAAATGTATTCTGCATCAGCTTCTTTTAGTTCAGCTTCTGTACCATAACCATAAGTAACACCGATAGAGATACAGCCAAGTTCATTAGCTGCCTCTACATCATACTTGCGATCACCAACCATAAATGCCAAGCGACGACCATTGTCATCGGTCAATGGGTTACCACAAAGGGTAAGAGCCTTTTCAAGAATCTCTTTCTTATGCAATAAACCAGCCTCATAATTGGCACCTACAATGACATCAAAGTATGGTGTCAATTCAAAGTGGTCTAGAATATCTTTAGCATAATGTTCTGGTTTTGCAGTCGCTACAGCTATAGTATATTGTTCAGTTTTACATTTAGCTAATAAATCTACAATATTTGGATATACTTTATTTTCAAATTTACCGATGGTACCATACCGTTCACGGAATTTAAAGTATGTTTCTTCCGCTTGCTCAAAGGTCATACCACAATGTTCTTGGAACGCATCTACCAATGGTGGTCCTAAGAATAATTGTAATGTTTCTTCATCAGGTACATCGTAACCGAAATGTTCCAATGCAAATTTAATGCTTTTAAGAATGCCTTCTTGAGAATCCGTTAAAGTTCCATCTAAATCAAATAATATAGTCTTCTTCATATTATTTCTTTAAAGCCTCTTTCAATGTATGCCATGCAAGAACTGCACATTTAACACGTGCTGGCATGTTAGAAATATTTTGTAATGCCATAGCATCTTCTAATTCTTCTAACTCATTTTCATCGGTAATCTCTTTTTTGATCATACCTAAGAAAATTTCTACCAAACGAAGAGCTTCCTCAACGGATTTGCCCTTGATGATATCAATCATCATAGATGCAGATGCTTGGCTGATAGCACAACCAGAACCTGTGTATGCAGCATCTTTAATAATGCCATTTTCCACATTGAGTTGCAATGTTAGGTCATCACCACAACTTGGGTTATGGCCATGCTCAGAATTTGTAAAATGAGCTAATTCATGTTTATTACGCTTATCTTGGTTATGTTCCAAAATAAGTTCCGTATATAATTGATCCATTTCCATTGATGGTAAATCTCCTAATCTTTAAAACCCATTACTGAACGAACTGTCTTTAATACTTCAAGGAAAGCATCTAAATCTTCCTTACGAGTATATAAGTACATACTTAGACGAGTGGATGCAGATACGTTGTAGAATGCACCTAATGGTTGTGCACAGTGGTGACCGGAACGAACACAAATGCCCTTAGAATCCAAAATTGTAGCTACATCATGAGGATGTACATCATCTACTGTAAATGCAATTACGCCGTGTTTTTCCTTAGGATTTTGAGAGCCAATTACGTGAACATGTGGCAATTCAACAATCTTAGGAAGAATATATGCTACAAGTTCCTCTTCATAGGCTTCAATAGCATCCATGCCAAAGGATTCTAAATAATCAATAGCTGCATGCAAGGAAACGGCACCATCAGCATTTGGAGTACCAGCTTCGAATTTATATGGAAGCTCATTGAATGTAGCAGTTTGCTCTTTTACATATTCAATCATGTCACCACCCAATAGGAATGGAGGCATAGCTTCTAATAGTTCACGTTTACCATATAGTACACCAATACCTTGGGATGCACACATTTTATGGCCAGAGAATACGAAGAAATCGCAATCTAATGCTTGAACGTCGATTTTTTTATGAGGTGTAGATTGAGCACCATCTAGAACAACAATAGCGCCTACAGAGTGAGCCTTTTCAGTTAATTCTTTTACTGGGAATTCCATACCAAGCACGTTACTAACATGAGCAAAAGCGACGATTTTAGTATTTTCATCAATTTTATTGATTTCACCATCTTTTAAATGCCCATGTTCATCAAGGTACATGTATTCTAAAGTTGCCCCAGTTTGTTCTGCCACATATTGCCATGTTACAAGATTTGCATGATGCTCAGCAACAGTAATGACAATCTTGTCACCTTTTTTCACATTATGAAGACCATAGCTATGGGCAATCAAGTTCATAGATTCCGTACTATTACGTGTAAACACGACTTCTTCACGTTCGCGAGCATTGATAAATTCAACTACGCGATCCCGTGCATTTTCATAGTCTTCAGATGCTTCGATAGCCAAAATATGAGAACCACGATGTGGATTACCATTACGTTGTGTCATATGTTCCACAACACGGTCAATTACGGACTGTGGAATTTGTGCAGTAGCACCGCTATCTAAATAGATAACGCGGTGCCCATTATGCTCTTTATGTAATATAGGAAAGTCTTTGTATGCTTCTGCAATTGGTCTCATAAAAACGCCTCTTTAAATTTTATTACGTACAGCTACTAATGCTGCTTCTTCAATCGTTTCATCACCAATGCGATCAATAATAGGTCGAATCATAGATTCAACAATGATATGTTTTGCTTCTACTTCACTAAAGCCACGGCTCATGATATAGAACAATTTATTATGATCAATTTGGCCTGCACTTGCTGCATGGTTACCAACTACATTATCTTCTTTACACAATAATAGTGGCAAAGAAATAGATTTTACAGTAGGGTCTAACAACAAGCAAGTATCTTCTTCCGCGCCTTCAGCTGCAGTTGCACCATGAAGGAAATCAAGAGTACCACGGAAGGATTTTTTAGAATTACCACTAAGAGCACCTAAGGTATGAATATCACTGTAGGACTTTTTGCCACCATGACTCATAACCATAGAAATATCAAATTTTTGCTCTTTATTACCAAGATAAGCAATATCATGAATCATACGAGATTCTTGACCTACTAAATCGTGATAGTAATTCAAGATGTTTTCACTACCACCAATTTCAATATTGATGTATTCTACATCTGCTTTATCTTCTAATTTAGTGTATCGATGCTCGATATGTTGTACATGTTCAGGTAAAAGATTTACCTTTTTCACTACAACTTTACCAGCTTCTTTAACATCGTATTCGTTTAAATAGCTAACATTTGTCAATGCATCGCCAGAACCAGTTACATAGAATTGTACTTCTAATTCAGCACCTTCTCCAACGATAAATTGGAAACGGTTTGCCACACGAGCATTAGCATCAATGCGGATACCTACTACTTCTTTCGCCTTAGCAGGTACATTGATGGCATAGCCTTCTGCTTTTTCCACTAATAGTTGAACAGCTTCTTTATTAGCCCCTTCATAATTACCATCTAGCAATGCTGCACCAGCAGGTAATGGTGAAAGTATATTTTTATTCGCTTCTACAGCGATGGATTGTACCGCTGCATCTTCTCCAGCTAGAGAGCTTACAGTATGATTAACGCGTAACCATCTGAATGTCGGTCTAGGGAGTTCATTTAATAGTAATTCGCTCATAATTCCTCCTTAACCGATAGAACCTTCTAATTCAAGATTGATTAGATTGTTCATTTCTACTGCATATTCTAGTGGCAATTCTTTAGAGATTGGCTCTACGAAACCACGAACAAGCATAGCACGAGCTTCTTCTTCGCTGATACCACGAGTCATAAGGTAGAAAATTGCTTCATCGGAAATACGACCGATTTTTGCTTCATGACCTAAATCTACATTATCGTTTTCTACGATAATTGCTGGGATTGTATCAGATTGAGACTCAGCATCAAGCATCAAGGATTCACAAGAAACTGTTGCTTTAGAATGTTCCGCTTTAGGACCAATTTTCAAAAGGCCACGGTAAATTGCAGCGCCACCGGATTTAGAGATGGATTTAGAGTTTACATTACTTGTTGTATATGGTGCATTATGTACCACTTTACAGCCTGTATCAAGGAATTGGCCTTCACCAGCGAATGTTACCCCTGTAAATTCAGCATGCGCACCTTCACCGTTAAGAATACTCATTGGATACAAGCAAGAAACTCGGGAACCAAAGGAACCAGATACCCACTCGATTGTACCATTCTTACCTACTACACAACGTTTTGTGTTAAGGTTGTACATATTTTTGGACCAGTTTTCAATTGTAGAGTAACGCAATGTAGCATTGTCTTTAACGAACAATTCAACAGCGCCGGCATGAAGGTTAGATACATCATACTTAGGAGCAGAGCAACCTTCAATAAAGTGCAATTTAGCACCTTCTTCTACAATGATCATAGTATGTTCAAACTGACCAGCACCTGGTGCATTCAAGCGGAAGTAAGATTGCAATGGAATCTCTACTTGTACACCTGCTGGAACGTATACGAAGGAACCGCCAGACCAAACTGCACCATGAAGAGCAGCCCATTTATGGTCTGTAGGTGGAATCAATGTCATCCAGTATTTTTTTACGATTTCTTCATGCTCATGTAATGCTGTTTCAATATCAGTATAGATAACACCTTGTTTAACAAGATCTTCTTGAATACTGTGGTAAACAACTTCAGAGTCATATTGCGCACCAACACCAGCAAGAGATGTTTTTTCTGCTTCTGGAATACCTAAGCGGTCAAAGGTGCTTTTAATTTCTTCTGGAACTTCGTCCCAGTTTTCTTTCATATCTACTTTAGGCTTAACATAAGTATGGATGTTAGCCATATCTAAGCCAGAAATATCAGGAATCCAGTTTGGAATACCCATACGATTGTAGATTTCTAAAGATTTCAAACGGAAGTCAAGCATCCATTCAGGTTCATTTTTATTAGACCAAATTTCACGGATAATATCTTCTGTTAAACCGGCATCAGAAATATAAGAATATTCAAAGTCATTCTTAATATCATAGACACCACGGTCCATATCCGCGACTTGGGTTTTCTTTCTTTCTTCCATTGTGCCTCCTATGCTAATGCTTTGTATGCGTCGTAACCTTTTTCTTCGATTTCACGTACAAGAGAAGCATCACCAGTTTTAACGATCTTACCGTTGATCAATACATGAACATAGTCAGGTTTTAATTTTTGCAAGATTTGGTTGTGGTGAGTGATGATCAATACAGCATTGTCTTCGTTGTGGAAACGTTGTACGCCTTCGGATACGATACGAACCGCGTCTACGTCAAGACCGGAGTCAGTTTCATCAAGAATAGCCAATTTAGGATTCAAAATGGACATTTGAAGAATTTCATTTTTCTTGCGTTCACCACCGGAGAAACCTTCATTTACATAACGTTGTGCATAGGACAAATCAAAGGATAATTCATCCATTTTTTCTTTCAATTCTTTTTTGAAGGATAAGGCACGTACATTTTCACCAGTAATTGTAGATTTCGCTGTACGAATGAAGTTTTCTACAGTGATACCAGGAATAGAAATTGGGTTTTGGAAGGACATGAAAATACCAGCTTTTGCACGATCGTTTACTGCATCTTCTGTAATATCTTTACCGTCAAAAATAATGGAGCCGCTGTCTACAGTATATGTAGAGTTACCCATGATAGCATTAGCAAGTGTAGACTTACCTGCACCATTTGTGCCCATTACAACGTGAATTTCACCTTTATTAATTGTTAAGTTGATACCTTTCAAGATTTGTTTATCTTCAACGGATACCTTTAAATCTTTTATCTGAAGTAATTCAGCCAAAATGTTCACTCCTTTTTATTATGTATCCTCAATATCGAGGCATACAATCGTTATATGTAAAACGTATATACTGACACATATAAAAAGGCGGTACGCACTAACGTGAATACCGCCGTAATTCTCGCCAACTTAGCAAGTATGTGCATAACAATCTACAATTATTATACATTCTTATCTAAATGATAGCAAGATATTCCTACTAAAATATACAGGAATTAAAAGAATATCATATATTACATATATTGATAGGCTTTTAATAATATTCATTCTCATCCTATTCGATTCTCAATATTAAATTATAGATTGGAGAAATCAAGAGTGCCAAACAAATCATCATATGTTTCAGCACGACGAATTTGTGTAACAGAGCCATCTTTATGTAATAACAACTCAGCAGAACGCAATTTACCATTATAGTTAAAGCCCATGGAATGACCATGTGCACCAGCATCATGAATGATGATACGATCGCCAATATCAATTTTTGGCAATTCACGTTGGATTGCGAACTTATCGTTATTTTCACATAAGGAGCCTGTTACATCATATACATGGTCCTTAGGCGCATTTTCTTTACCCATTACAGTAATATGGTGATAAGAACCATATAATGCTGGACGCATAAGATTTGCCATGCAAGAATCAAGACCAATGTAATGACGATAAATATCTTTTTTATGAATTGCTGTAGAAACTAGGTAACCAAATGGACCTGTAACCATACGACCACATTCATAAGCTAATGCTACATCACCAAGGCCATTAGCTACTAGAATTCTATTATAGGCTTCTTCTACACCCTTGCTGAGCGCACGGAAGTCTACTGGTGTTTGTTCTGGCTTGTAAGCAACACCTACACCACCACCAAGATCGATAAACTCGACATTGATACCAAGTTCATTTTTAATATCTACAGCAAGATTGAAGCAAAGCTCTGCAGTACCAACTAAGCCATCGATATCAAGTTCATTAGAAACAACCATTGTATGGATACCAAAGTGTTTTACACCTTTTGCTTGTAGTTGTTTGTATGCTTCAAAAATTTGTTCACGAGTCATACCGTATTTAGCTTCTTCAGGAAGGCCAATAATCGTATTGCCCCCTTCTTTTAAGGAGCCTGGGTTATAACGAACGCAGAACGTATCAGGCAAAGAACCATGATTTTTTTCTAAATATTCAATATGAGTAATATCATCTAGGTTGATAATAGCACCCATTTCTAGTGCTTTTTTATATTCTACATATGGTGTGTCATTAGATGTGAACATAATGTCATGACCTGTAATGCCCACTTTTTCGCATAGCATCAACTCTGCCAAGGAAGAGCAGTCCGCACCTACCCCAAGTTTTTGTAACACACGCATAATATATGGATTTGGAGTCGCTTTTACAGCAAAATATTGTTTAAACCCTTTATTCCAAGAAAATGCATCGACGAAAGATTTCATATTTTCAATGATACCTTCTTCATCGTAAATATGAAATGGTGTTGGATATTGGGCAATAATATTTTCTAATTGTTCAGCTGTAAACGGAACTGTTTTTGTATTCATAATAACCTCGCTACACAAATAAAAGACTCATCAATCGACGAGTCTATTATCCTAATTATTATTTAAATAAAGCTTTATCTAGGCTATAGCGACCTGCACCTGCAAAGAACAACATAAGAGCACCAAATCCCATTTGAGATGGATAGTCCCAACTAAAGAAACTACCACTAAGATTTAATATCGTTGCTATTACTAATGTACCTATGAGTAACAAAGATCCAATCCGTGTAAATAGACCAATTGCTATAAGTACGCCGCCTATCATTTCAGCATATGCTGCCATAGTACCTAATATTTCATAACCACCAGGTACACCTAATGGTGCCAACATAGCTCCAACTTTATAAAGGCCTTCAGCACCGCTCAAATACTTTAAATATCCATGATAAAACATGGAAATACCAAGTGCCAAACGATAAACTAAGAGGCCAAAATTAACATAATTAGGTTTACTTTTAAAAATAAAGCTCAACATAGTAATCCTTCTTTCAGGTTAAATAACATCGAAATAATTCGATAACCATATTATAAAGGTCAGTAACTACTGTGTCAAACTAGACTCAATATTAAATTCTATAGAATTATAACATATGTTGTATACAAAATCAATTTTATCGATTTGATAATCTACATACAAAAATAATCCTAATGAAAAAGTGAACATATAGTTCCTAATTCATTAGGATTATTCTAAATCTTATAGATTATGCACTAAGCAGTTGATTACATCATACCGCCCATGCCACCCATTGGAGGCATTGCAGGAACTGCAGCATTTTCTTCTACTTTGTCAGCTACGATTGTTTCAGTAGTCAATACAAGAGATGCAATGGATGCAGCATTTTGAAGAGCAGAACGTGTAACTTTTGCAGGATCCACGATACCAGCTTTTACCATATCGATGTATTCTTCAGTTAAAGCATTGAAACCAACGCCAGCTTCAGTATTTTTAACTTTTTCAACTACAACGGAGCCTTCAAGACCAGCATTGTAAGCTATTTGACGAAGAGGTTCTTCTACTGCACGTTTAACAAGATTGATACCTGTTTGAACATCACCAGTAGCTTCCAATGTGTTCAATGCAGGGATGATGTCGATGAATGTAGTACCACCACCAGCTACGATACCTTCTTCAACAGCAGCGCGAGTTGCGTTCAATGCGTCTTCGATACGAAGTTTTTTATCTTTCATTTCAACTTCTGTAGCAGCACCTACTTCGATAACTGCAACACCACCGGACAATTTAGCAAGACGTTCTTGTAATTTTTCACGGTCGAATTCAGAAGTTGTTTCTTCCACTTGTGCACGGATTTGGCTAACGCGTTTAGCAATTACATCTTTATCGCCTACACCATCGATGATTGTAGTTTCATCTTTAGTAATGCGAACTTGACGAGCCGTACCAAGGTCAGTAAGTTCTACGGAATCAAGTTTACGACCCATATCTTCAGTAATTACAGTACCACCAGTCAAGATAGCGATATCTTCAAGCATAGCTTTACGACGGTCACCGAAGCCAGGAGCTTTAACTGCTACAGCTTTGAATGTACCACGTAAGCGGTTTACTACCAATGTAGCCAATGCTTCACCTTCTACATCTTCAGCAATGATAAGAAGTTCTTTACCTACTTTTACCACTTTTTCAAGTGTTGGCAACATATCAGCGATAGCACTGATTTTACGGTCAGTGATCAAGATGTATGGATTATCCATAACTGCTTCCATACGATCAGGATCAGTTACCATGTAAGGGGAAATGTAACCGCGGTCAAATTGCATACCTTCTACTACGTTTAATGCAGTTTGCAAGCCTTTGGATTCTTCAACAGTGATAACGCCGTCGTTACCAACTTTTTCCATAGCTTCAGCAATCAAGCCACCAATTTCTTCATCAGCTGCAGATACGCTAGCAACTTGTGCGATTTCAGCTTTACCAGAAACTTTAATGGAGCGTTTTTTAATTTCTTCTACCAAAGTTTTTACTGCTGTTTCAATACCTTTTTTCAAGATCATTGGGTTAGCACCAGCTGCTACGTTGCGCATACCTTCTTGAATCATAGCTTGTGCCAATACAGTTGCAGTAGTAGTACCGTCACCTGCTACGTCATTAGTTTTAGTAGCAACTTCTTTAACTAATTGAGCACCCATGTTTTCAAATGGATCTGGAAGTTCGATATCACGAGCAATTGTTACACCATCGTTTGTGATTGTTGGAGAACCGAATTTTTTATCCAATACAACATTACGGCCTTTTGGTCCTAATGTAACTTTTACAGCATTTGCCAATTGATCAACGCCACGACCTAAAGCGCGACGAGCTTCTTCATTAAACAAGATTTCTTTTGCCATATGTATTACCTCCTAGATAGTAACACTATCCAATGTATAGAAATATATGCCCTAAGGCAATATAGAATGTATCATTAATATGTATAGCCGTGAAAGCTATTAATCAGCTATTATAATACTGCCAAAATATCGCGTTCGCTAATGATCAAGTGAGTAGCGCCATCGATTTCTAATTCGCTACCAGCATATTTTGCGAACATAACAGTATCGCCAACTTTAACTTCTGGAGCTACACGTTGACCATTGTCATAAACTTTACCAGCACCTACAGCTACTACTACACCTTCTTGAGGTTTTTCTTTTGCTGTATCAGGAAGGAAAATACCACTTTTAGTTTTTTCTTCTTTTGCTTCTAAACGGATAAGAACGCGGTCAGCCAATGGTTTTAACATATGATGTCACTCCTTATTTACTAGTTATTATTTACAATTTATTAGCACTCTAAGTTACCGAGTGCTAATCACATGTATTATTATAACCGATGTCAAAATAAATGCAAGCAGAAATTTTGATTTTTTGACTTTTTAGTTTTTATTTGATATTAGACACAAAAAAAACTAGTATAAGTTTTATCCTTATACTAGTCTTTTCATCTATTTAGAAACTTGATTTATTAATGCTTTACAGATATTAACAATACTATCTCGTTTCTTCATACTTAGGGCACGAATGCGATTATACGCTTCCTCTTCAGATATAGAGTATAAATCCATCAATATACCGGTCCCCTTTTGAATGATTTTACGATCTTCTAATGACTGTTCTAATTCAGCCATTTTTTCGCGAAGCTGCGCATCACTATGATAACGGCCTAAGGCCATTTCTAAGGTGGGAACCAATTGCTCTTCACGTACAGGTTTTATTAAATAGCCATAAACGCCAGATTCTCTAGCCTTATTAATTAAATCCTGTTGACTATAACTTGTTAATAGTACGACTGGTGCTTCATGGTGAAAGCCAATTTGACGTGCTGCTTCGATGCCATCTAATTCCGGCATTTTTACATCCATAAGAACAATATCAGGCTTATATTCTTTACAAAGTTTAATGGCTTCTACCCCATTAGTGCCTTCTGCTACAACTTCATGACCACAGGATTCAATAATATCGCGTAGATCCATACGTATAAGGGATTCATCATCCACTATTAAAACGCGCATTTACTTCTCCTTCTTCATATGTATTGTTACGAGTACACCAACATCTGTATTTTCTACAGATAATTTACCTTTTAACTCATGGGTAAC
Source organism: Veillonella sp. ZSJB6 (assembly GCF_051549505.1). NCBI lineage: Bacteria > Bacillati > Bacillota > Negativicutes > Veillonellales > Veillonellaceae > Veillonella > Veillonella sp. ZSJB6. The sequence continues at coordinate 284,722 of NZ_JBPUGE010000001.1, read as the reverse complement.
CAAATTATTAATGATAGTTAGTCCTAAGCGCTTATTGGAGTTAATAGAAAACTCTGGAGGTAACCCTTTCCCCGTATCAGAAAAAGCTAATACAATATATTCATCTAACTCTGTAAGAGCTAAACGAATCTCTCCATTTTTACCATCTAAGCCATGTTCAAGGCTATTGGTAATTAGCTCATTAATTATGAGGGATACATAACTTGCCATATGAGAGGAAATCAACATATCCTCTCCACTGTAAGTAAAGGTAACATCTTGGTCTTGTTGAACCATACTCATACGCAATAAGCGACAAAGCTCGTCATAAATTGATCGGATACCTATATAATCCTCGTCATAATGGGATACAATATCGTGAACTAATGCCATACTTTCAATACGATTTATTCCCTCTTGCAAGGCTTGTTTAACCTCAGGTAAGCTAGAACGTCTAGCCTCCATACGCAACAATCCAGCTACCGTTTGTAAATTGTTTTTTACACGATGGTGAACCTCTTTAATAATCGAGTTCTTTACCAGCAATTCTTGTTGCTGCTTACTTTCACGGGTACAATCGTGAAGCACGAGGAAACAACGTGTTTCATTACGGCCCATAGCAATAGGAATCATATGTTGACGAATGACCATATCTTGATAGATTTCTTCACTAGTGTATATCGTTCTATCATCTAACACTTGTTGGATGGCTGAAACTTTTAAGGTACTGCTATAAATCGACGAGCCCACAAGTCGTCGGTCAAATCCTAGCAAATCTACTAGTTGTACAGCCGCCTCATTACCATACAGAATTCTATGAGAATCATCAAAAATAATTAAACCGTCAAAATATGAGATTGGTTCATACGATTGTATTTGCTCATCCGTAGCAGTCAGCATGAGCCGTTGCATCGTATCTGACAAGGTATATTCTTGCTCATATTGCTCTATCTTAATAGACGGAGACACGGTAAAAGCTATGCCCCCAATAATACGACCACCATTATCTACAACAGGAAAAACATGTTGTCGTTGATCATGTTCTACCCCAATAAGCGGTTGTCCATTTTCCATCATAGAATGCCATGTATTATTCCCTTTTAACTGTCGAGTAATAACACCTTGGTCACTTCGTTCAATACACAGCATATCGGCACGATGATGCATAGTACCTTGTGAGGACTCTAGAAGGGGTGTAAAAATCTGTATCCTTTGACGGGTCAATGACTCGCCAAAGGATATAAGTTTACTAATATGCTCTAATAATGAGGTTTGTAATGGACCTAATGGTGTTGTATTTAAAATATCTTGACCGATATCCACGATTAATCCTCTTTCCAAGATACATGACCAATTTCAACACTTGGTTTTGCATTCAATGTTAAATCTGCGAATTTACCGGCTTGGGCCATATAATAAGCGCGACAACCAATCATCGCTGCATTATCAGTGGACAAAATTTTATGAGGCTTGTAATAGGTAAATCCTTCTTTTTCGCACATCTTTTGTAATGCTGTTTGTAAACCTTTATTAGCAGAAACGCCACCAGCTATGGTAATACGAGTTTCCCCCAATGTATGCGCTGCATCTCGTGTTTTCTCAACTAATACATCTACAATCGCCTTTTGGAAGGATGCTGCAACGTCTGCTTGATTTATCGGTTCATTCTTTTGCTGCTTACTATTTAAATAGTTTAACACAGCAGATTTTAAGCCACTAAAACTAAATTCAAAATTACCGGGCTCACTCAAAGCCTTTGGAAATTCAATAGCATCTGGATTCCCTTCAAGAGCTAAAGCATCGATATGAGGGCCACCTGGGTAAAGGAACCCCATAACGCGAGCAATTTTATCAAATGCTTCCCCTGCTGCGTCATCCCGAGTTTGTCCAAGGATATCAAACTCTTCATAGCCTTTTACATGCACTAACATGGTATGACCACCAGATACAACGAGGCTCAAAAATGGAGGTTCCAATTCTGGATTGGCTAAGAAATTAGCAAAAATATGACCTTCCATATGATGAACTGGTACCAAAGGAATACCTGTAGCAAAGGATAACCCCTTTGCAGCAGCTACACCAACCAATAATGCCCCTACAAGTCCTGGACCATAGGTAACGCCAATATGATCGATGTCTTGTAAGGTTACATTTGCATCGCGCAATGCTTGATCTATAACCGGTATAACTTGTTCAATATGATGGCGTGATGCGATCTCTGGTACAACACCACCAAATTTTCTATGAATAGGCACTTGGCTAGAAATTACATTAGATAAAACAGTACGCCCATCCTTTAGGACGGATGCAGATGTTTCATCACAACTACTTTCCAAGGCTAATGTGTATATACTCATTCTATTTCCTCTGAAACGAGAGACATAATATAAGCATCCTCTTTTGGCTCCGAATAATAATCTTTGCGAATTCCTTTAACAGTAAATCCTAGATTTCTATACATTGCCAAGGCAGGTAAATTAGATATGCGTACCTCCAAGAAGATTTCATGCATCCCTCTATTCAAACATTCATCTATTAATTCTTTAGTAAGTTTTGAGCCATATCCCTTACCACGAGCGGAAGGTAAAATAGCAATATTCGTGATTTGTCCTTCATCGTATACAAGCCAAGCACCAGCATAACCCACAATATGATTTCCTTCACAAATAACCATATATAGCTTATTATCGGCCCCTTCAAGTTCAGCAAGTACAGATTCCAAGCTCCATGGAACAGAAAAGGACTGTTGCTCTATCTCATAAATGGCTTGAGCATCATCTACCGTAGCTAACCGAATCTCCATTATTCTGCTCCTGCCGCTTCGGTAACAACAACTGTAGGATTTTGGTTTAACATGTCTGGATTATCCTTATGTCGTTCCTCCCATAAAACCTCTGCTTCAGAGCGACGGATATAATAAGGAACCATATCCATTGGATCACATATTTCTTCACGGATAACTAAGTCGCGTCCCGCTAAAAGTAAAGAACTGGCTTTTGGAATGCGTTGTGAAATATCTAGAATAGTCAAATTAGTATCGTTTTCGTCTAAAAGCTTTTCAATACGCTTGATACCATCACCTAAGAATAAGACCTCTTCCTTAGTTTCTCGGAACTTTTCTAATAAATCACTAACCGCAATAACAAACGGTTCCTCTTTACATACTAGCTCATTGTTTTCATATCGATATAGACCTGCATATACATGCTTTTTCTGAGCATCTATTACAGTACAGATAGTTCTATTTGTATATGAAACATTATAAGCCAAACTATCCATGGTCATCACACCGTACAATGGAATTTGTAAGGCATAAGCTATAGCTTTTGCAGTCCCCATACCTATACGCAATCCCGTAAATGAACCAGGACCAATGCTAACTATAATACCTTTTAGTTCATTCTTTTTTACTTGTGAGGCTCGCAACAACATGTCGATGTGAGGTATTAGCTGCTCAGAATGAGTTAATCCCGCTTGAATGGTTAGTTCACCAATCAAGTTTGTTTCATCCATTAAGGCCACACTCGATACGAGCGAACTTGTCTCAATTCCCAACCACATATGGGCCTCCTATATCTACTAAATCATCTTTTGTAAGATAATCACTACTTAACGTAATGGATCGGCTTGTATTATCAATACGAGTTAAATATATCCATAATGTTTCATCTGGTAATTCATCAGAAAATTTATCAGCCCACTCCACAATGGATACACAGTCCTCTGTATATTCGTAAAAGCCAATATTTTCTAGCTCACTTATATCATCCAACCGATATACATCAAAATGATATAAATGTGTTCTATCAACATCGTAAGTATTCATGATAGCAAACGTAGGGCTAGTAATCTCCTCTGTAACGCCAAAGCCTTTCGCAATGCCTTGGGATAGATGTGTTTTTCCGGTCCCCAAATCACCAATTAAGGCAATACATAAAGGGTCCCCACTTTGTTTGACCCATTTGCCTAATAATTGTCCAAATTGTTGTGTATCTTCGACTGTATGAGTCTCTAATTGAACCTGCACCTTATGATTCATGAAAATGATTATATCCTTTCGCTTCTATGGTCTTAATCGTTTTATCCGGTGTTACCATCTGCACCTGAGCTGGTCCAGATACAACTTCACCAATTATTGTAATGCCTGCTAAATTCTCTAATTTAGAAAATAATGATTTAGGAGCCGTAAATACTAGTTGAAAGTCTTCACCACCATACAATGCATAATCCACTGGATTAGTCTGCAAATACTTAGCTAATTCATAAGTCTCCTCATGTAGTGGAATAGCTTTTTCCTCAATAACAATCGATACATTGCTAGCCGATGCAATTTCATTTAATTCACTACCGAGACCATCACTAATATCATTCATACTATGAATACCTAATTGTCTCAACTGTTGGCCCAATTCTATTTGTGGATCTGGACGTTGATGACCAATCTTGGTCATATGATAACCATCTAAATTATATGATAAAGCGCCCAAACCTGTAGCAGCATAACCTACGTAATTTGTAATGCCCACAATATCACCTACTTGCGCACCGCTACGCATAATAGCAGTTCCTTTAGGGACATCTCCGATAATTGTAACGGTCCATACCATGGGTCCTTCCGTACGCACCGTATCCCCACCAAGTATATTAAGATGATATTTTGCGCATTGATCTTTAATGCCTCTATAAACTTCATCAAGAATAGCCGTATCAACATATTCAGGTGCCGCCACAGATAGCACAATTTGACGAGGAGTACCACCCATAGCAGCAATATCACTCAAATTGGCCGTCATGAGACGATAGCCTACATCATAGGGCTTCATATAGTGAAAGCTAAAGTGAACCCCTTCCACCATCGTATCAGTGCTAATTAATTGATCTGTTTCTTCCTTAGCACTATATACAGCACAATCATCACCAATTCCTGTAATCACAGTACTTAAATCATGTATCGTATTATCTTGAATGTGGCGAATGAAATTAAATTCCCCTACATCTTTTAATTGCATCTCATCACCTGGCTTCCGATTAGTATACATATTGTATTGTAACATATATAAAAGACAACAAAAATAGCAGATAGTTGATATATCAACTATCTGCTATCAATGAGCCTAACTTAATTATTTTTTAATTAGGTTTGTCATCCGTTTAACAGGATCTTTCGTATCAAAGGAACCTACAGTAGGTACCTTTTTACCATTGCTAACGAAGAGAACACCATTAATATTATCAAAGGATGTCAATGTATTTACAATGGCAGCCATTTGTAATTTAACAGTTAAGTCCCCACCATTACCTTTTACGAAAGCGTCATTCACTTCTACAGAAGCAATGCCGTCCTTTACAGTAACGGATGTAATTTTAATATCCTTGGAGAATACTGGATATTTTTGTGCTCTATCAGCTTTTAACATCGCTAGAAGAGCAGCTTTAGGCGTTACTTTGTCCGCCTCCATCTCAACGGTTGATTGTTTTACCCCTGAGCCATCCTCTGTTGGAACAAAGAAGGCCATCTTAACCATTTCTTGAGATGTTTTTGTTGTTTCTGCATCCTTATTGACTTTCGTCTCTTGCACAGGTTCACTTTTACCTGTTGTAGGTGCTTGATTAGGTGTACAACCCGCTGCAAATGCAAGCAAACCTACGCAGAGGATCGACAGAACTTGTTTACGTAATTTCATCGATTAACCTCCAAAGTAACTAGCAATACCATTGGCAATGCGATTTGCAAAGTCTTCTTGTGTTTGAGGAGATTGCAATACACGTTCTTCATTAGGGTTGGAAATAAAACCAAGCTCTACAAGAACTGCAGGCATGTTAGAATGTCTCAACACATATAAGTTACCTTCTTGAATGCCACGGTCACCATTGAAACCTGGAACGCTAGCAATTTGAGATTGTACCTTTTGTGCTAATCGAGCATCATTGCCTGTTTTACTATAGTAGTATGTTGCAATACCACCAACACTTGGGTTGTTGAATGCGTTAATATGCACGCTGATGAGCGCATCAGAATTGCTACGGTTTGCTACGTTAACACGAGCACCCAATTCATCAACACCACTTGCATTAGGACCGTATACGTCTACGTCTGTAGTACGAGTCATAAGTACTTTAGCGCCACGATTTTCTAAAGCTTTTTTCAAGTACATAGAAATCGGTAGTGTAATATTTTTCTCTTGTACACCATGCGGCCCAACGGCACCAGAGTCACTACCACCATGACCTGGGTCAATCGTAATCGTTTTACCAGATAGACCACCGCTAATAGAATAATTACCGGATCCTGTTGGCATATTTTTCGCAGGATGTGCAGAAGGAGATGGACGTTTGCCATAATAAGCAGGTTTAGGTGCCACACCTTTTTTCTGTACATCTACAACGATGCGATACGGTTTCTGATTAACCGTATCTTTCTTTAGGGAAAATACCTTTACATCACTCGTATCGATAGATGAAGGTGTCTTGATTGTTACCTTCACATCTCTGCCATCTTCTGTGAGTCTAGCAGAACTAGCTATGCTAGAGTCCATATTGATATTCGCTTTAGCAGTTTTTAGCTTTGTGTTCTTTAAGGTAACAGTCGTCGTTTTCCCATCTTTGCTAATCGATGCAGACGCTTTTACCGGTGCTGACAAATCCATAACCATACGAACATATGGTACCGGTGCATCAGTTCGTGTCACCCATCGAGCATCTTCAAGATTAGCTGCCTTTGCTTGAGTCAAGAATAGTGGTATCGCCATCAAGAGAGCAAGGCACATAAAAAATAGTTTACGCAATACATTCACTCCAATCTAACTGACATACGTAGTGTCCAAACCATAGAGATGAGTCGATGATATCTTTGTGAATCAAAGTCTCATCGTTCCAATCTATCCATAAACTAATGTTAGATTATAGATAGATTATTTCATACAAACATGAAGATTAGTATGCCGATTATACATATTACTATATAAAGTCTTTATACAGTACACACAAAAATTAGTTGCTTAAAATTATTTTTTGTGCTATGCAATCGACGCTAACGTTCAGTTGTAATTTGCCATTCATTCCCATCCGTACTAATGTGAATACGTCCCATCGTATCTGTACGGTAAATGGCAATATTGTTCTCCTGCAAACGACGTAATGTTACATCGTGAGGATGACCATAACTATTATACATGCCATTTGAAATTAATGCACTTTCTGGTTTAATAGATTTCAAAAAATCTTCAGAGCTACTTGTGCGAGAACCGTGGTGACCTACCTTAAGAACACGGGCAAACAGTCTAGAGTTCTGCTCTTTTATGAGTTTTTTCTCTTCTTGTAATTCTGCATCACCAGTAAAGAGCATAGAGAATTTACCAAAAATTAATTTACCTACAATAGAGTTATTATTAAGATCTGGCGCTCCTTTTTTATCTGTTAAAGGTTCAGTCCAAGGTGCATATACAACAAATACCGCTCCATGACCAAAATCCACTACATCACCACTACGCAATGTAGATCGTTGGATTTTATTTTTATCAATCCATTTTTCATAGGTTTTATACATATTATTATCAACAGAAATACCATCATCATACACATGTTCAATAGGCATAGCTTTTGCGATGGCATAGAAACCACCCATATGATCAGCATGAGGATGTGTGATAATTACATTTTTTAGCTTTGTAACACCCATAGATTTTAACTGTGCCACAATGTTCTCACGATGCTCTATATCACCTGTATCGATCATACTATATTCATCGCCAACCTTGAGCAATATGGCATCGCCTTGACCAATATCTAGCATATATACATCTAGATGACCTTTAGGATTCGTTTGTTTCGTATCAATGGAATAGCCTTCATTTACACTAGTGCTATTCTGAGATGCTGCATTAGCTACATCTTTATTCGTGCATCCCGCAATAGCAAAGATTGGAATACATAACACTAACAAAAAGGCTATAAATCGCTGTATTTTATTTGTCATTCTTATTCTCCCAATAATTCACTAATGACACAACCTATCGATGTACTTACATCACTAGGTGTATACCCCCAAGTTTTAGTATCACTTAGTATATCTGCACTGCGGCTATGTACATAGACACCTAAAATTGCACCATCTTGTAAGGAATAACCTTGGCTAATAAAACCTGCAATAATACCTGTTAATACATCCCCCATTCCGCCAGTTCCCATACCAGCATTTCCGATAGTATTAACATATACCGTACCATCAGGTAGTGCCACAACAGAAGGAATTCCCTTAAGTACTAACACTACTTGATGAGCCTTAGCAAATGCTCGAGCCAGTGTAATATAATGACGTTCAATCCATTTTATTGGCAAATCTATAAGTCTACTAAATTCACCTAAATGAGGCGTCATTACACAGTATGGCAGATTTTTTTGTACCTTATATACGGACTCAATATGGCCATCGCGCAAAGCATCTTTATCTACAGCCCCTACATGCCCCAATGCATATAACGCATCTGCATCAATGACGAGAGCGCCTTCACAGGAATTTATAGCTTGATTTACTACATCTTGAATATCTGTAGTGCGCCCCAAACCAGGACCAATAGCAACTACTTGACGTCCGTCATAAAGGGATTCATTTTCATCGATAGATGTTACCATTACTTCCGGTATGATACGACCTTGAACAACTTGTTTAATTGTATCTGGAACGCCTAATGTAACCTTACCGGATCCACTGTGAACAGCAGCTTCTGCGGCCAACATAGGGGCTCCCACCATATCACTAGACCCACCGACGATTAATGTATTCCCATTTATACCTTTATGAGCCACGGGAACGCGATAATTAATTAGCGTTTCTGCTAAATCCGAATCAATAGTTATAGTACTATCTCGATCAACTAATACGTATTGCCAAGGTGCGCCTAGCGGTGCAACAATAGCGGTGCCCCCTATGGCCTTACCAGGATATAATAATAAGCCTTGTTTAATAGCTCCAAAGGTAACCGTATAATCATAAGTCAATGTTCCCTCTGAAATTTGACCAGAAGAAGCATCTAGCCCTGCCGGTACATCAATAGCCCACAAATCAAAATTATATTGACTACGCATAGTATCAATATCATGCAAAACATCGATGGTTAAATCCCGCAATCGGCCTGTTAAACCTGTGCCCATAATACCTTCTACAGCGATAGCCACATTGGACCAATCATTGAATTCATCATACATATCAATGATACAACCCATTGCTTCACATCTTTCAAGTTGTACTGCAAAGAGGTCACTACACTTGCTCGTATCACCTACCAGTACAATTTGTACAGGTACGCCTTGTTCTAATAGATGACGAGCGGCTACCAGACCATCTGCCCCATTATTTCCTGTACCACAGATAAATAGCACAAAACTATTGATAGAACGTGCATGATCTAAGGAAAATAAGTCATATTGTCCCCATAAAGCATCTACAATGCCACGTCCTGCATTTTCCATTAGAATTTCCAAAGAAACACCTAACTGCTTAGGTACCTCTTGATCTATATATCGAGCATCTTCAGTTGTTAATATTTGCATCTTATGCTCCTTCAAGTATAACCGTGCTCATTGCATATTCTTTGCAATGGCTAATCGACACATGTATATCAATATAACCTAATGTTTCATAGATTTCTTTGAAAGTATCTTGTAGACGAATTAAGGGCGCCCCCAATTCATCATGATAAATTTCTATATCTTGCCATGAACCATGACGCATTCCCGTTCCTAATGCTTTAATGAAAGCCTCTTTAGCAGCATATATGCCAGCATAAGACTCATAACGCCCTTTTTTTCTGCTTTCACAGTAATCAATCTCATGAGACGTATAGACGCGATCACGAAATGGTTTAGATTTTTCTATAGCACAACGGATACGGTCAATTTCAATAATATCATTCCCTAATTTCATAATAACTCCTAAATTACCCCATCATTTATATTATACACTCTTAAAGTGGATAAAACATAGATAAAATCTAGGCATTTACTGAAAATGGTAATGTAGGTAAGCTATAAATTTCAACCTTTCCCTTGCGATTAACGGCCACATACATTTGACCATTACGATAATCCATATCTTCTACTTCCATACCTGATGTATAAGGAATTATATTCTTAACAACACCTTCATCATCAACAGAAACAAAGGTTGTTAAGGTTGTAAATATAGTGTTACCATTTGCTGCATAGGCGCCATTATTATTTAAATCAGTATGCTCTGCATCAATTGTAAAGCTACGAATTCGGTTAAAATCAGCATCGTAATAATTAATTGTACGATGAGAATTTGTTAAAGGCACAATCGATACATATTCGTTGCGCTCTTTATCAAAGGCAAAGTTAAATACCTTTTCTTTCAATTTAATAGGTGCCTCTACAATCATGCTATCAGCTTCAATAGGTGTAACGATATATCCATCTACAACAGCGTTGGTTGTATAGTAACGATTATTATTCGGATTATAGGTCAACGTATTCATATGGCCTAATAAACGTTTTTGACTATATTCATACTTAGCAACAACTTGTAACGTTGTTGGATTTATTTCATAAATAATTTGCTTTGTATTATCTGAGTTTATACAGGCAAGAACAAATACATCTTTTTTAGAGTTATAACAAAAGCCTTGGCATTGATTAACAGAACTATCTAAGGGTATCTCAGCTAACCGTGTTAACGGTAAAGGCATTTGAACTGCACTGACAGGTTGTGCTAGCTTTGGTATGTCAAAGACATTAGCAATATATTCGATTACACCTTGATCCATACTTTCACCTCAAGCAAATAAAATGTATATAACTGTATATTAATTCACAAATATAAATATATAAAAAATAGGCGGTAAGACAAAAGTCTTACCGCCTAAAGTTGGTGCCGGAGGTGGGACTTGAACCCACACGGTGTTACCCGCTTGATTTTGAGTCAAGTGCGTCTGCCATTCCGCCACTCCGGCGTCTCGGAACATTTGTTATTATACAGATATCCCAAAACAATGTCAACATATTTTTTATATTTTATCTAAAATATTTTTAACGGCTTCCATACCTACATCACATTGCTGCTTCCACGTAAGTGCTACCCCTGTTATATAGCCCTTGCGAGCATACTCCACATCGGTAGGGACACTTTCAGCACCATAATCAAGCTCACCTGCTAACCAGTAATAATCTTGCCCTCTTGAGTTAATACGAGCATCGATAATATTACTATAGGTTTGTAAACCTTGACTAACCATTTTAAAATGATCCCAATCACATGCGCCACGCAATGGGAAGTTTATATTTAATAAGCCATCAAATTGACCTTTAACATAAATCTTTTCAATTAATTCATGTATAAAGGGATGCATTTCATCCCCTCGTTCAGGAGAATACCGTTCAACAGATAATGCTAACCCTGGAATGCCGTAAAAACAACTTTCCATGGCAGCAGACACCGTACCGGAATACAATACATCCGATCCCAAATTAAAACCATGATTAATACCTGAAATCACAAGATCAGGCATATCATCACTCAATAAATAACTAAGACCAAACTTCATGCAATCAGAAGGAGTTCCCGTTAGAGCATAAAGGCGAGGATTTTCATCCTCGCCATTGTACGCATCTAATTTTAAAGGAATCTCAGTCGTCAATGCATGGGATTTAGCACTTTGCTCATTTGCAGGTGCTACAACGGTAATTCGATAATATTGACTTAAGTACGATGCAAGACGGCGTAAACCATCTGCTAAAATACCATCATCATTACACATTAAAATATGCATAGTCACTCCTACAGATTCTATTTTTTATTCTTATTCATGTTTCCCATACGGGTCAATTTAACGTCATTTAAGCCAACAGCTCGCGTATGAACTGTATGAGACCACACCTTATTATGACGGCGGAACCAACCTAAAATATTTACAGGAATCCAAGAGTATACAAACAATGGATATAGTAAATAGTAGAACCAAATCTTTGGTGGTACCTTAATCTTCAATAATACGATAAGTGGGAATAAATATTGACCCACCCCAATGATGGTCCATACAGACATCGGTAAAATTTGATACAAAATGTTTGTATAGATTGGTGTGTATGCATTGATATAAGACAATACCAAGTACACAGTAGTCAACAATAGGAAATATGGTTGACTCACTTGGAAAATACCATCCAAAATCATAATATTGCCTGTTTTAATACCTGTGGCAAACAACTTTGGAATGTAGCGGCCTGCACAGTCAAATTGACCTTGTGCCCAACGTAAACGCTGTTTACAAGACGCCATCATGGTTGTAACCTTTTCGTCGTATACGATGGCATCATGAGCCCAACACGTGCGAATACCATGAGTTAACAACTTCATGGAGAATTCCATATCCTCCGTCAAGCTATTACAATCCCAACCATATTCACGGATAATAGATGTACGTATACACATACCAGTACCGCCTAACGCTGTAGATAAACCAACGCGGTATTTTGCTAAATGCCACATGTGGTTAACCATCCAAAATGCGATAGAGAACGTACCCGCTACCCATGAGTCCGTAGGGTTTTTAGAATTTAAGTAACCTTGAATAACAGATTCACCTTTTTCAAGATGATCATTCATTTCCAACATGAATTGTGGATGTACTAAATTATCGGCGTCAAAGATAAGAAATGCATCATATTTCCGATCCATTTGCTCCACGCGATCAAACATCCACCCCATAGCATAGCCTTTACCTACTTCTTCTTTATTGAAACGTTCATGCACATTAGCACCAGCAGCTCTTGCTACCTCAGCAGTCTTGTCTGTACAGTTATCAGCTACAACAAAGATATCGTACAGCTCATCTGGATAATCTAGACTTCGTAAATTTTTTACTAATTCACCGACTACAGCTTCCTCATTATGAGCACACACAACAATAGCAAAGGAATTTTTTGGGGTATAGTTTTTATGTACTCTAGACCGCCACATACCGATTACGGCGAGTACAAAATAATAAACCGTATAAATTACGATTATTACCTGCATAGGGATCAAAATCAGATCCAGTAGGTAATTCATACTATTCTCCTCCACACACTTATTTACGCACCATGTTTAAAGCGCCATTAATAAGGCCAAACACTACATAGCCAGCAAAGATCATCACTGCCCATGTATGCCAATCATACACGAGACAAGCTATAACAAAAATGGCAGTAAGTACAATGGAAAGTTTATTAATATTTACCGCAGATTTACCTTTGAAATCTGGATATTTTACTTCACTAACCATTAAGAAGCCTACACCAATCATACAAACTACTAGTACAAATTGAGGTACTTCTACGCCACACAATACGTAAGTAGCTGCCAAGCAACCTGCTGCTGGAATTGGCAAACCTTCAAAGTAACCATGAACTTCTTCAGTTTTGATGTTAAAGCGAGCAAGACGGAATGCACCTAATACAGCAAATGCTAGTAAAGGAACATAGGCAATCCAACCTAAACCGTATAGCTCTTTCATATATAGCATATAAGCCGGTGCCACACCAAAGCCTACAACATCAGATAAAGAGTCTAATTCACGCCCCATAGGACCTGCTACACCTAATGCTCTCGCTACACGACCATCTAAACCATCAGCAACTAAGGATAGTAGTACACAAATAGCTGCATAGAAGGTATTCCCTGTAGCAGAGAATGTGATGCCTAGAACACCGAACGCTAAATTAGCACTAGTAAATAAATTTGGAATAATAGACTTATTCATGACGTAACCTCCCGATAACAGTGTCACCACCTGTAATATGTTGACCTTTTTCCACGAACAACTCTACATCCTTGTCCATATAGATCTCTGTACAAGAGCCGAATTTAATCATCCCGTACAATTGACCGCGTTCAAGAACGCTATCAAGATCCGTCCAAGATACGATACGACGTGCTAAAAGACCCGCAATTTGTGTTACCAATACGGAAGTGCGATCATTTTCAATACAAATAGTATGACGTTCATTTTCAAAGCCTACATCATCTTTAAAAGCAGGCAAGAAACTGCCCATTGTGTAATGACGGTATGTAATTTTACCGTCAATAGGCGCACGATTGGCATGTACGTCGAAAACAGATAAGAAAATAGTTACTTTTTTACATTCTTTATGTAAGTAAATATCTTCGTATACATCAGAAATATCCATAATTTTACCATCTGCTGGAGATAAAATTAAATCTGGATCTTGAGGGATTACACGTTTAGGATTTCTAAAAAAATTGACGAAAAATAATGCCAAAATAAATGAAATAATCGCAATTACATAATGTCCTAAAAATCCTAACACCACAGTGATAATGAGCATAGCCCCTATCAGTGGAAACCCTTCCTTAATTATTGGTCCTGTAGGCACGATTCAACACTCCTCTATTTATTTCTAATAACGGTCCACATAAACTTAGGAATAGCCAACATGCGGCCAATCCGTTGAGGTTCTAAATATAATCGATACAACCATTCGAGACGATTCCGTTGCATCCATTCTGGGGCCCGAGGAATATTACCTGCCAAAACGTCAAAGGAACCACCAATACCAATGGCAACAACGCCATCAAGGTGACTCAATTTTTCTGAAATCCATTGTTCTTGCTTTGGTACGCCTAAGGCAACAAACACTAATTTTGCCTTAGACTCCCCAATAGCTTTAACGATTTCTTGTTCCTCTGTGCTATCGAAGAATCCATCATGAATCCCTGCAATATTTAATGGTCCAACTTGGGCAGATAAATTATCAATTGCTCGTTGAGCAACACCAGGTGCTGCCCCTAAGCAGTATACAGGAATTTGCTGGTCAGCCGCAACTTTAAATAATCGTTTTGTTACGTCTACCCCCGTTACGCGTTCGGGCACATGTTCGCCTTTACGCTCTGCAGCCCACAAAATGCCAGCCCCGTCAGGAACGACGAGACTAGCATTATTCAATATGGTGTGCAATGTAGGATTTTCATTTGCCAACATAACCATTTCTGCATTAGCCGTGGCTACTAAATGTAGCCCCGGCTCTTCAGTTAATTGCAAAATACGTTGGACTGCCTCATCCATTGTTACACAATCGATAGGCACAGATAAAACAGAAATACGTTTATTCAATGTAATACTCCATTATCAACCACTATAATTTGGTGCTTCAACGGTAATGCTTACATCATGCGGATGACTTTCTTTTAAACCAGCCGCTGTAATTTGAATGAATTGAGTATTTTCAATCATTTCTTGGATGTTATGACATCCGCAATACCCCATACTTGCACGCAAACCACCAACCATTTGGAAAATTGTATCAGCCAACATACCTTTATAAGGTACACGACCTTCAATACCTTCAGGAACTAATTTCTTAGCTTCTGTTTGGAAATATCGATCTTTACTACCAAGCTTCATAGCTCCTAAGCTACCCATGCCACGGTATACTTTATAGGAACGACCTTGGTAAATCACTGTTTCTCCTGGGCTTTCATCAGTACCAGCTAAAATATTACCCATCATAACTACATTGGCACCAGCCGCAATAGCTTTGGCAATATCGCCAGAATATTTAATGCCCCCATCAGCGATGATAGGAATTCCATAGCGACGACCTACTTGAGCAGACTCATATACTGCAGTGATTTGAGGTACCCCAATACCTGCAATAACGCGCGTTGTACAAATAGAGCCAGGTCCAATACCAACCTTAACAGCATCTGCACCGGCTTCAATAAGAGCCTCTGTACCAGCTGCAGTCGCCACATTACCTGCAATAACAGGAATATGAGGATAAGCTTGTTTAATTTCTTTCAATGTACGAAGTACACCTGCAGAATGACCATGTGCTGTATCTACAATGATTACGTCAGCCTTAGCAGATACAAGTGCATCAAGACGATCATATAAATCTTTAGATACACCAACAGCAGCACCTACTAATAATCGACCGCTGCTATCCTTGGCAGCATTTGGATATTTTGTCGCTTTTTCAATATCTTTTATAGTAATTAAACCTTTTAAGTTTCCATCGCCATCTACGAGAGGTAATTTTTCAATACGATGTTCACTTAAAATTGCTTTTGCCTCTTCAAGAGAAGTACCTTCTGGTGCAGTAACAAGGGAATCCTTTGTCATGCAGTCTCCGATTTGGCGAGTTAAATCAGTTTCAAAACGCATATCGCGATTTGTAATGATCCCTACTAGTTTACCATGTTCTGTGATAGGTACACCAGAAATTTTATATTTTCCCATAATTTCTGCTGCATCAGATAGTAAATTTTGAGGGCTTAAGAAAATAGGATCAACGATAACACCATGTTCAGAGCGTTTTACCTTATCAACTTCATGAGCTTGTTCTTCAATAGACATATTTTTATGGATAACACCAAGGCCACCTTCACGAGCCATAGCAATAGCCATACGGGATTCAGTAACTGTATCCATCCCAGAACTAATCATAGGGATATTTAACGTAATGTCACGAGTTAATTGAGTTTTTAACTCTACTTGATGTGGTAGCACATCAGAAGCTGCTGGTACTAATAAAACATCATCAAAAGTTAGTCCACGCATACCGAATTTATCGTCTCTCATATTTAATTCCTTTCCGTATAATAAAACAAAACTACGACCCGCCTAGTCCACATTGGACTAGGCGGTCAGTCGTAGCTTAGCGTTCAGACCGCAAAATGCCGCCTTCCATATAATCATCTTTTTTCATATCTACGAAGATAACTTTTACTGCGTCAGCAGGTACATTAACGATATCAACCGCAGCTTTAGTGATAGCTTCACCTAATTGTTTTTTTTGTTCTTTTGTGCGCCCTTCAACGAGCTCTACATGAATAAGTGGCATATTGACCTCCATAGATGAAAATGAAATAAATTTGTTTGTTCTATTATACGGTATGAGGAACAGATACACAAGGGAAAAACCCAGATAAAATCTAATATTATCGCTACTTATGTACTTATTATTCCTACCTCTTAATTATACAATATTCTAAGAAATTTTTCACCAAATCTTTTTTCTAATTCTTCTTTCATTACAGATTCAAGTTTTTCCATTCCATGTTGGCTTGCAAAATCTAATACATCCTTGCGAGCCTGTACTAATATTTCAATATCTTTAATAATATTGGCAACTCGCAAATCAGGTAATCCTGATTGGGCTAAGCCAAATAATTGACCAGACCCACGCAATAATAAGTCTTGTTCGGCAAGTTCAAAACCATCCTGTGTCTGCTCCATCAATTTCAAACGCTCTTGGCTCACATCATTTTTTGAATCACTTACAAGAATACAATAGGATTGATGAGATCCACGACCTACACGGCCACGCAACTGGTGCAGTTGTGATAAACCAAATCGCTCGGCCCCTTCTATACACATAATAGTCGCATTAGGCACATTGACACCAACTTCGATAACGGTAGTAGAAACGAGTAATGAAATCTCTCCCTTATGGAAGGCATTCATCACTTCATCCTTTTCACTTGGTTTCATGCGACCATGTACAAGGCCAACTTCATAGGCCTTGTAAAAGTACTCTTTTAATTCTAAATACAGTTCTTCTGCTGCCTGTAAGTCTAATTTTTCAGACTCTTCTACTAGAGGACATACTACGTAAACTTGACGTCCTTCTGCCATTTCTTTGCCGAAGAAGTTTCTTAATCGTTCTTTATATGAGCTATCTACAGCATATGTTTTAACCGGCTTACGTCCAGGTGGCATTTCTTTAATCAAGGATACAGCAAGATCACCATACACAGATAAGGTCATGGTCCGTGGAATTGGTGTAGCTGTCATAATGAGTACATGTGGGTATGTACCCTTTTGTTGTAATCGTGCCCGTTGTTCTACGCCAAAGCGATGTTGTTCGTCGATAATTACAAGACCTAAATTATGGAAGTTAACACCCTCTTGAATAAGCGCATGAGTGCCGATGATCATATTAATTGATCCGTCAGCTAAGCCTTCATAGATACGCTCTTTTTCTTTTTTTGTAGTAGAACCAGTTAATAACTCTATAGTAATACCTAAGTTACCGCACACCTCTGTTATACCTTCATAGTGCTGGGCAGCTAAGATTTCTGTAGGAGCCATTAACGCTCCTTGGTAACCATTTTCGATGGCCTTCAATAAACTCAATGTAGCTACAACAGTTTTACCAGAACCTACATCACCTTGTAATAATCGTTGCATAGGACGTTCATCTTCCATATCGATGCGAATGTCCTCTAATGCACGCTGTTGATCACCTGTTAAGGAGAACGGTAAGTTTTCTATACACTGAGCCATTAAGTCCCCATTAGGTCCCATCTTAGGTCCTTTATGACACTGCTCTTTATTCCGCAACAAGGCCAATCCAGATTGCATGACAAATAACTCTTCATAGGCCAATTGATGACGCGCTTCTTCATATCGCTCTGAAGAATCAGGGAAATGCATCATTTTAAATGCATCATAGCGACTCATGTATTGATGTGATTCACGAACCTCAGTAGGCAAAATCTCTTGCAATTCATGATTAGCGGCAAACCAATTGCGTACTGATGAGCGCACCACAAATTGAGACACTCCATCAGCCAAGGCATAAATAGGAACAATGCCACGATCAGGCTCTCCACCATCTCCTAAACTTTCTATTTGGGGCGTATTCATTTGCATAGACCCATATTGAAATTCTGCTTTGCCATATGCATATAGACGCTGCCCTTTTTTATAAAAGTTCTTTTTATACCCTTGGTTAAATAATACAATCTTTAGTGGACCAGTACCATCTGCAATGACCACCTCTAATATAGACAATCTAGGTCGAGGGCGTTTTTCTTGAACAGCTATAACATTGCCTACTACGCCACCGGTCATACCTGACTTTAATTCACCAATTCTATAAATTGTACGGCGGTCTTCATAGCTCCGAGGGAAATATGTCAACAATGATGTTACATTCGTAATCCCTAGCTTATGCAATTGTTTCTCCCGACCAGGACCAATCCCTTTAATGGTCGTTAACCGTTCATCCATAGAAACTCCTTTAAATATACGATAAACACTGAGGATATATCCAATTTCTGTATATCCTTGTGTAAAAGCCCCTTCATATCATAGAATATGATATATAGTATACCTTATATTGTAGTATATTTCATAAAAAGAGCAATATGTACGATAAAAACACTTGCTTTAACTATGTCTTTATGATAATATACTTTTGTTATGTTATAGATTAAGCTTGGAGGTGGAAACTATGGCAAACCTTTGCGAAGTATGTGGCAAATCCACATCTAGCGGTATGAACGTGAGTCACTCTCACATTCGCACAAGAAAAACTTGGAAACCGAACATTCAAAGAGTACGGGCGGTTGTAGACGGTGCTACTAAAAAAGTTAACGTATGCACTCGCTGCCTTCGTTCTAATAAAATTACACGCGCGTAAAATAAAAAGTACATGTACTCTTTGGGGTTCTAGAGCCCCAAAAAAAGCAGTTAGTTCATTTGAACTAACTGCTTTTTTTGTTATCTATGTTCCTATTACTAAAAATCTTACAAGGTAATATTTGGAATATAGTACTGTTTAAACAACTTAATAGCATATTGATCGGTTAAGCCTGCCACATAATCCACTACATCACGAGTGGAGTAAAACTCACGATTACTTTCACAGCCCTCCATATCGTCAGGATGTTCCATAAAGTGAGTAAATAAGTTTTTCACCACATGAGATGCCTTATTTCGATCAGGAATTAAAGCTGGCGCCAAATAGACATTTTTAAACATAAATTGACGGAATAGATTCATGGTCATCTCTATATCGGAGGACATAGAAATAACAGGCTTATCTAAAGATTCGCGCACCATATCTTCAACCATGGCTGTAATCATGCTAGAAGGAGTCATACCAAAGTGTTCACGCACTTCAAACGGTAATTCCTCAGCCGTTAACATGCCGGCACGCTGTGCATCATCAAAATCGTGACATAAATAGGCAATGCGGTCGACGATACGAATAATTTGTCCTTCTAAGGTAACTGGAATTGTAGCCCCTGTATGACCTAGAATACCATCGCGCACAGCAGTCGTTAAATTAAGTCCTTGATGTTCACCATGTTTTTCCAACACTTCAACCATGCGCAAACTTTGTTCATTATGATTGAAATGACCTACCATATCACGTAACGCATATTCCCCAACATGACCAAATGGTGTATGTCCCACATCATGCCCCATGGCAATAGCTTCTACCAAATCCTCATTGAGTCGCAATGCACGAGCCACTGTACGACCAATCTGACCTACCTCAAGGGTGTGAGTCATACGCGTACGATAATGGTCACCTGGCGCAATATAAACTTGTGTCTTGTGCTTTAACCGTCTAAAACATTTACTATGAATTATGCGATCCCGATCTCGCTGAAAGGCAGTTCTAAGTGGATCGGGAGTTTCCTCAATATCACGGATTGCATCGCGGCTTTTAGCAGCATAAGGAGAAAGGAGTAACGCCTCCCTCTCCTCTATTTGTTCCCGTATATTCATTTACCCTCCGAGGCGCGGTTTCGATCGATGAGTTGCATAACAAGAGACGCTGTTTCTTCAATAGATTTATTGGAAACATCTAACACTTGGCAATGCAAACGACGCATAATAGCTTTCGCGTATTCTAGTTCGGATTGAATACGCTCAATAGAAGCATAATTTGCTTCGTCCTCTAAACCGATAGCGCGTAACCGTTCACTACGAATATTATTTAACTTAAATGGGTCGATAATAAGGCCCACGATTTTCTTAGCTGGAATTTTAAATAATTCCTCTGGCAATGGTACCTCTGGCACTAGTGGCAAGTTGGCAGCTTTAATTTTTTTGTATGCCAAGAACATGGACAATGGGGTCTTACTTGTTCTAGATACACCAATGATGACTACGTCTGCCTTTTCAAAGCCAGATGGATTTTTACCATCATCATATTTCACGGCGAACTCAATAGCTTCAACCTTTTTGAAATATTCTTGGTCTAGTTTATGAACCATACCCGCAGTCATACGAGGCTTTGTAGATGCTACTGTACCTACTGCATCGAGAACTGGACCCATAATATCTACAGCAGGAATGTTATATTCTGCTACTTTTTCATGAAGATATTTGCGCAAAGATTCAGATACGATGGTATGACAAATAACATGATTACCACGTTTTGCATCTGCTATAATTTCATCAATTTGGCTTTCACTATCAATATATGGAATGCGAACAATTTCAATTTGTTCTTTATCATATTGACTCGCCGTAGCCCTTGCTACAGCCTCTGCAGTCTCCCCAAGGGAGTCCGATATCGCATAAATAATTTTTTCTGCCATTCTATCAACCTCAATGTATGCTACATTCTAAAAATACTTTTGTTACCGTCGTTTTAGATACGCGGCCTACAACCTTTAAACGTTTCTTGTTTTCCACATCCTCGCGAACGACGACAGGTAAACAATCTACCTCATAATCTATCATCTTCTGAGCAGCCTCTACCAATGTATCTGTAGGCTCCACAGTTATAACCTTGCTTACAGGGGTCATAATCATAGATATAGGCATGGTGTGCGAATCTGTTTGCCCCATAGAGGCGCGCAACAAGTCCTTACGGGATACGACACCTACTAAATAGGAATCGTCACACACTAAAATGGTACCTACATCCTCAGTAAATATAGTAACAATCGTGTCATACAAACTTGTATCCCCATTGACTACGACTGCTTGGGATAATACATCACTTACCAGAAATGACTTTAATCGCTCCGCTGTTTGTGTTTCTTTTGAAAGCCCCACATAGTAGTAGCCTACATTAGGGCGTGCATCTAAGACACCTAGCATAGTTAAAACAGACAAATCTGAACGCAATGCAGATCGCGTAACCTCTAAATGTTCAGCAATAGCACTACCTGTAACAGGTCCTTCTTCACGAACGATTTGAGCAATTTGTTCTTGTCGTTTCGACAGTTTCACACGGTAACCCCCTTTCATCTCTGTTTGTATTATATCCTAAGTTACCATTCAGAAAAAGAGGAGACCTACGGGCCTCCTCTTTTACCATAACTATATTATTACCAATTTAGTTCGTCAGATTCTTGACGACCACGACCAGTCATAGCATCGAGCATAATTCTTTGTTCGATTTGAGCCACCATTTTCTTAGTGCTTACAACTGCATCTGGATTAACAGAAATGGAGTCGATACCGCTCTTCACAAGGAATTCGCAAAGTTCAGGGTATACACTTGGTGCTTGGCCACAGATGGATACAGTTTTACCATCTTTATGTGCCACTTCGATAAGATGACGAATCGCTCTACGAACAGCTAAATTACGTTCATCGTAAATATGTTGAACTGTTTCGTTATCGCGGTCACAACCGAGAACAAGCATTGTCAAATCGTTAGAACCAATGGAATAACCATCTACATATTTATTGAATTGATCAGCTAAGATAATATTTGCTGGAATTTCAGCCATGAGCCAAATTTTGAAATCTTTACCGCGTACAAGGCCTTCTTGAGCCATCAAATTAGTTACCAGTTCAGCTTCCTCTACAGTACGGCAGAATGGAATCATAACTTGTAAGTTTTTGAAGCCAAATTCGTTACGTACTTTTTTAATTGCTTCTAATTCTAATTTGAAAGCAGGTGTGTATTTAGGATCGTAGTAACGAGAAGCGCCACGCCAGCCAAGTAATGCGCTAGATTCATGTGGTTCGTATTTGTCGCCACCTTTAAGGTCACGGTATTCACTAGATTTGAAATCGCTCAAACGAACTACAACTTGGCGAGGAGCCAAAGCTTGGCATACCTTACGCATACCTTCTGCCAATGTATTTACAGCAAAATCACTACGGCCTGTTTCGATAAGGTGCAATGGATGTTCATGAATGAAAGTAGTCCAAATGAACTCTTCACGCATGAGACCGATACCATCGCAAGGCAATACGCCATGTTTTTCAGCCAAGTCAGGATCGCCTAAGTTCATGTAAATCTTAGTACCTGTTACAGGAACAGATTCAGCAACAACATTTGCAGTAGCTTGTGCTTCTGGCTTTTTAACGATATCTTCTAACACGCCATCATATACGATACCATTTGTAGCATCTACTGTAATCATTTGACCATCTTTAATGGATGTAGTTGCTTCATGGCTACGGCTCTTAGTACCTACGATACAAGGAATTCCAAGTTCACGGCTAACGATGGATGCATGGCATGTCATACCACCTGCATCTGTAACGATGGCTTTCGCTTTTTTCATCGCTGGCACCCAGTCAGGAGCTGTCATAGCTGTGACAAGGATTTCTCCTTCTTTAAACTCATCAATATCCTCAGGATTGATGATAACATGAGCTTTACCAGCTGCATTACCAGGGGATGCTGGCAAACCTTTTACGATAATATCGCGATTACCTGCATCTAATGTGCTAGGTTTTTCAGATACTTCTGTTTTTTCTTTACGGGACCAAACTGTTTCTGGACGAGCTTGTAAAATCCAAATTCTACCATCTCGTTCATCTACGCCCCATTCCATATCCATGTAGCAACCATAATGTTTTTCGATTGCTTTTGCATATTCAGCAAGCTCTAACACTTGAGCATCTGTAATTACTTGTTGTTTAGCTTCATCTGCTGGAACAACTTCTTCAACACAGTCACCGTCAGCTTTACGAACTAAACGGATATGTTTGTCATTAATCATGCGGTCTGTAATTTCCATTTTTGCTTTATCTACATGGAAATTATCTGGTGTAACTGTACCTTGTACAACGTATTCACCAAGGCCCCAAGAACCTTCGATAAGAATATTGTTATCATTGCCTGTTACAAGGTCAACAGTAAACATTACGCCAGCCGCTTTAGAGAATACCATCATTTGAACAGCTGCACTCAATGCTACTGTCATATGATCGAAGCCTTGTTTTACACGGTAGTATGTTGCACGATCTGTGAAAGTAGATGCATAACATTCTTTTACTTTTTCAATGATAACGTCAGCACCACGTACATTTAAATATGTATCTTGTTGGCCTGCGAAGCTTGCATCTGGCAAGTCTTCTGCTGTTGCACTAGAACGAACTGCTACGAATGGATTTTCTTCGTTTACTTTCTTACCAAGTTCTTCATACGCATGACGGATAGCATCTGCCAATTCTTTAGGCATTTCTTCTTCACAAATCATACGGCGAATTTTAGCACATACTTCACGCAATAATGCAGAATTTTCTACATCATCTAACGCATCAAGTTCAGCGCGGATTTTATCTTCCAAACCTGTTGCTTTCATAAACTCACGATAACCATGAGCAGTTGTAGCAAAGCCATAAGGTACAGGTACATTAGTGGAGGACGTCAATTCCCCTAAGGAAGAAGACTTACCACCAACTAAATTAACATCTTCACGTCGTAATTCATCAAACCAAAGTACGTATGCTGTTTCGCGATTCATGTGAGAACCTCCTAGATTAATTAGTGCAACACATTAAACCTTTTACACATAAATAGTATACCTTAATTTACAATCTGTCAATTTATATGAGGATTATTATGCAAATCTATCTCCCTATATATATCTAAAAAGTTCTTCAGTACTCGCCCAGTTAGCCCCCATATGGTGTATTGTTTATAAGGATAGAAATAAACAGAGTAGTTTTGTCTGATTTTCCAGTCAATGTTGTAACCTTCTAACAAATGGAACGGAAAGTCTTTTAATGGTTTTGTCCCAATGTCTAGATGACCTACCGTTGGTTCCATGTCTAATAGATATTGTAATGGAACGGTGAATACCTCTCCTACTTCGTCTGGATTTGGTTTCAAATCGCTTGTATGTAGGCGCACGGCTACGGCATATAGCTTGACACCTATCGCAGATACTAAGCAGTCTAAATTGCCCAGAAGTTCAATTTGATCTAAATCGATACCCAGTTCCTCAGAGCATTCACGCATGGCAGCATGAGCACCACTTTTATCATTAAGCTCACAATGTCCACCAGGAAAACTGATTTCACCTGGTTGACGGCGTAGCTTATTACTGCGCACAGTAAATACTACATGATCTTCCCCATCGATTTCTAATAATGGTACAGCTACTGCCGCAGTTATAACATCAATATCGGTAAGAACAGTATGTTCTCGTTGTTCTAAAAAGTTGCTTAGTTCTTTGTCCATATATGGTCCTCTTACTTTATAGATACTATACGATATCTATATAAATCTTTTATGTGTCAAATTTGTATTTTATATTTGTATCTATATTTGTATCTGTATTTAAATTTGAATTTATATTTTACTTTCATTATACATGAACTTGTAAGTCATTTTTTGCTTTACAAACAACAGATTTAGTAGATAAATAATCTTATAGACCAAATAGACATAAAAAAACTGTGATGAGGTTTCTATCTCATCACAGTTTTATATTAGTTAAATTTAATTTTTACAAATTTACGTTTACCAACTTGAACGATCATGCCGTCTTCAAGGGTAAGGTTTTCTTCTGTATATTTTTCACCGTTTACTTTGAAAGCACCGGCTTTAATGGAGCGACGTGCTTCACCATTAGAAGCAGTCAAACCAGCATCTGTACAGAATTGTGGTACAAAGATTGGTTCTGTTGGCGCATCCATAGCGTATTCAGGAATATCTGTAGGCAACGCGCGTTGTTGGAATACGCGTTTGAATTCTTCTTCAGCTTCAAGAGCAGCCTCTTCACCATGGTACAAACGAACGATGGTACGAGCTAATTGCATTTTAGCATCACGTGGATGTAATTCACCACTTTCAAGACGTTTTTCCATGTCCTCTTGTTCTTCAATTGGCATATCTGTAACGAGCATGAAGTAGCGCATCATCAATTCATCAGGAATAGACATTGCTTTACCGTACATTTCTTTAGGTTCTTCATCGATACCGATGTAGTTGCCTAAAGATTTACTCATTTTTTGAACACCGTCAAGGCCTTCAAGCAATGGCATTGTGATAACAACTTGAGGTTCTTGACCTTCTAATTCTTGTAAATGACGGCCCATTAACAAGTTGAAAGTTTGGTCTGTACCACCAAATTCAACGTCAGCATGTAATGCTACAGAATCTTGACCTTGCATCAATGGATACATAAACTCATGAACACCAATAGCACGACCTTCTTTAAAGCGTTTATTGAAATCATCGCGTTCCATCATACGTGCTACAGTATAAGAGCTTGCCAAACGTAGAACATCCGCAAAGTTCATAGATTCTAGCCATTCACTATTGTCGCGGACGATCGTTTTTTCAGGATCTAACACTTTGAAGATTTGTGTTTTATAGGTTTCAGCATTTTTCAATACTTCTTCTTTTGTAAGTGGTGGACGAGTTACACTTTTACCAGTAGGATCACCAATACGCGCAGTGAAACCGCCGATAACGATCACTACTTGATGACCAAATTCTTGGAACAAACGTAGTTTACGAAGTGGTACTGTATGGCCTAAATGAATATCTGGCGCTGTTGGGTCCAAACCTAATTTTACAACTAAAGGTTTATTTTCCTTAATAGATTTTTCTATTTTCTTTACAAGATCTTGTTCATTAATTAAATCTGCTACGCCGTGTTTAATTTGGCGCACTTGTTCTTGAGCACTAACCATGATAATCCTCCTCGAAATACTATTGTTTTAGTATACCATTATCTAAAAACTTTCACAATTATATATATAGTATTGGTTTTAAGCCATATATGATATAATATTTATAACTGCGTAATAGAATTTACGTTATATTTACTAACAAAAGAAAAAAGAGGTGACTCTATGAGTAATAACTCAAATGCGAGAAGCAGCCGCCGTTCTAATGGTAGCGGCGCTACACCGAAGAAGACAAGTCCGAAGCGTCTATTTTGGATTTGTGCCCTTCTCCTTATACTCATCGTAGCCGGAGGTGGCTGTGGTTTCATCAGTGCTACACTGTCTAACCTACCAGATGTATCCAATGTACGTCCTTCTGCATCGTCTCAAATTTACGATGTCCATGGTAATCTCATCACAACGGTTCATTCCACAGAGAATAGATTACCAGTACCTTTAAAAGATGTACCAAAGGATTTACAAAATGCCTTTGTTGCTACTGAGGACTCTCGCTTCTATTCCCATCACGGTATCGACCCTGTTGGTATCTTGCGTGCTGTATGGGTTAACATTGTTCATAGTGGCGTATCTGAAGGTGGTTCTACAATCACTCAACAGTTAGCGCGTAATGCATTCTTATCTCAAGACAGAACATTTAAACGTAAAATTTCTGAAGCATTGCTAGCACTTAAAATTGAACAACATTACACTAAGGATGAAATCCTTGAAATGTACATGAACCAAATTTACTTTGGCCAAGGTGCATACGGTGTACAATCTGCAGCTCATGTATACTTTGGTAAGGATGCTAGCCAATTAACGCTAGCTCAAGCAGCACTCATTGCAGGCTTACCACAAAGTCCTAACTACTACTCTCCATTCAATGATTTGGAAGCTAGTAAAAAACGTCAAGCTGTTGTATTAGGCCAAATGGTTAAATACGGTTACATTACACAAGAGCAAGCTGATCAAGCACGTCAAGCAGATTTAGGCTTAGTGGCAAAGCAAGAACAAACGCATGAAAAATCTAATGCATCTTACTTCATTAACTATGTTATTGCACAAGTTTCTGAAAAATATGGCGACGATGCAATCTATAAAGATGGTTTAAAAATTTATACAACTCTCGATATGGATGCTCAAAATGCTGCAGTTGCAGCAATGCAAAACCTACCAACTATGTATACTGACCAAAATGGTCTACACCAACCACAAGGTGCTATTGTAGCAATGAATCCACATAACGGTTATATTGTTGCCATGGTCGGTGGTCGTGGAGATGATGCCTTTAACCGTGCATCACAAGCGGAACGTCAACCAGGCTCTGCTATGAAACCATTTGTTTACTTAGCTGCTATTCAATCTGGTAAAACTCCAGGTTCCATTGTTGATGACAGTCCTGTTGATTTTAATGGATGGCGTCCTCAAAACTATGAACGAAACTATGAAGGCAATATTACTTACCGTTATGCATTACAACATTCTCGTAACGTACCAGCTGTAAAAATTGCTGATGAAGTGGGCATGTCTAAGATTATCGACTTAGCTAAAAAGATGGGTATTACTACCTTAACTGATGAAGATAACAACTTATCAACAGCACTTGGTGGTTTAACTCATGGTGTTTCACCATTAGAAATGGCAGAAGCCTATGGTGTACTGGCTAATGGTGGCGTCAAGGTTCAACCTACAGCAATCATAAAAATTGTGGATCGCAACGGACAAGTGGTGGAAGAAAATTCCATCCAAGAAAAACGCGTCGTTGAAGAAAAAGATGCGGCTATCATCACAGATATGTTAGAATCTGTTATCAATGGTGGTACTGGTGGCAATGCTGCTATCGGTAGACCTGCAGCTGGTAAAACAGGTACAACAGATGATGAAAAAGATGCTTGGTTCGTTGGATATACACCTGATTTAGTTGCTGCGGTTTGGATAGGCGATGACTACGGATCTGAAACATTAGGTATTACCGGTGGTTCAACGCCGGCAGTAATGTGGAGACAATTTATGTCGGCCGCATTAGCTAATACCCCTGCTTCTGACTTTAATGTACCTGCTAGTGCTCAAGCGGCTGTCTCTGAAGGTTATTATAACCCTGCAAAAGCACAGCCTAAAAAAGATGATAAAAAAGACGAGAAAGCAGATAAAAAAGACGATAAAGACAAATCAAAAGATGAAGCTGTAAAAGATGACAGTGGCTCAAAAGATGATGCGACTGAACAAAAATCTAATTCATCTAAAAGCAAAAAGTCTAGTAAAAAAGATCGTTAATCTAATACTCTAAAGGAGCGGAACATCTGTTCCGCTCCTTTTTTATGTAAAAAAGGTAGTAAGTTCAAAGAACTTACTACCTTTTCTATTTATATATATGTTTATGGCTATACCCCATAACCAATTCGATATACGATAATAATTTACTGTATTATATATAACTATATCACTATTGAGTAGCTTTATTTCAGAACTACATTGGTAGCTCCTGCTCCACCTTCGTCATAGCCTGCTGTTTCAAAGTGTGCTACATGCGGTAAGGTACGTAAATATTGATGCACACCTTCTCGTAATGCGCCAGTCCCCTTACCATGAATAATGCGCACTTGATTAACACCACCAAGTAAAGCTTGGTCAATAAATCTACCAACAGAAACTGTCGCTTCATCTACCGTTTGTCCAAGAATATTGATTTCAGTACGAACCTCTTTTTGACGTTGTACGGCAGAGCCACCCATACGTTTTCTAGTCTTAGGCATAGCTGCTTTTTGTTCCCGTGCAAGCTTATTTCCTTCTTCACGTGTAGTAGATTGTAATTCGCTAACCTTTACAGTAGCTGTTAGTCCATTAATATCTACATTCACACGATTGCCATTGATAGCTAATACGGTACCCAATGAGCGCAAAGATGTAACATATACAGCTTGGCCTACCTTAATAGCATCTGCAGTCAAAGATTTACGATCATCATCTACTGGGGATTCTGGTATATGTACATTAAAGATACCTTTACGTGCTGCATTAATTGCAGATTGAAGCTTATCCTTATTTGTTTCAGAGAATTGCGATTTTAATTGCTTGATTATCGCTTCCCCTTCGACGCGTAAGCTACGTTTCATAGACTCTGCATCAGCTTGAGCTTTGGCTAAGATTTGTTTACGCTTTTCGTTAAACTGTTTCTTTTCCTTCTCTAATTGACCACGCATGCGACGTGTTTCATCAAGCTCTTTCTTTAAGGCTCTTTCCCGTTCAGATGCCTTACGAAGTTGCTCATTCAAATCTGAAAGAACTTCTTCCATTTCATGGCTACCAAATTGAGATTTATACTCTGCAGCGCGCGTTACGATATCTTTTGGTAAACCTAAGCGGGCCGCAATACTCAATGCATGGCTACTACCTGCTACGCCAATATGAAGTCGATACGTTGGCTTTAAGGTACGCTCATCAAATTCTACATGGCCGTTTTCGATTCCTTCTGTATGGTATGCATAGTTTTTAAGCTCATTATAATGAGTACTTACCATCATAAGCGCTCCCTTTTTACGGAAGAATTCAAGGATAGATACCGCTAAAGCACTCCCTTCCTCTGGATCAGTACCAGATCCAAGCTCATCGAGTAATACCAAATCATTTGGACCACAATGTTTAATGATAGAAATAACTTGTGTCATATGAGCGGAGAACGTACTTAAGCTAGCTTCAATACTTTGCTCGTCCCCAATATCGGCAAAGATATTATGGAATATAGGCAACATAGAGCCGTGATCAGCAGGAATAAATAAACCACATTGGTTCATTAAACTCAATAATCCCAATGTTTTAAGTGATACTGTTTTACCACCAGTATTAGAACCAGTGATTAATAAAATACGATATGATGTGCCCAATTGAATGTTTGTAGGCACTACTACATTTGGTGGAATTAATGGATGACGAGCTCTCATGAGATTAACTGTTCTATCAGTACTCAAGATTGCTGGTACACCCTTATAGGAAATAGCAAGGCTCGCCTTACCATATACAAATTCGATGTGTGATACCTTTTCACAAGCATCCATCAAATCATTGCTATGTTGTTTTACAAGGGCTGATAATTCGCGGTAAATACGCAATACCTCTTGCTCTTCACCAATTAATGCCTCTTGTAATTCATTATTTAGATTCACCAAGCGCATCGGTTCAATATATAAGGTTTGACCCGTTGCAGAACGGTCGTGAATAAGACCATCAAAATATTGGCGATATTCCTGTTTTACAGGGATTACATAGCGATTATTACGCTGCGTAATAATTGCTTCTTGGAAATACTTTTGATTATCCTTGTCGTGCAAAATAGCTTGAATATCGTTTTTAATCTTTTCACGAGTTTTAATAATCGTATTTCTAAGGCTCGCCAACTTAGGAGATGCTGTATCAAGCAATTCCCCTTTTTCATCAAAGACGCGTTTAAAACGGTTTTCAATACGATCTGTATTCGGCATATCCTGTACCCATAGGGATAGCAATGGATACTCCATATATTTTGTTCTAAAGAACTTTGTCATACGCTTATAAGCACCAATGGTCAAATATATATCCCACAATGCTTCACGAGTAAGAACAAAATCTTTACGACTCTTTTTACAGGATTCACGAATATCTCGCGTACCGCCTAACGGTTGTTCTACCTCAGTTTGCAAAGAACGCATGGCTTCTGCTGTTTCATCAAGGTTCTCTTGAATAGCTTTAGCATCCGTCATGGGTTCAATATGCATAGCTAACTCTTTAGCAATGGTAGAACTACAGTGCTGTTTTAATTGTTCTTTTATATGGTGAAAGTCTAATACATCTTCGTTAAACAATGTACTACCTCTTTTATAAAATACCTCTAAAATAGTGGCCCCTTGTAATAGGTGTATCATCTTTACCTACACTTTTAGGCGGAGCCTCTTTTGTTCCATTTTGAATGGATACATAATCTGCTACGATTGTACGCAAACGATGTGGATCCATATGTCTACCATCGATACGCAATATATGTAGCCCTTTTCGATGTAACTCTGGTACGTAGGCACGCATGTCCATTTCATGACTATTCATGATATGCATGCGGCAATATGGATCAGTGCGTAGTGGAAACACTTCCCCTTTACGGTCCTTTAATGCGTAATCTTCTGTTACGCACGGCATAGGACAGTTTTCTTTTTTACCTGTCCCTACAAAGCTAGCGATGGCACAGTATTCAGAAATCATCATTTCCGTATAACCATGTACCATTATTTCTAATGGCAATTTAGTAGATTTTTGCAAGTTAACAAGTTGTGCCAAGGTTAACTCTAAAGATGGTGCTACGCTACTCATATGTAAATCTTCCCATACTTGTAATGCAGAGCCATTAAATATGTTAAGACCTGTATCAGCTTCAATAGCACCTGTATACCCTAAGTCACGAAGCCACAATAAGGCTTGAGGGACGTGAATAGAAATGCTATCTGGTTTCGCCTCAACTATGGCCTTAAGGGTATTCATATACGCCTTTACTTCATCATCTTTCACAACCCGAGGGGTAGCAAATACACAAAGTACATTATGGTCTTTGCAAAGCTTAGCTACCTGTTCGTAGATGCTAAGTTCATAAGGCTTACGTTGTAAACGGTCACCACCGAAGATAATCTTCTTAGCGCCCCCGTCAATAGCAGCTTTTACAGAATCTAATTCATCAACGCGAGCACTCACCATAGGTTCTGTGTACTGAATCGTATCCTTAGCTACTAAGGATGCCATATCTTGGGGTTCTACGGCAAGTTCTGCCCAAGCTTTTTCATGATCTGTAATTAACAGAGTTTCTAAGGCCTCCACTGCATCGCGACGCAATGCATTCAAAACACTAGCAGGCCACATATAGGGCCCTTCGGGAATAGACATAGAAGCTAGAGTAAATAATGTATTACCTAATCTACCTACTTGGTCTGTAACCTTCTCTAATGTAGTCGGTTTATTATTAGCATAAACCGGTTCAAACTCATTAGATACTGTGACCGTACGACCGTCGTTTAATACAAAGGTAAGATCTGTACAAAGCTGTTCTCGGTCTGTATTAATAGATAGATACCCATGTACCTCTAACTTAGCACTAAAATCTTGTAAACCTCGTTGCTTTTGAGACTTTGGCGTAGATGCCAAGAACACTTGTCCTGCTGCAAAGCCTTCATCAGGTTTACCTACAAAATGCTTTTCATTTACTAAGGACCAATTCTGATCGATTTGATAGTACGTAATACTACCAGAGTTTTGCATGACCTTTAAGAGGGATCCTTTTTCAATCGGTTCTGTTAGGTACAAATGAACTTGTCCCTTTTTGACCTCTGCTTTGCCGATCAATTTCCCTTGATTATTAGGGGCTACCACAGTCATCATGGATTTCCCAACATGGTCAGTTAAATAATCTGTAGAGAACCCACGATTAAAGCCTGAAGCCAATGCATCGGCATCAGAAGAGTCCATATGAGCCGTATCTAAAATATGACGATAGGTTCCAATAACTTGACGCACATAGGAAACCTTTTTCATACGTCCTTCTACTTTAAAGGACGTAACTCCAGCCGCCACAAGTTCATTCATATGTTCACTATAGTTAAGATCCTTTGGACTCAATAGATAGGCTTCGTGTTTTGGCAATAAGCTAGTGCCTGATGAATCCAATAGCTCATAAGGCAAGCGGCAAGGTTGTGCACAAGCACCACGGTTGCCACTGCGACCACCGATGAAAGAACTCATTAAGCATTGACCAGAATAACATACGCACAAGGCGCCGTGTACGAAGACTTCGATTTCAGCTGTACAATTTTTACAAATATGTTCAATTTCTGCAAGGCTTAATTCACGGGCTAATACAACACGGGTAAAGCCGAGGCTTTCATAAAAACGCACAGCATCTAGCGTAGCAGCCGTCATTTGCGTACTGCCATGCAAGTGCAATTTAGGAGCCACACGTTGCGCCAGTTTAGCAACCGCTAAATCTTGAACGATAATAGCATCCACACCGATGCGCTCTAAGTCCTTTAAATACGCCTCGAGATCCTTTAATTCGGAATCGCCTATGAGAATATTTACCGTTACATATACGGACACATCTAGAATATGGGCCAATCGAATGGCCTCTGCTAATTCTTCAATGCCAAAGTTTGCTGCATGAGCACGGGCATTAAAGCCTTTACCACCAAGATAAATGGCATCAGCTCCAGATTCTAAAGCGGCTATAAAGTTTTCCATCGTACCGGCAGGAGCCAATAATTCCATGGACAATCCTTTCTACCTAACTAAAGGTATAACTATAGTACTAAAAGGGTTTACCATACGGTAAACCCTTTCAATATACTGCTTAAAATTAACGTAATTTGCAGTTAATTTCTGCTAATGCATCGATAATAGCTTGAATATTACCATCAATATCCTCATCATTCAAAGTACCTTCCATAGAGTGGAATTGTAAGTTGTATGCAAGGCTGCGGTAACCAGCTTCAATATGTTCACCTTCATAAACGTCGAAGATAGATGCACTTTCTAAATATTCTCCACCATGCTCTTTGATGATAGATAAAATTTCGCCACTAGATACGGACACTGGTGCAACGATAGCAAGGTCACGGCTAGTGCCTGGGAATTTACTGAAGGATGTATAACGGAATGCTGGAATCGTTAAGGATAATACGGCTTCCAAATCGATTTCAAACATATATACTTTGCCTGGTAAATCAAAGTTTTTGCTCACTTGTGGGTGTAATTCACCATATTGAGCAATCATTTTACCATCAACAACGTATTGAGCACTTACACCTGGATGGAAATATGGCTCAGTGCCACGATTGATTTCATAACTTGTAACGCCTAGTTCAGCTAACAACGCATCTACAATGCCTTTTACATCATAGAAATCTGTAGTGCGTTCTGCTTGATTCCAACCAGCTTGGTTTGCCTTGCCCATCAAGATACCACAAGCCATAGGGCGTTCATGAGGTACCTCTGTCAAAGGCAATGCTTTTGGTTCATATACATTCGCTGTTTCAAACAACCAAAGATCCTTATTTTGTTGCGCAATATTGCGTTTCGCAGCTTCGATAACAGCTGGCACCAATGTAGTACGCATATAAGGGAATTCTTCGGAAATAGGGTTCAAGATTGGAATGGCAGTATAACGGCTATCCCCTTCAGGAAGCATCATGTTAGTAAGACCATCTTTATGCATGAAGCTAAATGTAATGATTTGAGTCATACCCAATTTAGCCAATGCATGAGTTACCTCTTTAGTAAGAGCTTTCTTAGGTGTCATGCCACCAGAGGATAATACGGCAACCGGAATTGTAGGCTTAATATTATCATAGTTGTAAATACGAGCCACTTCTTCAGCGATATCAGGCATCACTGTTACGTCGCCACGCCATGTTGGAACGAGAGCAGACAATTTATCGCCATCTTCAGTTACAACGAACTCAAGGGCAGTCAAAATACGAACCATTTCGTCTTTTTCAATGTTTGTGCCCAAGTAATCGTTAATTTGTTCTGCTGTAAAAGTAACAGTATGTTGTTCTACAGGATTTTTATATACATCGATAACGCCTACATCAACTTTACAAGTAGGGCAGATTTGTTGTAATAATTGAGCTGCTCTGTCGATAGCATAAGCAGTGTATTTATGATTTACACCACGTTCGAAACGACCAGATGCTTCGGAACGCATGCCAAGAGCTTTAGCTGTACGACGAATGGATGGACCATTGAATACGGCAGCTTCGAACAAAACGGTAGTCGTTTCATTTGTCACTTCACTATCAAAGCCACCCATGATACCAGCTACACCTACTGGACGTTCTGCATCGGCAATGATGAGCATGGAGTCATTCAATTCGCGTTCAGAACCATCAAGTGTAACAAGAACTTCACCATTTTTAGCGCGTCTTGCCACCAATTGATGACCTTTTACATGGTCATAATCATAGGCATGCATAGGTTGACCAAGTTCTAACATAACATAGTTTGTAACGTCTACTACGTTATTGATAGGACGAATGCCACTGTTACGCAAACGGTTTTGTATCCACAATGGGGATGGCTCAACCTTAATATCAGTTACTACGCGAGCAGTAAAACGAGTACAAAGATCATCCGCTTCAATGGATACAGATGCTTTTCCTTCAATAGACTCGCCATTTTCGTTAACCATGATAACAGGGAATAAAGCTTTTTGGTTTGTCATAATACCGAATTCACGGGATAAACCAACCATGGAGAAGCAATCTGCTCGGTTAGCAGTCAATTCAAATTCATACACTGTATCATTTAAGCCTAAAACGTCTTTTACATCAAGACCAATTGGTGTATTTTCAGGGAAAATATAAATGCCTTGAGCTTCTTCAGGCAATACTAAATCACTAGAAATGCCAAATTCTGCAACGGAGCAGAACATGCCTTCAGAAACTACACCGCGCAATTTACCTTTTTTAATCTCTGTGCCATCAGCTAAGCGAGATTTATGATACGCCACAGGCACGATTTGGCCTACTGCAACATTGGTAGCAGCTGTTACGATTTGTTTTGTAACAGGTTCACCTTCTTCTGTAAGGCATTCAACTTGGCATACTTGTAATTTATCTGCATCTGGATGTTTTGTAATCTCCACGATTTTACCAGTATAAATTTTCTTAATGCCATTATCCATAGCAATGACATCTTCTACAGGAATACCAGCTTGTGTTAATTCATCGGCCAATTCTTGAGCAGGACGATTCATATCCACAGGCACGTATTCGTTCATCCACTGTAAACTTGCTTTCATGAGTTCCTCCTAAAATTGTTCCAAGAATCGTACATCATCTTCAAAGAATAGACGTAAATCGTTAATGCCGTATAAAAGCATAGCAATACGTTCTACGCCCATGCCAAAGGCAAAGCCTTTAACCTTTTCAGGATCGTACCCATTAATGCGCAATACATCAGGATGAACCATACCGCAACCCAAAATTTCAAGCCAACCTGTATGAGAGCATACACGGCAACCTTCACCACCACACATTACACATGAAATATCTACTTCTGCAGATGGCTCTGTGAATGGGAAGAAGCTTGTGCGGAAACGTACCTTTGTGTCATCACCATACATGTGACGTAAGAAGGACTCTAATGTACCTTTCAAATCAGCAAATGTAATATGTTCGTCGATGATGAGACCTTCCACTTGATGGAATACTGGGGAGTGAGTCGCATCATAGTCCCAACGGTAAACCTTACCAGGCGCAATCATGCGGATTGGACTATTAGGTTCATGTCGTTGCATTGTACGAGCTTGTACTGGAGATGTATGGGTACGCAATAAGAAGTTTTCTGTAATATAGAAGGAATCTTGCATATCACGTGCAGGATGATCTTTAGGTAAGTTCAAACATTCAAAGTTAAAGTAATCCTGTTCAATTTCTGGACCTTCTTCAACGGTATAACCCATTTTCATGAAGAAATCTTCAATCATTTCATTAACCTTTGTCAATGGATGAATATGACCAGATTTTACTGCACGACCTGGCAATGTAATATCGATGCGTTCTTGTTCTAAACGAGCATTCAACTCTTCTGTTTCCATACGAGTTTTTACTGCCTCAAGTTCAGCCTCTAATGCTTCGCGAACCGCATTAACAAGAGCACCAGCCTTAGGGCGTTCTTCAGGAGATAATTTACCAAGACCTTTTAGTAATGCTGTTACCTCACCTTTTTTACCTAGATATTTTACACGTATATCTTGCAACGCTTGTTGATCAGCAGCGCCTTTGATGGCCTCAAGGGCTTCTGCCTTAAGACGTTGTAATTCTTGTTCCATTAAAGCATCCTCCTATATTTAAAAGTCTAAACTATATTATACCAAATCAGGGTTGTCTTCTTCAATAAAACGCCATGGTAATTCAGGTAATGGCTTCTCTTCTAGTACAAAAAATGTACCACGTGCTAAATGAACTAGTTCACCTAATTCATTATAAATACGAGCTGTGGCAACCATGGTTGTTTTACCACTATGCTCTACATTAGCTACACCACGCAATACCGTACCGCCTTTAACAGCTTTCACATAGTTACCATTAAGATCAATAGTGCTCACAGATTTGCCCAATGTAAAACAAGCTGTTCCCATCACACTATCTGCTAAACCAATACAAACAGCGCCATGCAAGTCCCCTCTAAAATTACAGTACTCTGTCTCATTAGTTTGCAAGGTCATTTCCGCATGACCAGGTTCAACAGCAGTAATTTCAGAATCTTTTACCCAAGAAAATGGATTTTGATCTCGTAATTCGTTGAAATATTCTAACAATGTTGTAGCCATATGGTTCTCCATTCAATATACTGACACATAGATTAACTAAACTTAATCCCCTTCTATTTCCAAATACTTGCATGAAATGATTTAGAGCGTTCTTGCAAAAAAACTCAATACAAACATAAAAATGGTGCGTTACATCATACATATTGTATCATGCAACGCACCATATGCGAATAACTCTATCTAATTATGTAGTATGTTCTTAAAAAAACGCATCTACAACTAAGGATTATTCATAATGTAATGCATCAATTGGATTAAGTTTAGCCGCTTTACGGGCTGGATAAATACCAAAGATCAAACCTATTGCCATAGAGAAGGCAAAGGACATTCCAATCGTTGGTATAGATATAACTGTACTCATGCCCGAAGCCATGCCAATCAGCTTAGATGAGCCTATGCCGAGTATAATCCCTATTATGCCCCCCATCAAACTGATAACAACAGCTTCGATAAGGAACTGTGTAACGATAACACTATAAGTAGCACCCAGCGCTTTACGTATCCCAATCTCTCTTGTCCGTTCAGTTACGGATACGAGCATAATATTCATAATGCCAATACCACCGACCACAAGAGAAATAGCTGCTACAGCACCTAAGAATAATGTTAACGTACCTGTTGTTTCCTCCATAGTTTCCATGATAGAGTTCATGTTTTGGATATTGAAATCATCAAGGTTTGTATCTTTAATACCATGTCGTACACGCAATAGGTTTTCAATATCGGATTGTAAACGATCGATACCGTTTTCATCCTTACCTACCACGTAGATCATCCGGAGATAATCAACACCTTCTACCCGTTCCATAGCTGTAGTATATGGAATAATTACCATATCATCTTGGTCATTACCCATAGCACCACTGCCCTTACTATTAAGAACACCAATGATACGGAATGGAATATTTTTGACACGAATTTCAGCACCTACTGGATCTTCATCACCAAATAGATTCTTAACAACTGTTTTACCTACGACTGCAACGCGTTCACGATTCTGTACATTCTTTTCAGACAAGAATCGACCAGATTTCATAGACCAATTGTTTACATCTAAATAGTTATAGCTAACACCAGATACTGAAGTAGTCCAGTTCTTATTTTGATAAATAACTACATACGAGCCATTTGTCATAGGACTAGCCGCTTTAACACCATCTAACTTTGAAATAGCTTCATAGTCAGAAACCTTTAAAGACTTCATAGATCCTGCAGAAGGTCGAACCCCCGGTGTACGAGGTGCACCAGGCATAACCATCAATAGGTTAGAACCTAAACTAGAAATAGAATTTTGGATATCTTGCTTTACACCATTACCAATAGATACTAAGGCAATTACGGCAGCTACACCGATAATGATGCCTAACATGGTCAAAATGGATCGCATTTTATTAGCAATGAGGGATGCCCATGCCATCAAGAAACTCTCTTTATACATGTGGCACCTCCTGTACAGGCGTCATATTTAGATTTTGGGAATCCTCTACAATTAAACCATCACGCAATACTACATTGCGACTTGCATAGGTTGCAATTTCTGGTTCATGAGTAACAAGGATTATTGTTCGCCCTTCATCGTAAAGGCCTCTAAAAATATTCATAACATCAATAGTCGACTTGGAGTCAAGATTACCTGTCGGTTCATCGGCCATTATGATAGCAGGGTTATTAGCCAGTGCACGAGCAATGGCAACACGTTGACGCTGACCGCCAGACAACTCAGATGGCAAGTGATCCATACGGTCACCAAGACCAACAGAAGATAATAGTACAGCAGCTCGTTCATTACGTGATTTTTTATCCATCCCTGCATAAATCATAGGGAGCGCTACATTTTCTAAGGCTGTTAATTTTGTTAATAAGTTGAAACTTTGGAATACAAAGCCTATTTGTTTATTTCGCACAAAGGCCAATTCATCATCGGATAAGGTAGCTACCTCATCGCCATTAAGGCGGTATGAACCTGTCGTTGGTCTGTCTAAACAGCCAAGAATGTTCATAAAGGTAGACTTACCAGAACCGGAAGGACCCATAATAGATACGAATTCGCCTTTATTGACCTGTAAATCAATACCATGTAAAACAGGCACCGATAATTTACCATTTACATAGGTCTTTGTAATCCCTTGTATATCGATTACTGCTTGATTCATATTCACCTACTATTAGAATGGTCCACGGTTATTATTCTTAGGTGCCGTTACATCACCGCTTACGATGATTTCATCACCTTCAGATAAACCTTTTAAAATTTGTACATTAGTATCCCCAGTTACACCTGTAGAAACAGCTGTACGTACTGGTTGACCATCTTTAATAACATATACGTATTCACCTTGCTTATCTGTACGCACTGCCGTAAGAGGTACTACTAATGTATTTTTAATATCTTCACCAAAGATGGTTGCACGAGCCGTCATAGATGGTAAGAAGTTGTTGGAAATATTTTCAGGAATTTGAACCTTTACAGTATAGTAAACAACACTGTTGCTTGTAGCGCCCATGTTACCTTTTGTACCCTTTGCGATTTCAGATACGTAACCTGTGAAAGTTTCACCTGGTTTAGAGTCTACAGTAAATTCTACTTTAGCACCTTGTTTGATACTACCAATATCTGTTTCATCTACAGTTAAGTAAATTTCTAAGTCACTTAAATCTGCAATCGTAGCGATAATCATTTGTGTAGAAATACCAGTACTGATAGTTTGACCAGCTTTCAATGGTGTGCCTATAACAGTGCCAGACATTGGTGCTGTAATTGTAGCATCGCTTAAATCTGCTGCTGCCCGGTCATACGTAGATTTTGCACGTTCATAAGATGTTACAGAATCATCATAAGTTTGTTGAGCGATAGCATTTTGGTCTGCTAATGCTTTATAACGATTCATATCAAGTTCTGCCTTAGCTAATGCAGCTCGTGCATCATCTGCAGAGGCTTGCAATTGACGTGTATCAATATAAGCAATAACTTGACCAGCTGTAACTTGATCATTCTCTTTTACTAAGACTTTTTCAAGCTTACCAGCCACATTCGTAGAAACGTCTACATAATTGACAGGGTTAATAGTACCAGTTGCACTAATACTAGTTTTTACATCACCCTTTTCTACCTTACCAGTAGTATATAAGTTTTGTGTTTGCTTAGAACCTTCGCTATGCATGTAGTAGTATGTACCACCACCAAGAACACAAAGAACAACAGCACCTGCAATAATGCGTTTACGATGCTTTTGCAAAAATTCTTTCATTATAATCTCCTTATATTAAAACGAAGATATTGGCACAACATGTATCGTTCCTAACAATACTATTAGTATTTTTAAATTATACAGTACCAATTACTTTTATGCAATATAATTTCATTAATGAATAATTGATGATAAAAGAAAATGACCCTTGCGGGTCATTATATTTTTAACTGCTTAAAATGGATAATAATGTATAATCCTTTTCATTAATAGGAAATAAAAGACTTTCAGCCTCTTGATAGGAAATAGCACGAATGTGACCATCAATATATCCAATTAGTCGATTATCTGTACCATTCATCAATAACTCAATACAAGTTTCACTCATACGTGCCGCTAAAATAGCATCGAATGCAGAAGGACCGCCACCGCGTTGTAAATATCCTAATACAGTCAAACTTGGATCAAATTCCGTATGCTCCTTAATGAAGGATTTTACTTCTCCACTATTATATGCACCTTCAGCAACGAGTATCACACTATATTCTTTACCCCGAATCTGTGTTTCCTTTAAATGACGACAGACCTCATGTAAAGGCATAGGATTTTCAGGAACGAGTACAATTTCAGCACCACAGGCAAGGCCAGCTTTAAGTGCAATATGACCTGCTTTACGACCCATTACCTCTACAATGGCTACCCGTTCATGGGAATTAGATGTATCACGAATTCTTCCAACCGCATCAACTACAGTATTGAGCGCCGTATCAAAGCCTATCGTATATTGAGTGCCGCCCATATCATTATCTATAGTACAGGGAATCGTCATGGTAGACATACCAAGCTTAGCTAAACTCGTAGCGCCTCGCATAGAACCATCGCCACCGATAACAATAAGGTGGTCAATGCTATGGGCTTTCAAAATATCGTAAGCTTTACGCTGAACATCTTCATTTTGAAACTCAGGAAAACGAGCTGTTTTTAGCATGGTACCGCCTTGAGTAATAATGCCACCTACAGAACGGTTTGCTAAAGGAACAAATTGTTCTTCCATAATACCTAAATAGCCACGTTCAATACCGAAAACTTCAAAGCCTTCATGAATGGCTTTTCTAGTTAGCGCTCTTATGACGGCGTTCATTCCAGGTGCGTCTCCGCCGCTTGTTAGTATTGCGATTCTTCTCATATCCATTACCCCCTTGTGGTGTACGTTGTTTGGATATAGTTTCTGTCTTATGTCCTGTAATTGCTTGATTAGATTTCTTATGTTTGCGACGTTTATCATTACCCGCTCTATAAGATGCCACCTTATCAGAAAGTTCTTTTTTCAAGACTATCTGCTTGGTTTCCGTATCATTAGAAATCCTTTTATTAAAGTGTTGTGTTTTAGATAATTCATGATTATCAAATTTGTTTCTTAGAGAATTATTAAATTGTGATTCTTGAGATGACTGTTTACCATCTCTATTTTCCGTATCATTGGGTTGACGTCTTGCTTTAAATTGAACACCTGAGGTTACTAACTCATCCTCAATATGTTGCATAAAATCATAGGTCCGACCATTTGTTGTATCTAGTACAAAATCACACTGCTTATACACCGGTTTCCAGGATTGTATCATAGCATGTACAAAGGCATGAACATTGTTATAATCCATGGTTGGCCGTTTCCCAATACGGCGATTCACACGACTGACAATGCGAAATTGTGCAGCTCGGATACCAATGATATAAGAATATTTCTTCAATACCTTTAATGTGCGATGTTCAATGGGAAAATTACCACCTACGGAGATGACTGCTTCGTGATATAAGCAAACCTTTTTCAGTACATCCATTTCTGCACGGCGGAATGCTTTTTCCCCAATTTTCTTGAATATTTCAGCAATAGGCAACCCAAAACGACCTTCTAATACGCGATCGGTATCTACAAATTGCCACCCCTTGCGTTCCGCAAGATTACGACCGAAATGGCTTTTGCCACTCCCCATAGAACCGATGAGCATAATATTTCGTTTTATTATCATCTGTTATGTGCCCCTTATTATTTCATATCCTTCATTGTACTATAAAATGCAATAAAAACAAAGACAGACTATAGGATAACAATCTATAATCTGTCTCTATTAATATTACTATAAAAGAATATATATTAAGATCTCATAGTCGGTTTTACTGCACAATGTACATACACAACATTGCCTTTTCGTTCTATGTCCTCTATTTCTATACGGCGTGAAGGGTCTTTTGCTTCAACAGTATTAACCCAGTTGATAAGACGTTCTGTACTTCCTAATAAATTTAATTCTAAAACACCTTCATGCTCATCAGTACTAACAATCATTAATGGTTCTCCTTGCAAAGACTCAAAAATACTAGTATTAGAACTCGTGTTCGATAGCTTGTTTTCTGTAAAAGACGCTATTAATTTCGCTTCCTTAGATGCGATATAATCTGACTCAGCCTGCATTTGGATAACATAGTTTTCTTGTCGTTCTTTCAAATGAGTCGCTTTGTGATTTAAGTTAATATACCCATATAGTGAAATACTAATGATGATACCCCACACTAGTATGATCATTACTATCTTCTCTACTGGATGTGTTGTGCTCTCCTTTAGATCCTTCCATATGGAATGTATATATACCTTGATCTGCTTTAACTGTTCCATGACAATCCATTCCAATTAACCTTTGTTGAAGACTAGCTATAAATTTACGGCATGCTTCATCACTATGGCCTATACCATCTACACTAATATGTTCATCCTTTATGTTAAGGTGTTGTAAACTAATTCCTTGCTCCATAGCTAAATCAAGGACATATAAAACGATAGTATTTTGAAAAATAGGTTTTTTATTTTTCCCCGAACTATTCTTAAGTATTTTATTTTTAACTGATACTATATCCTCATACTGTTTCCCAATTGACTGATACTGCGAATTTTCCAATAGCGTTAATAGTTCTGACTTTTCAGTCTTATATTGTTCATAGTTCGACAAGCAACAACCAATTGCTATTAATCCTACTATTCCGTATATAATACTCATACCATATAGATAATAACGATATTTATGCCATAAACTATGCCAACGTAACGATCGAGGCATTAGATTAATATATCTACCATCCCAAGCCAATCCATTTAAGCCCCCTTGCGGCCATACCAATGGCCATATCCCAATCTAATTGTCCTTGTTTACATCGATTACGACCACGTCCTAAGAATAATAAAGGAATATACTCTGTTTCTCCATATATAGAGATAATAGCTTCCATATCCTTCTGTTCTTCTTCGGTTAATCGGTCTAATCCGTACAGCTTAATCCCTTGTATTTCATCTACACCAAATTCTTGCAGTCTAGCTTCTAGCACCTCCATAGCTTCTGATACATCACTGCTACTAATAGGAACAATCCGTTCTTGAATACATATATCATTCCACCATAGCCATAAATGTAGATTATCCTTTTCTACAACACCGGTCACGGTACCACTACGCCGCATCAAGCTGTAACAAATAGGAATAGGCCAGAAATCGATTACATCCACCGGTGCATAGGTATCGCGTATACCTTGTTTTAAAAGTTCTAATGAATGACGCTCTACAGCAACCATAAACATATGGTAATTATGTCTTGGATATTCTCGACGACATGCATCCATTTGGAAACTGTCGCCATCAAAGGTAAAGTAATCCTCTACATTCCATTTGATGAACTCTTTCATATCAAAATCGTGAGGATCATAAGGCGCTACATGCATTTGTGTATCAATATTGGCTACCATGCTGTAAGCTCCATCATCTAAATCATACATTTCTATAAATTTTCTAACATC
Source organism: Veillonella sp. ZSJB6 (assembly GCF_051549505.1). Classification (NCBI taxonomy): domain Bacteria; kingdom Bacillati; phylum Bacillota; class Negativicutes; order Veillonellales; family Veillonellaceae; genus Veillonella; species Veillonella sp. ZSJB6. The sequence goes on along the minus strand of NZ_JBPUGE010000001.1, from coordinate 239,744 downwards.
CTCATCTATAGATGCACTGCGTTTCATTTCTAGTGCATCGGTAATGACCATCGTTTTATTTTCTACATGAGCTGTTACACATACAATACGTTCATCTGTAATACATACACCAGTATGTATTTTCTTTTTCCGTTTCATAGATTCACCTCAATATGGTTTTATCTTCATAACATGCATAGTATGATCTGTATCTACTGTCACATACATATGTACACGACTTACTATTTCCTGATGTTTCAATTTTCCATAACTCATAACGTGACGAGGATTGTCACGGGATGGATCGGCCTCAATGGTAATTTCTACATCCGCATCATCAGCTACAATTAGCTTTTCCTGAAAATCCCATGTATTACCAGCCTTACAGTAGCCTACAAACCAATGTGCTCCACTTTGCGCTGCATAATGAGCCTCTTCTAAATGCAATTCATCTACTGCATTACTTTCACAAATTTGACCAATACGCAGTCCCATAAAGGCCAATACTAATAGAAAGGACATTGTAAATATGGCTACATATGTAATAAACCCAGCATTATGGGCTCCCATGTTCATGACTTGTTTCCTCATTATCTTTATACCAATCATATATACTACTTTGACCTATGGCGACTTCATATATAGCTAAGCCTCCATATCCAGTAGTATATTGTTTATCACTAGTAAATCGATTTGTAATATACCAACGCATATGGACTGCTCCGCTCTCATCCATACTAAATGGATGTTCTTGTGTGTACCCAACATTTCGTTTATCCTTTGTGCCGATAATACGGCTGCCGCTAACAGGTTGTAAACTGCCATCTGTAAGCTTTCTATACAAAGCATGGCGTTGTAATGTTAGTGTAGTCCGCTTAGTGTCGTGAATATATAAGGTACTATTTCGATCCTCTACCGTTATCGGTACAGGATTCCATATGATTTGAGCTACCACCATGCGCCGCGTATAACGACCATCCTCCATCATAGAAACGCTATCTACAAATTTTGCATTCCACATAACCCCATAAAAAACTATACCTAACAATAACGTTAAAACGATGGTAGAAATAGTTATACTGATGAGTGTGGAATACAAAATAAAACCTCTTTGTGCATCATGAGTCCTCACCGTATTTCCTCCAAGTCGAGAGATAAGGTATACACAACAGATTTATTATCTATGGCCTGCACAGTTAATCGTTGTAGGACAATGCCATTTTCTACGATAGGCTCTACATGTGATTTATATGTAATCGATTCACTGGGACTCATAATAAATTGAGAGTTATGTATACCTTCTTGAATATGTCCCGTTTGATAATACGTAGACTTACTTTCTTCTACATATGTTATGGTATCTTGTAATATATGATCCCAATAGTAAGCCTTATAGATTGTTAAGGTAGCCATCCAAAATACAGATAATATAACAGGCAAGATAAACATAATAATAGCTGTTGATACTAGGGCATCTCCATACATAAAGCCCTTAGTGTACTTCTTCCCATCGAATACGTCCCGTTTGTACAGATATCCATATACGATTTCTCTCACCACTTTCTCGATCCCGTAAAATAAGTTCCGTTCCATCATAAGGTAATCCTAGAGAAGAAAAAGAGATAACCGTTAAGGGTTGTACATTTTCAATCCCTGCAGGTAAGGATATATTAACTGTATGATGATGAGCATCCTCCTCTAAGGTATAGCTGTCTTTATTTAATATGAATAACATACGCCCTTTTCCATTAGACTTATGCCCAAGCATAGACCAAAGTTGAACCTTTTTTAACATATATACTACTTCTTCAGTACTTCCATTTAGAGTATAGCGGCTAGGCGTTGTTACAATGGGCAAAGACATAGAAATAAGAAGTAAAAATAAGCTAATTGCAATAATCCACTCAGCTAACAAAGAACCGTATTGATGATGTATAGGTTGTGCCTTAACCATTGGTACAACACCTCCATATAGGATCCGCCATGTAAGGCACACCAACCACCAAAGCATAGAAAGGGACCAAATGGAATGTATCGATTACGATAGCTTGTTAGTAAGAGATAGAGAGAACCAACACAAAAGGCTACGTAAAAGAAGCATACAATCTCCCACGGCGTAAGCCACATGGCAATAGCAGAAAACCATTTCACATCGCCTAGTCCAAAGCCTTTATGACTCATAAGACGAAGTCCATATGTAATAGCACCTACACTCATAACACTTATAATCGTTATAAGCATAGACTTATCATTTATAAGGCTATACACTATACCACCTAAAACAAGCACTAACGCCCCTTCATCAGGCAATATATAGTAATGCATATCGATGGTAGCACCTGCTATGATGATGAGTGAAAATACAGCATACAAAGCAACGTGAATAAAGGATATTGCTCGTGATGAAAGTATAATAGGCAATACAATGGATGCTAAATACACGATCAGTGCTATAACATAATGAGTCCCTTTCATACCTTTTCCTTCCATAAAATCAACTGTACATATATTAATGTAAATATAACTACTGTATAGCTATTAATATAACTACATATGTAAATGCAAATATAAATTTACATTCCAATCATCAATCCATGCACATTAACTATTAAGACTTAAATATTAAATAATAACTATTAAGTATTAAATATTAAGTACTAAATACTAGATATCAATTACGATTAAGGTGCATCAGGGGCTTTAACTACAACTGCCTTCGCAGTACCACCATTAACCGCTTCATAAGTAATGGTATATTCTTTATCTTTTGCAGTTTTAACATGTTCTGTAAGATAGCCTTCTTTATATAGATTTTCTACAGTTGGCGGTGTATCTACATTCTTGTCAATCATATAGAGCTGTGTTGCATTTTTAATAATTTGAATATCAGCTGTTTCCTTCGCAGTTCGCGCTCTATCAGCAGCCGATAGAAATTGTGGCATCGCAATGGCCGCTAATATGGCAATAACTGCAACGACAACCATTAATTCTACAAGAGTAAATCCACCTTTTCTCGATTTTTTAAGGTTTTCTCGAACATGATTAATTTGTAGATGTTCTACAATCCATTGACCACATATTTCTAATCTATGATTTAATCCATGAACTAGGTGCATAACAGAACTCATAATATCCTCCTTTTATCATTATTAATCCTGTAAAATAGCTTGATAACAATGCCTACTGCCCTCCCAATTTAGCAATAGACGTAAACAACGGATACATAACAGATACAACCAAAACGGCTACACCGATTCCCATCAAAGTCAGTAATATCGGTTCTAATAGTCTCTCAAGACGGGCAATATATTTTGAAAGTATAGATTCATAATAATGTCCACAATGTTCTAACATCTTTACGAGTTCTCCACTTTCTTCTCCAATAGAGATCATTTGCCATATAAAGGAATTTCCAATATTCTCCGTTCTCAGACTCTCTTCAAAAGAGTGGCCTGATAATAATTTTTCCTCTACCATTTCACTACATTCGGCACCATACATATTGCCCCATAAAGGTCTTGTAATATTCATAGTGTGAATAATAGAAATTCCAGAATCTAACAAAAGCGCCCAAACTTTTAACATACTTGTATAGTAAATGCAGGTCATCCATTGGTATCGGTGAGCCAACTGCCAAAGCCAACGATGTACTTTGCGTTTTATACTATGTTGATGATATGCAAAGACCATTGCCCCTAGGACTACACAATGCAGAATAACAACTACTATGGGATGATTCTTTAACCCTTGTCCTAATGCAAAGAGGGCTCGCGTCATCACTGGTAATGTAATATGCATGGTAGTAAAAACCTTTTCAAAGGATGGAATAATAAACAAGATGGTAACAAGAAAAAAGATATTCATTAATACAAGTAAAAATAATGGATAGGAAATAGCACTGATAACCTTTTGCCGTAGCTGTCGTTCCCAATCATAATGACGTGATATATATTGCAAGCTTTCTCCTAATGTACCTGCAGCCTCTCCACTTTCTAGTAAAGCCAGTGCAATGGCAGGACAACCTTCACTTCGCAATGCTTGAGACAACGTTTGACCACGCTCAATCGATTCATATAAGGCTGTATACAAAAGACCTCTTTTCCCTTGACATAGTAACTGTAATGCTCGCCGTAACGGTACACCAGATTCGATGAGTAGTCCTAATTGATAGGTTACATCTACCACCATAGTATGATTCCACTTATGTTTCTTCTTATGTACTTGTAAAGTGATTTTATAAATCTTATAGCCATCTCGTTTTAACCGTGTGCCGACCTCCTGTTCTGAATCCGCCCATATTAAACCTTTGATCGTTTCATTATTCTCATCTTTTACGACATATTCATAAGCCTCCATACCTTCACCTACGATAATTGTTGATCCAATAATGTATGTAGTTGTTGCTGAGAGCCATATTGTACCTTCGCATCTCGTACGGCCATCTCTAGTGTTTTCATAGGTAGTTGTGTTTCTTGAATAGAAATGATTTGTGGTTCCTTACGAGTACGTATCAAATTCGCTACCGCATGCGTGTTTAGCAAAATATCCCGAATGGTAATGAACTTTTTATTCCATCGAAGGAGCCGTTGACATATAACGGCACGTAGTACTTGAGATATTTGACTACGCACCTCCTCTTGTTGTTCACCAGGGAATAGTGAAATCATACGGTGAACAGCCATTACAGCCCGCTGTGTATGCATGGTTGCCATCACAAGATGACCTGTTTCGGCTGCATGAAGAGCAGCCTCTAAGGTTTCTCGATCTCGGAGTTCTCCTACCATAATGACATCTGGATCCTCCCTCAATGCATCTCGAATACCATCAGACATAGACTTAATATCTGCACCTAATTGGCGTTGATGAATTAACGATTTCTTAGGTTTAAACTCAAATTCGATGGGGTCTTCTAAGGTGATGATGTGACGCTCCATTGTTTGATTTATATAATCAATACAGCAAGCTAAGGTAAAACTTTTACCACTGCCTGTAGGGCCACAGACGAGCAATAAACCATCATGAGATTCACATAATTTTTGTAGGAGTTGACCTTCACTATTATCATCCAGTTTAAGTTGTTGATGACACAATAAGCGAAGTGTGCCACATATAGTTTGATTAGCTCGATACAGATGAACACGAATACGTACACCACAACAGGAACAAGCTTCATCAATAGATTGCCATTCATACGATGCTATACCACAACGTCGCAAAATATCTTCAATCAACGTAGTGGTACATACAAATTGAGTGGCCTTTAATCCATCACCATGTCTCAAATAGATAGGCTCACCACATTGTAGATGAATATCTGTGGATGATAAGTGTATTGCCTCTTCAACAATGGTTTCTAAACTTTCACTATTACAGCATGAGTCCACAACGATGCACCTCCTCTATCGATGTAACATGTTGAGCTACGGCTTCACGGGCGGAATCTTCTAAGGACAGTAATACATGTGCCTCTAATTGATCCCACTGGGCTGAATTTGTAGGTATTTCTAAATATTCAAACAGAGCCGTCCGCCCGTGATACGATGTACCATCAAATTTTCTAACTAGACGCTGCGCAATAGCCCCCATCAAGGTAGCCCGTATTAAATACGGTTCTACCCCCATATCCATGAGCCTCGTTACAACGCCTATAGCTGTATTAGTATGAATGGTGGATAATACGCGATGTCCAGTTAATGCTGATTTAACAGCCAGCTCTGCCGTCTCCTTATCACGAATCTCACCGATCATAATCGTATCTGGATCTTGACGCAGTACAGATCTTAACCCTTTTGCAAAGGTAAAACCGATTTTTTCGTTAATACCAATTTGAATGGCTCCTTTTATTTCAGCCTCTACAGGATCCTCAAGGCAAATTAGCTTTGTTTCCTCTAAATTCAACATGCGGAGCATCGCATATAAAGTAGCAGTCTTCCCACTTCCCGTAGGTCCACAGATAAGTAACAATCCATAAGGACGTTTTAATAGCCCTTCAATATGATCAAAAATATCTGCACGCATACCTAACGCTTTTAGATCCTTATGACTACCTTCATTTCCCATAAGTCGACACACTAAAGTTTCTCCATATAAACTGGGCAAGGTAGATACGCGCATCGTTACAGATGTATCCTTATGACTCCAAGCCCAACGACCATCTTGAGGCAATCTCTTTTCACTAATATCTAATGTACTACATACCTTGATACGGTTAATAATAAGATCTGCCTCTTCGTTTGATACAGTCATATGCGTCCGTAATAATCCATCTTGTCGTAATCTAATTTGTACACCACTTTTAGTTGGATCAAAGTGAATATCGCTGACATGATGCTCTAATGCATATAGAATAATATCGTCTAATGTTACATCTACATACATGGTCACCTCCTATACCTTGCGGTATGTTTTTACCTCACACTAGCGTATGGCGTTATATGGTTCGACATCACATCTTTAATTCCTCTTTTATATTTGAAAATCCACGAAGCGAAAACTTTTTTATTTTAGGCATACAAAAAAGGCGCCCCGAAGGGCGCCCTTATTGGACTATTAGATATAACATATCTTATTTTAAATTATAGAAAACGTCATTACCTTTATATTGAGCTGTTTCGTATAACATTTCTTCAATGCGAAGCAATTGGTTATATTTTGCTACACGTTCAGAACGAGCAGGTGCACCTGTCTTAATTTGACCGGCATTTACAGCTACCGCAATATCAGCGATAAATGTATCCTCTGTTTCACCAGAGCGGTGAGATACTACACATGTATAGCCAGCGCGTTTAGCAAGCTCCATAGCGTCGAATGCTTCTGTTAAAGTGCCGATTTGGTTAACTTTTACAAGAATGGAGTTACCTACACCAAGCTCAATACCGCGAGCCAAACGTTTTGTGTTAGTTACGAATAAATCATCACCAACAAGTTGTACGCGATCGCCAAGGCGTTCTGTCAACAATTTCCAGCCATCCCAATCTTCTTCAGCAAGACCATCTTCGATGGATACGATTGGGTATTTACCTACTAGGTATTCGTAGAACTCTACCATTTCAGCAGCTGTTTTAACTTTGCCTTCACCAGCTAGATTGTATTTACCATCTTCATAGAATTCGGAAGATGCAGAATCAAGAGCTAATTTGAAGTCTTTACCAGGTTCATAACCAGCTGCTTTAATAGCTTCACAAATGACTTCTAGTGCTTCTTCGTTAGATGCCAAGTTTGGTGCGAAACCACCTTCATCACCTACGGCAGTGCTAAGGCCTTTATCATGAAGTACAGATTTCAATGTATGATATACTTCTGCACAGCTGCGAAGAGCTTCTGCGAAGGAAGTCGCGCCTACAGGCATGATCATGAATTCTTGAATATCTACGTTATTATCCGCATGTGCGCCACCGTTCAAGATGTTCATCATAGGAACTGGTAATTCTTTTGCGTTGAAACCGCCAAGGTATGCAAATAATGGCAAATCTAAAGATTCAGCTGCTGCACGAGCTACAGCCATGGAAACACCAAGAATTGCATTAGCACCAAGGTTAGATTTATTGTCTGTACCATCTAATTTCAACATCAAGTTATCGATTGCTACTTGTTCAGTCGCATCATAACCTATAATGGCAGGACCGATTTTAGCATTTACATTGTCGATAGCTGTTAATACACCTTTACCAGAGTAACGGGATTTATCACCATCACGTAATTCTACAGCTTCAAACTTACCTGTGGAAGCACCGGATGGAACCGCAGCAGTAGCAATAGTGCCATCTTCTAAACATACTTCAACTTCAACAGTTGGGTTACCACGGGAATCTAAAATTTCTCTTGCAATGACTTGTTCAATTACTGCCATTTCTTCACCTCATAAAATCTAATGGAATGACTGTCATACGACAATCATTATATATTGAGCTAAACCATATAGGCTTATCACTCTAATTAACTATAAATATAGTGAAAGCTAAAATCTCTACATTATGCTTTTTTTACCAAACTATGACCAGTCATAGATTTTGGTTGATCTATGCCAGCCAAGTCTAATAATGTGGGAGCAATATCACATAATTTACCAGATTCTAATGTAGCCGATTTTAGAGTATCACTCATTAAAATTAACGGTACCAAGTTCGTTGTATGTGCCGTATGCACCTTACCTGTTTCATGGTTAACCATAAGCTCTGCATTACCATGGTCTGCGGTAATCAACAAATGACCATTTTTGTTGCGTATAGCCTCTACGATACGACCTAAACAAGTATCTACCGCTTGCACTGCTTTAACAGCTGCTTCAAAGCTACCTGTATGACCGACCATATCTGGGTTTGCAAAGTTCAAGATAATCATGTCATATGTTTCATCTTGAATAGCTTGTACAACCTTATCAGTTACTTCATAAGCGCTCATCTCAGGTTGTAAATCATAGGTTGCCACTTGAGGTGATTTTACAAGGACACGGTCCTCGCCTTCAAATGGTTCCTCTTTACCGCCGTTGAAGAAATACGTCACATGGGCATATTTCTCTGTTTCGGCAATACGCAATTGACGATAGCCACCTACACTGAGTACTTCGCCCAATGTTTCTGACAAGATGTCTTTTTCGTACACAATATGTACTGGCAATCCATCTTCATATTTGGTCATAGTCGCCATATACAAGGATAATGGTTCACGGTTAAAGCCATCAAATTCTGGCAACACTAAAGCTTTTGTAAGTTCACGCCCACGGTCTGGACGGAAGTTACAGAAGATAACAGCGTCACCATTCTTGATAGTTCCTTCAGCGTCAATCACTGTAGGAAGTACAAACTCATCAGCTGCATCCTTATCATAGGATTGTTGTACCGCTTCACAAGCTGATGCGGCACTTTCACCTTGACCATGTACAATAGCGTTGTAAGCAAGTTCCACACGGTCCCAACGATTATCCCGATCCATTGCATAATAGCGACCACTTACGGTGGCAATTTTACCACAGTTTAGCTCTACCATATATGCTTCTAAATCTTTGATATAAACTTGTGCACATTGAGGTGCTACATCACGACCATCGAGCAATGCATGTACATATACATGTTCAATACCATTGTCATGAGCGCCTTTAATAACAGCCTTGATATGTTCTAAGGAGCAATGCACATTACCATCAGAAACTAGGCCGATAAGATGTAAGCTTTGTTTTTTGCCTACTTCATATAGTTCCTTTATAACAGGGTGATTATAAAACTCACCAGACTCAACGTCTTTAGTAATACGAGTTAAATCTTGGTACACAATGCGACCAGAGCCCAGGTTTAAATGGCCAACCTCAGAATTCCCCATTTGGCCTTCTGGAAGGCCTACCGCTAGTCCTGATGCTTCTAATGTTGTATGTGGATACGTATCCCATAATTGATTAAAACAGTGCGGCTTCGCCTGTACTACAGCATTGGTTGTATCTGATTGATCTCCCATGCCAAAGCCATCTAAGATGACTAGCATTACGGGAGCCTTTAATTTAGCCATTTTTAACCTCATATTAAGCGCCTATTTGATTCGCCGCTTTAATAATATCAATAAATTCATCAACTACTAAAGATGCACCACCTACGAGTGCTCCATCAATATTAGGTTCTCCTAGGATTTCGAGAGCATTTTCAGATTTAACACTACCACCATATTGGATGCGCACAGCATCAGCAGTCTCATCATCGTATAAAGAACGTATGTAATCGCGAATTTCTTTACATACCTCTTCAGCTTGATCAGCAGTTGCTGTTTTTCCTGTACCGATAGCCCAAATTGGTTCGTACGCAACAATCAATTGGCTAACTTGTTCCTTCGGAACATCAACCAAAGCACCTTTAAGTTGAGACGTAATCCAGTCAAGAGTATGACCGGACTCACGTTGTTCTAAACTTTCACCAACACAGACAATAGGTGTCAAATTATGGTGGAATGCACTTTTAATTTTTGCATTTACAGTCTCATCTGTTTCACCATAATATTCACGGCGTTCAGAGTGACCAATGATAACATAATTGACGCCTACCTCTGTAAGCATAAGTGGTGAAATTTCACCAGTAAATGCACCAGCATCATGATAATCCATGGTTTGTGCGCCTACTGCAATAGCTGTATCGCGTGTTAATGCTACAGCACGTTCAATAGCTGTGAAAGGCGGGCAAACAACTACATCACAGGATAATTCCATATCTTGTAACACGCTGTTAAACGCTTCGATCAGGATAGATCCAGACGCAATGGTGCCATTCATTTTCCAATTTCCTGCAATAATGGGTTTTCTCATATTATGCCTCAGACAATGCAGCAATACCTGGTAGGATTTTACCTTCTAAGAATTCCAAGGATGCGCCACCACCTGTGGAGATATGGCTAATCTTGTCTGCTAAGCCACTTTTTTCAATAGCCGCTACAGAGTCACCACCACCAACGATAGTCATCGCATCGGATTCAGCTACAGCTTTTGCTACCGCATTTGTACCAGCTGCAAAGTTTTCCATTTCAAATACGCCCATAGGACCATTCCAAATAATAGTCTTCATTGGCGCCAATGCTTCTACATATAGCTCACGTGTTTTAGGGCCAATATCTAGAACCATCCAACCATCTTCAATATTTTCAACGTCAACGATTTTAGTATTAGCATCGTTGCTGAAAGCATCAGCTACTACTGCATCAATTGGAGTCAATAATTTAGCCCCTGCTACACGTGCTTCCATAACAAGATCTGTAGCGATAGCTTCTTGGCCTTCTTCGAATAAGGAGCTACCAATGTTACAGCCTTGTGCTTTAATGAAAGCGTTAGCCATACCGCCGCCGATAATCATGACATCAACTTTAGGTAATAAATTAGAAATTACAGAAATTTTATCTGTTACCTTAGCACCACCGATGATAGCTGCCATAGGTGTTTTAGGATGTACAACCGCTGCACTTAATGCATCAATTTCTTTTTTGAGCAAGAAGCCTGCTGCCATCGGAATATAATCAGCAATACCAACTACGGACGCTGCATTACGGTGAGAAACACCAAACGCATCGTTGATGGCTACATCAGCAAGAGATGCTAATTGTTTAGCAAACTCAGGATCATTTTTAGTTTCTTCATTGTGGTAACGCAAGTTTTCAAGCATCAATACATCGCCAGGTTGTAATGCTTTTACAGCTTCTTCAACCTTAGGGCCAATGCAGTCATCTACGAATGCTACTGGTTTATTGATAAGCTCAGATAAATGTTTTGCACATGGTGCTAAAGACATTTCCGGTTTGCGTTCCCCTTTTGGACGACCAAAATGAGAAGCAAGAATAACCTTTGCCCCTTTTTCAATTAAATAATTGATAGTAGGTAAGGCACTACGAATACGAGTGTCATCAGTGATGACACCGTCTTTCATAGGAACATTAAAATCAACACGAACAAATACTGTTTTGTTGTCTACTTGTAAACCATCGATTGTTAGTTTCATCAAAGCCTCCCGGATTATAAGCCTTTGCTTGCTACGAATGCTGCCATATCGATAAGACGTTCGGAGTAACCCCATTCGTTATCATACCAAGAAACAACTTTTACCATGTTGCCATCCATAACCATTGTTAAATCAGCATCAACAATGGAGCTGCGAGGATCAGAGCTGAAATCACAAGATACCAATGGTACATCGGATACACCAAGAATACCTTTTAATTCGCCAGCTGCTGCTTTGCGGAATGCTTCGTTGATTTCTTCTTTAGTAGCTGGTTTTTCAAGTTCGCAAACAAGATCTGTAGCAGATACGTCCGGAGTAGGAACGCGCAATGCGAAACCGTCTAATTTACCTTTTAATTGAGGCAATACTTTTGCAACCGCTTTGGCTGCACCAGTTGTTGTAGGAATGATAGACATTGCTGCTGCACGAGCACGACGAGGGTCTTTATGACGTGCATCAAGAATTTTTTGGTCATTTGTATAGGAATGAATTGTAGTCATCATACCACGTTTGATACCGAATTCATCGCATAAAACTTTAGCAAATGGAGCCAAGCAGTTTGTTGTACAAGATGCATTAGAGATAATGTGATGTTTTGCAGGATCATACATATCTTGGTTAACGCCCATAACCATAGTTAAGTCTTCGTTTTTACCAGGTGCAGAAATCAATACTTTTTTTACTGTAGGTTGATTCAAATGAACTTTTGCTTCTTCTGCATCACGGTATTTACCAGTACATTCCATAACGATTTCAACGCCTTCTTCAGACCAAGGCAATTTAGAAGCATCGCGGTCATGGAATACGCGGATTTTTTTACCGTCAACATAGATATTGTCATCATCAAATGTTACTTCATTAGGAATTGTGCCATGAACAGAGTCATATTTTAACAATAATGCAGTACCTTCATTATCGCCAGTAGCATTGATTGCTACAACTTCTACGTCAGGATTATTAATCGCTGCACGTACTACACATTTACCAATACGACCAAAACCGTTAATACCAACTTTTACTGCCATTGTTAGATCCTCCTAATAACAAAAATATTCTAACAAAATATTTAACTACTAACTTCATTTATAATGCTGAAATTTGTAACAATTGACGCATGCCTTCTGCAGCTTGCTCATCGATGATTAGTATGCCTTTTTGACAAGCTCTCATAACACCTATAATAGCACTCGATTTATCTTGTCCACCAGCCACAGCAATCACATTTGGAATTTTTGCAACATCTGGAAGTGATAAACCAATATTATTAGTGGAATAAATCAACTTACCATCTATATCGCAATATTGACCAAGAGCTTCGCCAACAGCATGATTATCTACTAACTGCTTACGCACATCATCAGCTATATGGCGTTGATCCGCCATTCTCATAGCTGTACCAATACCAAACAAGAGTACGTCAGTCCTACTAATAAGATCACCAATTTCCTTGATTTGAGGTTCGCAAGTCATGAGCATATGCAATGAGTCTTGTGAAAGTCCATCAGGCAAATGGAGCATTTTATAGGTACCGCGAAGACGTTCAGCAAGCACCGAAGCAATTACGTTAGCTTGATACTCTACAACCTCACCAACGCCACCACGGGCCGGTACAACAATAGGATTAAATGGTAATACAGGCATTTCCTCAGCTACTGCAGCCATTGTACTACCACCACTGATGGCAACTACAGAGTCCGGTTCTAATAATTCCTGTAATAACTTTGCTGCTGCAAAGCCTAGTTTTTTTACCATCAACGTTCCTTCTGTAGGAGTGATGATAACCCTATCGATATGAAGTGCTTCAGTCAATCGATGTTCTAGCTCGTTAATACGATCTAATTCATTTAAAAAATTTCGCAACTTTGGAACAATTGAATGTCCCTCATCAGTGAGAAAAATCCCTGGTTTATAAATGTCTACAAGACCATTAGCACGCATTAGCTCAATATGACTTCGTACGGTTCGCTCTGGAAGGTCCGTTGCAGTAGCTAATGTTCTACGGCCTATAGGCTCTTCATAAACTAGGTGGTTTAATATTTTGTATCGCTCCTTTAATACACTAACGATTTCAGGAACAATACGTTCACATATCATTAGAAACTCGTTCATCGGGTCCCTCCTTTACCCGTTGGGATTGTATGAATCGTTTTTCGTCCCATGTGAACAAAATTCGTCCCACCTAAAATAAAAAAATACTTTTACATTTGTATTGTATACCCTATGTAGATTTTATTCAAGACTTTATACGTAGAAAACGACATAATTTAGGGATTTTATACAACTTTGTACCTAAATTATGTCGTTTGTATATGTTTATTTTATTTTGTACCGAAGATACGGTCACCAGCATCGCCTAAACCAGGCAAAATGTAACCATGATCATTAAGTTTTTCATCAAGAGCCGCTACGTAAATAGGAACTTCAGGATGTTCCTTATTTACTGCTTCCACACCTTCAGGAGCCGCAACAAGACACATTAATTTAATGTTTTTAGCGCCTTTTTCTTTTAGCAAGGTAATAGCTGCTGCCGCACTACCACCAGTAGCGAGCATTGGGTCTGTTACGATGAAGTCGCGTTCACCTACGTCAGAAGGTAACTTGCAGTAGTATTCTACTGGTTTTAATGTTTCTGGATCACGATATAAGCCGATATGACCAACCTTTGCAGTTGGAATCAAGTTAAGCATACCATTTACCATACCTAGACCAGCACGAAGAATTGGAATAATACCCAATTTTTTACCTGCAATACGTTTGCCAGTCATTTTAGTTAAAGGTGTTTGAACCTCTACATCCTCTAATGGTAAGCTACGTGTAATTTCATAGCCCATCAACATCGTAATTTCATCCAGTAATTGTCTGAAATCTTTAGAGCCTGTTTCTACATCGCGCATCAATGTAACTTTGTGTTGAATCAATGGATGTGTCATAACATTAACTTTCATGACTGTCCTCCTATAATACAATATACGTACCCTATTGGTATCCATATAACTTTCATAATTACTCTATCACAGAATCATAAATCATGCCATAAAAATATTAAAAGGGATGTGATAATACACATCCCTTTTATTGTATTTAAGCCTTATGTAAGTCTAATGGATTAATCCAAAGATTAGTACAATGGATACGCTTCACAAAGTGCTGCTACGCGTTTGCTTGCTTCTTCATGAACTGCTTTATCTTCAGGATTTTTAAGTACAGTTGCAATGATATCTGCAATTTCTTCCATATCTTTTACTTGTAAGCCACGTGTTGTAAGCGCTGGTGTACCAAGACGGATACCGCTTGTTACAAATGGACTAGCAGGATCGAATGGAATTGTATTTTTATTACAAGTAATACCTACTTCATCAAGTAAATGTTCTGCTTCTTTACCTGTTAAACCAGTATTGCGTACGTCTACCAACATAACGTGAGTATCTGTACCACCAGATACGATTGTTAAGCCTTTTTCTTGCAATGCAGCAGCCAATGCTTTTGCATTATCGATAACTTGTTGTGCATATACTTTGAACTCTGGTTGTAATGCTTCACCAAATGCAACAGCTTTAGCAGCGATAACATGCATCAATGGGCCACCTTGAATACCAGGGAAGATTGCTTTATCGATTGCTTTAGCATATTTTTCTTTGCAAAGAATCATGCCGCCACGAGGACCACGCAATGTTTTATGAGTTGTAGTAGTAACGATATCAGCATATTCTACTGGGTTTGGATGTAAACCTGCTGCTACAAGACCAGCAAAGTGAGCCATATCTACCATGAAGATAGCATCAACTTCATGAGCTACATCAGCCATTTTTTTGAAGTCGATTTGACGGCTATAAGCACTACCACCAGCAATGATTAATTTAGGTTTAGCTTCTAATACGATTTTACGGAACTCATCATAATCGATTTGTTGAGTTTCTGCATCTACACCGTAAGGTACTACGTTGAAATATGTACCAGATACGTTAACTGGAGAACCATGAGTTAAGTGACCACCATGGGACAAGTTCATACCCACAATAGTGTCGCCTGGTTGTAATAATGCGAAATACACGCCAAAGTTTGCTTGAGAACCAGAGTGAGGTTGTACGTTTGCATGTTCTGCACCGAACAAGCGTTTTGCACGTTCAATAGCTAATGTTTCGATAACATCAACATTTTCACAACCGCCATAATAACGTTTACCAGGATACCCTTCTGCATATTTGTTAGTCAATACGCTACCTTGAGCTTCCATTACTGCTTGAGAAACAAAGTTTTCAGAAGCGATCATTTCTAATTTATCGCGTTGGCGTGCTAATTCTTGATTGATAACAGCTTGAATATTAGGGTCTTGTTTTTCTAAGAAACTCATGAGTATCCTCCTCGTGCAAAACGAATATATATAGGTAATGATGTATTACTTCTCTAGTGCTTTAATTTTCTCTACCCGGCGTGCATGACGACCACCTTCGAACTCTGTTTCCATGAAGATGGCTACAATATCGTTAGCTAGGCCAGGACCAATAACGCGTTCCCCCATTGTGAGAATATTAGCGTCATTATGTTCACGACATGCATGAGCAGAGAATGTATCATGACAAAGAGCAGCGCGAATACCAGCAATCTTATTTGCTGCAATACCGATACCAATACCAGTACCACAAATCAAAATACCTCTGTCTGCTTGACCAGATACGACTGCATTTGCCACAGGTACAGCAATATCAGGATAATCGCAAGAATCAGCTGTATGACAGCCAAAATCCTCTACTTCATGTCCCAATGCATTTAATAATTCCTTAACGGATGCTTTTAAATGTAATCCGCCATGATCACAACCGATTGCAACTTTCATAATTTCATCTCCTACGCCTTCTGAGGCACTGAGCTAAGACCGGCCTCTACTAAGTGATAAATTTGTTCCGCACATTGATTATATACGGTTTGATCAGATCCATATGGGTCCGTCACATCACCATCTTGACCACCCCACTCGGAAATCGTTTTAATTTTTCCTTCCTCAAACGGGAATTGGCGAAGTAGTACAGATTTGTGATCCTTCGTCATACCAATGATAAGATCTGCTGCATTCACGAGTTCCATCGTCAATGGTCTCGATTCATGATCAGAAATATCTGCAATGGAACGGATAGCTTCAACGGCTTGTTCAGTTGGCTTTGCTCCATATGCGGCAAATAGACCAGCTGATACAGTCGTCACATCCTTATGTTGCTCCGCTACAAGGGCCCGTGTAATACCTTCAGCCATAGGGCTACGGCAAGTATTACCGGTACACACAAATAAAATATTCATAATAACATCCTTACTTAATCACATTTTGTGATTACTTTATACATTATAGCAAATTCATCCAATATGTAAAGACATATTTCTATTATCAGTGGACATTTTTATGCTAGTAAATTTACTTATAAATGATATGGTGACTAGATGCCTTTTCCATACGATTCATAATAGCAACGCCAAAACCATCATCATTAACACCTTCTGCTAAGATTAAGGTAACATGATTTTCGTTAAAATGTAATAGGCTTTTGTAAAAATCATGGCCTAATGATAAGGCATCACCATAATGACCAAAACAATGACACATAAAGCGTGTATCCCCTTTAATCAGATCATACGTTTCATGACTGACCAAACAACCGATAGGACCTTCTATACCTTCTGAAAGCTCCTTAAACGTAGATGCTATGACCTCTGGATTACCTACAACAACTGTCATAGGTGCATCAGGCGCATAATGCGTATACTTCATACCAGGAGCCTTAGGCTTAGTGGTAGCATTAACTAGAGCAGTATCATACTCAACAGTAGCCACAACATTTTCAAGTTGAGCTTTTGTAATTCCGCCCGGTCTCAATATAATGACCTTATCATCATGTACTTCCACTACAGTTGACTCTACACCAATCGTACATGGACCAGCATCTAAAATGTAGGAAATACGGCCATTCATATCATGGTAAACATCTTGTGCCGTTGTAGGACTTGGACGACCAGATATATTTGCACTAGGAGCCGCTACAGGTACACCAGCGCGTTCTAATAATGCACGGCATACCTTATGATCAGGGCAACGCAATGCCACGCGAGGTAATCCACCAGTAGCACGATCTGGCACTAAATCAGATTTAGGCAATGTAATCGTTAATGGCCCTGGCCAAAACGTATCCATTAATAGTTGTGCTGTATTTGAAACCTCTGTTACCAAAGGTTTTATACTTTCACTATTAGGAACATGTAAAATCAATGGATTATCTGAAGGACGACCTTTGGCAGCATAGATTTTATCCATCGCCTCTGGATCAAGTCCATTAGCACCGAGTCCATATACAGTTTCTGTGGGAATGGACACCAATTCACCATTACGCAATGCACTGGCAAGCATATCTAGTTCTTGTTCTGATGGATTTGTAATAATTTGAGTATCCATATTATCCCTCATATACTGCGGTTACAACACGGTTATTACCACCAAGATCAGCGATACATTGAATGTTGGAGTAATGACCAGCTTCTTTTAATAAAGCCTTTACCTCTTCTGCTTGATCGTAACCTATTTCAAAGGCTATACGACCTTGTGGTTTTAAATATGTGCCGCACTCTTTAGCTAAAATACGATAGAATTCTAATCCATCTTCACCACCAAACAAGGCAATTTGAGGCTCATTTAATACATCCTGAGATAATAATTTAGCATCCCCTGTACGGATATATGGTGGATTCGATACGATGAGGTCAAACTTTTCAGCATTACCATCTAAGGCAGAAAACATATCAGACTCTAACAATTGAACACGATCATTTAAGCTAAATCTTTCACTATTTTCCTCAGCCACTGTCAAGGCATCCGTAGATATTTCAAGACCTACACCACACGCATTCGGCAAATAGTGTAATAGACTGAGTAATATCGTACCAGGGCCCGTACATACATCAAGAATACGTACCTCACTATCTTTTGCGTACGTACCTAATACATGCTCAATTAAGGTTTCTGTATCAGGTCGTGGAATCAACACCTTATCATTAACCTTAAAGGTCAATCCCATAAAGTCCTTTTCCCCAATTATGGCCGCTACACAATGCCCCTTAGCCCGTTCTTGAACGAGTGGTCTAAAGGCATCTAGTTCCTCTTGAATAAGCGGTTGGTCATAATGGGTATATAGATAAATACGATCCTTGCCTAAAACGTGAGAAAGCAGTACTTCCCCATCAAGTCGAGGTGTATCCATCTCCTTGTTTTGAAAGTACTGCTCTGTCCACTGGAGAATACGACCGATTGTCCAAATCTCCTTATACATTTGTATTAGCCTCCTGCATTTTTGCCGCTTGGTCAGCAGCATTTAAGGCTTGAATGATTTCATCTAGATCGCCATTTAAAATAGCATCTAATTTATACAATGTTAAATTAATACGATGGTCTGTGACGCGGCCTTGAGGATAGTTATAAGTACGAATACGTTCACTACGGTCACCAGTACCAACTTGGCTCTTACGGTCTGCTGCCATGCTAGAAATAGCCTCTTGTTCAGCTTGGTCTTGCAATTTAGCACGCAATACACGCATAGCTTTTTCACGGTTTTGTAATTGAGAACGTTGGTCTTGGCATGCAACAACGATACCAGAAGGTAAGTGTGTAATACGAACAGCAGATTCTGTTTTATTGATATGCTGACCGCCCGCACCACTAGCACGATAAGTGTCGATTTTCAAGTCTTTTTCATTAACTTCAATATCAACATCTTCCATCTCTGGTAATACAGCCACAGTAACGGTAGACGTATGAACACGGCCTTGTGTTTCTGTAGCAGGTACACGTTGTACACGATGTACACCAGATTCAAATTTCATCTTAGAATATACATTTTCACCATCTACAGAGAAAATAACCTCTTTAAAGCCACCAAGTTCAGGTTCATTAGCATCGATAATCTCACAACGCCAGCCTTGGCTTTCCGCATATTTTGTGTACATGCGGAACAAGTCGCCTGCGAACAATGCTGCTTCATCACCGCCAGCACCACCGCGAATTTCGATGATGATGTTTTTATCGTCATTAGGATCTTTAGGCAATAAAAGAATTTGTAATTTCTCTTCTAATTCCTCTTTTTGAGGTTTTAGCTCTTTCAATTCCTCTTGTGCCATTTCGCGGAATTCTTCATCCATGGATTTATCTTCAATAACTTCCATAGCTTCATCAATACCAGCTAATACTTTTTTATAAGTACGGAATGTTTCAACTGTTTCAGATAATTGAGCATGTTGACGTGTTAATTTACGCCACTCATCTTGGCGCGCAATCACTTCAGGGTCACTGATGCGCTGCTCCAGGTCCATAAATTTATCTTCAATAACTTGTAATTTATCTACTAGCATGTTTATTCCTCTTCATAAGCATCACTCTCAGGAGGGCGAACCTCTTCAAGAGCACGTATAGCTACTTCAATTTGATCATCTTCTGGTTCACGTGTGGTCATGTATTGTAATGCAAGACCAGGTTTAATAAGAGCTTGCACCAAGGAATGCTCACTACGACCAGCAAGACGAATAACCTCGTACGCAATACCTGCCACTACGGGCATAAGAAGTACGCGGCTTACGATACGTTCTAACAAATTAGGCCAACCTAAAAAAGCAAATACAAAAATACTTACAACCATAACGATAAGTAAGAAATTTGTGCCACATCGCGGATGTAAGCGACTTTGTTTGCGAACGTTTTCTACAGTGAGAGGCAAGTCTAATTCATAAGTATGAATCGTTTTATGCTCTGCCCCATGATATTGGAAAACTCGTTGAATATCCTTTGTAAGTCCAATCCCCCAAATATAAAGTAGGAAAAGAACTAAACGAATGACACCTTCAATGAGATTTAATACAACATGATTATCCTGTACACCAGGAATAAATTTCACGATAAATGTAGGCAATGCCAAAAATACAGCTATCGCAAAGATGGTGGAAATAACCATAGTAATGGCAATTTCACTATTAGACATTTCTTCCTCTTCATCACCAGCGGCCTTAGCAGAGAAGGACAAGGCCTTCATGCCAATTACGAGGGATTCATAAAGGGCTACACAGCCCCGAAGAAATGGTTTTTTCAAAATTGGATATGTGTCAGCAATAGATTTTGTAGGCTCTTTTTGAACTACAATGGTTCCTACTGGCTCTCGTACAGCTGTTGCTGTAACGCCAGGGCCCCTCATCATGACACCTTCGATCACAGCTTGTCCACCGACAAACTTTTTAATACGTTCTGTGTTCACAAGAGCTCCTCTCATAAACAAATAGAGGCAGAGCTCATAGCCCTGCCCATAGATGCTACATTACATGACAAATTATTTGCCGTAACGTTTGTTAAATTGTTCAATACGACCACGAGCTTGAGCTGCGCGTTGTTGACCAGTGAAGAACGGATGGCATTTGGAGCAAACGTCTACACGAAGGTCTTCTTTTACAGAGCCAGTTTTGAATGTGTTGCCACAACCGCAAGTTACTGTAGCTTCTTTATAGTCTGGATGAATACCTTGTTTCATTCTATACACCTCTTTCCGACAATCAATATTATTCTTATAGATTATAGCATGACACTTGTACAAATGCAAGTTGCCAATACTATTCCTTGGATGCTTGTTTTTCTTCAATAGACTCAGCTAGAATGGTCTCTAAGTCACTTTCATTAAGGATATCACGCAATGCGATGAGCTCCTCTAAAGAAAGGGTAATACCTTTCTTCATGCTTGTATATTCACTATCCCAAGCGCGAAGGTCAAACTTAGGATTATATTTGCCCCAGCTAGTACATGTTAATTGTTTTTTCCAACCGTCTTTATCTTCAGATAAAGTACCGATAACTTTGAAGATTTCAAAATTAATAACTGCCATGAGTCAGTCCTCCTTTCTTACACATCTGTGTAGTATGGTTCATACCTACTATATTTAGTAGTTCATATTTTTTAGGATACGATATATTTTAAACTAAATATCGGACTTTTACAATTAGTTTTTATAATCGCTATAGTCTTCAATATCTATAGATGTAGTAGGAGGCATTACTTGAGCACCTAATTCATCTACCGTAGATTTCCAGTTTGTAGTTGCTTCTGTAACAGCCTTGATATAGGCTTCATCAGCAGCCTGTACAGATGAAATTAATTGGGCTTCATTATTAACATCTAATACGCGGCGGCGCACGCTGCTAAGCATATAGCCGAAGGATTCATCTGTTTGAACAAGCATGGAAATTTCTTGGATCAATGTTTGTCCAGTAGTACTACAGAAGTATGTATACCACATATATGCCAATTCAGCATCTGGGAACATCCAGTAAATATCCTCTGCTGGTACCTCTGTAGTAATATCTACATCTACATGATCCGCATAACGTTTAAATGTAAGGAAATATGCGCCACTTTCAATGAGAGCATTACGACCTAGTTCAGAAACACGGCTGTCGATACAGTAAATACCATCTTGACCTAAGGCTACATCAGTTTGACCACCTGGCAACAAAATAGACCGTAAAGACAAGCCATAATTTAATACTGTGAATACTGGTAATTGAGCAAATACGCCATGAGGCAATGGAATATAGTTAATTGTTTTCCACTCATCTCCTACGCGTTCACGCAAGCCAACACGCATCTTTTTAACATCGTATTTACCATATACAATTTCGTAAGCCCCTAATGGAGTCCATTCACGAATAGCTTCTACACGCTTTTGATTCAAGAAGAATTGCAACGCCATATTATTTAAGCCCAATTGGTTTTGTGCCATTGTTGCAGGCAAGAATAATTGTGCAGTTCCTTCTGGAACAAGATTATGTAATCCATTTGCCACTTCTTCCACAATATCTTCAGAGGATTGGAACATGCCAACCGTACCTGTAAAGATATGGTCAAAATAGCTACGATGAGGCCACTGATTAATAATTTGTGCCATTGGATATAAACGTGTCAAAATGCTATAACACACAGGAGACGCCGTATAAAGAACGACTTTTTTATCTTCATAAGATTGAAGAATCTCTTCAACCATACCTGCATATTCTTCTACATAAGCATATAAAACGAGTTCTCCCGTTTTGCTATGAGCTTCAATACTTTCACGAACAGGAGTTTCCCAAATAGTACCTACATCTAGACCATCTAAAATGCCTGTATCGCTAATGAAATCAAATAATTCAACCCTAAAGGATGGACCATATAGAGCTTGGAATGTATTCAAACCATATGGAACAGGACCAAAAGATTCTACTGTGGATTTTTCTGCTAACGCATATAAATCATCTGCTGTTACGCCCCACTCACGGGAGCTAGCATTACTAGAAATCAATTGATCTAGTACTTTAAAACGCATTAACTCATTTACAATATCAATTCCCTCAATGCCATGAGTCGCACAAAGGGCAATAAATTCTTCGTTATTTACTTTCATATTAAACCTTTCCCGCCGAAGGGCATACATGATTTAAAAAACATTCTTCACATAAAGGCTTACGAGCCTTACATAATTTACGGCCATGATAAATCAACCAGTGATGAGCAGCAGCCCAATCCTCTTTAGGGATAGCCTTTTGCAATTTCTTCTCCATCTCTTCTGGAGTTTTAGCAATACCTAGTTTTAATCGATTAGCTACACGGAATACGTGGGTATCTACCGCAATGGCAGGTGTACCGAACAATACGGACACAACTACGTTAGCCGTTTTACGACCAACACCAGGTAATTCTACCAGTTGATCAAATTCACGTGGTACCTCACCATGATATTGCTCTACCAAGATTTGACAGGTAGCAATTAAGTTTTTCGCTTTAGACTTATAAAGACCGCAATCTTTAATAAGAGTTTCTAGTTTTGTAACCCCTATTTCAAGCATTTTAGCAGGATGATTTAATTCAGGGAACAATCGTTTCGTAACAATATTAACCCTTTCATCCGTACATTGTGCAGATAAAACAACGGCTACTAATAATTCAAATTCATTTGTATACTCAAGGGCAGGTTTTGCATCAAAATAATGCTCTTGCAATAATTTCAATTGCTCTGCCTTTATCGCTTTTGTTACACGCATACAGCTCTCCTTTCTCACTTGTGAAAGTACAGACGCGTACAACTTATATCTTACCATACGTATTCATTTAGTTCTATGTTATAATAAATCATGTTATTCTAATATAGAATACAGGAGGTCAATATGAGTAATATTAACGATACATTAAAGCGCATAAATGAACTAGCAGCAAAGAAAAAATCTGGACAACCACTCACACCAGAGGAGTTAGCAGAAAAAAAAGAACTTTATGAAATCTACTTATCATTCATTCGAGGTCAAATTACAGATACTTTAGATCGCGTTGAATTTGTAGATCCAGAAACCGGTGAACGAACTGCTCCAAAACGAGCTCTAGAAAATTTAGCTAAGGAAGCTGACCAAGATATTAAAGAACATAAAGATATTCATTAATATATAAAGATATATAAAGATATATAAAGATATATAAAATAAAGCGTACGCATAAATGATACATAAAATATGCGTACGCTTTTCTAATAATTACAAAAAAGTCCGCTTGATATACTTATCAAGCGGACTTTAATATTAGTAAAACTTATGCATTATAATTTGCCAAGACGTTTCATAGCATTATAAATTTTTTCAGCAAGGCCTGTCATTTGGAATTTAGGAATGCCACATGCTGCAACGCGAATACCGTTAGCTAGAGCAATAACATAAATATGCTCTTTCTTCAATTCTTCACAGATAGCATTAGCAGAATCTGTAGGAATTGTAATGAAGAAACCGCCACGGTATGGTAACATTGGAAGGCCAACTTGTGCAGCCTCTTGTTTGAAGATATCAGCACGATCGCGAATCAATTGATAGTAGCTATTGCGTTCAGCTTCATATTCTTTAAACTTAGCTGGATCAGCCACAATATTAGCCATTGTACGCATTGCTGGACGACAAATATTAGACCATGTAGCACGGCTAGTAGATTTGTTGATTTCTAAGAATTCATCAGCAATTTCTTCGTCATCAGAAATACCAATCAAAGCCCCTACACGTTGACCATACATAGTGAAGCCTTTAGACAAGCTATAGCAAACACATGTAAGGATTTCTTTTGGCAAATGACTAAATTTACTAAAGAATGCGCGAACCTCTTCTTTTTCACCAGAATAATCAAGGTAAGCCACATCAATACCGATGATCACATTATTGCGACCAATAGCAACGAGTTCTTTTAAGAAGTTAAGAATGGATTCCCAGTCTTTATCCTCAATTGAGTAGCCTGTTGGGTTATTACCAGGTGTATTAAACAAAATTACCACATTTGTTTGTTTAGCAGCTAATTCATTTACACGATTTTGGAACGCTTCATGGTTAAAGTTATTATGTTCATCAAATAAAGAATACGTAACAAGTGTACGACCTACATCACTGCAAATTACTCGATAGGCACCCCAGTACCAATCAGCAGTCAACACTTCATCACCAGGTTCTGTGTAGTTATGAACTAAGTGATGAATACCGCCAGTACCACCTGCAGTAGCGATACTACGGATATGACCTTCTGGACGAGATTGTCCAAAGCATTCTTTCTCTGCAGCAGCAAGGAACTCAGGTACACCTGCGATCGGTGCATAGCCAATATGTTCAGAGTCAGGAAGACTTAAATATTCATCTTTAACGGTTTTAAGGAATACTAATTTACCATCTTCATCATGAATCGCACCTAATGTACCGTTAACAACGTTCTCACGACCATTTTCTTTAGCATCAGCTTGGGCTTGGCCAGCAGTTACAAAGATTACATCTTTAAGTTTTTTCCCTTTTGCATGCTTTGCAGCAACACTTGTCATAACTTACACCATCCTATCTAAAATGAATTATTACATATTTATCATACCTAAACTTATTTAATTATACAATGAGTATTTAGAAAATATATTGTATACATAAGAAACAATACTGATTATAAGCTGATTTATTATAAAATTAAGGTATATAGGATATATACAATATCCTATACAAAATATATTTATAAATAACATCCCTACAGATATCTATTTTTATAAACGTACAAAAAAAGACCACTCGTTAGAGTGGTCTTTGTTATCCTTAGAAGGAGTAGCCTACACCAGCGTGTAAACCTTTTGCAGTTTTATCGTTGTTATTTACGCTATATTTATCATAGCCATAGTATACGTTCAAGTCTACATCAGGGCGAACTTCATATTGAGCACCTACTTGGTAAGTTTGCTTAATATCATTACCCCAACCAGCTTTAGCAAAGCCGTTAACTTTTTCTGTCAATGGTACATGACCAATAACACCTGCTTGGAAACCTAATTCAGTATCATTTGTACGAATTGCAGTACCAGCACCATATACGTTTACGTTTGGATGCACTTTATAAACTAATGCTAATTGATGATCTTTAATGTCGCCATTTTTTGCATTCAATTTATCATAGGAATATTGTACAGCTGTTTTATTGGAAAGGTCGTGTTGCAAAGATACACCAAAACCATCGTTGCTATTGCCGCCACCTTTAGATACATGTTGTTTAAATGCATAATCAGCTTGTACTTTAGTGGAACCGTCGCTAATTTTTGTTACAGGTGCTGCTGCGAATGCGCTACCTGCTACAACTGTAGCTGCTAGAGTTAATAATACTAATTTCTTCATTTGTACCTCCTATACACATATCTCAAGATATGTCTTACTAAGTTACTTATTTACGAATGTTTTGATTATACACTCTATAAATTAGCGTTTCATGAATACAGGGATATCAGGGATACCACTGTTTGTTGTTGTAGTGGATGCTGGACGAGATGTAGTAGTTGTTTTACCGAATTCTGGAACGCTTTTTGCATTAGAATTAAAGCCAGTTGCAACAACAGTAATTTGAACTTTATCGCCCAAGCTTTCATCGATAACAGAACCGAAGATGATATTTGCATCAGGATCGGCTGCTTCAGAAATGATTTCAGCTGCTTCGTTGATTTCAAACAAGCTCAAGTTTGCACTACCAGAAATGTTAAGCAAGATGCCTTTAGCACCATCAATGGAAGTTTCCAACAATGGGCTATTGATAGCCATTTTAGCAGCGTCTGCAGCACGGTTTTCACCTTCGCCAATACCAATACCCATCAAAGCTTCGCCTTGTTCAGTCATGATAGTTTTAACATCTGCAAAGTCAAGGTTGATTAAACCAGGAACTTGGATCAAATCGGAAATGCCTTTGATACCTTGACGAAGAACGTCATCAGCTGTGCGGAATGCGTCGCTCAAAGAACATTTTTTATCTACTACTTGTAACAATTTGTCATTAGGAATAACGATGATTGTATCAACTTTTTGAGTCAAGAACTCAATGCCTTTTTCTGCTTGTGCACGACGACGTTTACCTTCAAATGCGAAAGGTTTAGTTACAACGCCTACTGTTAATGCACCGATTTCTTTAGCACATTCAGCTACGATTGGGGCAGCACCAGTACCAGTACCACCGCCCATACCAGCAGTTACGAATACCATATCAGCACCTTCAAGGGCTTTAATGATTTCTTCACGGCTTTCTTGAGCTGCTTCTTCACCGATTTGTGGGTTAGCGCCTGCGCCAAGACCTTTAGTAACTTTTTCACCGATTTGAATTGTTACATCCGCTTTAGACAATTCAAGTACTTGGCTTTCTGTATTAGCAGACAAAAATTGAACACCTTTAAGATCGCTATCTACCATGCGATTTACAGCGTTATTACCGCCGCCACCAACACCGATAACTTTAATATTTGCAAAATCAGACATTGAACTTCCTCCTCTTATCGTTATCTATTGTATCAATATACGTCCCAATGTATCGATTTATATACTGACTATCTTATAACAATTACATTTATTTTACACTAAAATTTAAAAACTTTCCACTATATAGAATGTGATTTATTAGAACCGCTTAGTCATAATTATCTTGCGTATAGCGCCTACATTAATAAACACACGTAACCCAAACCCAATGAGGGCCACATAGTATAAATTAATGCCTATTAAATCACCAACATATACAAGAATAACAGCTAACACCATATTTGAAAAGAACCCAATTACAAAGTTACTAAGATCAAAGGTTCTTTCTAGTGCTGCGCGACTGCCGCCAAATACGGCATCTAATGCTGCTAGGACAGCTACTGATGTATAGTTCGAGTAACTAGCAGGGATATGAAGTGGTGCTATCCATCCTAAGATAGCCCCTATGATTAGGCCAATGATGGCAAAGATATAGATGTTCATTCTTTACCTCCTAACTCATTAGGCTTCATATGTTCCTCTCTAAAGGTACCTGTGAAAGCAGGAATAGCAACATCCTCTTCTTGCTTTATAGTTACCTTTATACCCCAATGTTTAAGCGAATCTACTACACCACCACGCATAGTTAACGCCGAATTTAATGTCTTTGGATCTCCAATAGCTTTTACCGTAAAAGGAGCACCAAAGACCTTACCATTTACAGTAATAGTTGGTCCTGAACATCGTATTTCAGACGTTCCTATAAGGCGTTGATCATTAATAGCGATTGCTTCAGCCCCACCAGCACGTAATTCATTGACAATCCTAAGAATATCTTCATCATGAATTACATACAAATTAGGATTTTCACCACTTTGAACAGGCTTTAAGCTATCTTCAATCAACACGCTAACACCTGGACCTTTAACATTTGTTAATGCCGCTTTCATCATGAGCTGTTCATCAGCTTTACCGTCACCATTAGCACCAGATTTTTTTAGTGATTCAATTTGCTTTAATAAAGCATCCCGTTCACTCTGGGCCTCTCGCAATTGTACTGCTAAATCACCAGCCCGTTGTAAGCGAATATTTTCTTCTATATTATCTTGCGTCATCTTATATTGGGTTACAACCATAAACCCTAATATACAGCTGACTATGGCAATTGCCCACCGTTCGTGTCTCACGACAATCATCTACCTTTTATTTTCAACATGACCTAATTTATCTTGTTTTTGTCTCATCTTTCTTAGTAGATGAATTTTCTGTAGTCGGTGCTCCATTTTGATGTTTTTTGCCTTCTGGCATCACATCGGTTTTAATGTACGGTGACGAAACATTTACATCTATATACTGTACATTACCATGAGTCTTTTTAATATCTTGTAACATCGACTGAGTTAGCTCTGCTTTTTTGGCTAAGTCTTTGCCATCTCCCAGTCGAATCTGTACACCTGAAACAGTATATGCCATTATTGCATCAGGATCTCCGATATTAACCTCTGCAATATTCTTGAATGTCTCCTCATCAAGTGAGTTCAAGTATTCAAGAGCAGCCAATATCGGCTTATCTACTACCGTATCTCCTAAGAGTATGTTTCCAGCTTTCACACCAGAAATCATAGGCACCGATGTATCTTGAATAGCAGACTCAGATGCAATCACTTGACCTTTACCATCAAGGGTCAAGTATCCAAATTGAGCTGGTACAACTGCAACAGCCTTGCGTTCCACCACATTTACCACCATTGTAAGTGGCAACTGATAGCTAATTTGGGCCTCTTCAACACGTAAGTCTTTCGACAATCTAGTTTTTAATTTTTCTGTACTAATTTGCAATATATTAACAGGTTCATGTATATCACCTGCTACCATTACATCTTGTACAGTTACCTTATCCGATCCAGTAACTTTTAAGGATCCAAAAGGAATAGGTAGTGTAAACAACCCCACCAACACGAGAGTAACTGCACCACCGATTTTTAACACTCGTTTTCTAAATACAGCCCGTTCATCACGAACAGGTGTAGAAGACTGCATCTCCCCAGAGTTGGATGGATGGTTTTGCTTATCATCCATAGTTAACTCCTTATCTTCTATTAGCCCTTAAAATTTCCCTATACTAGCTGTTAATAGAATTTTTTCACATAATGTTGGGAAGTCGATTCCCATTTCTTTAGCTGCTTTTGGTACTAAAGACGTTGCTGTCATACCAGGCACAGTGTTATATTCAAGAACATACATCTTATCGGCATGATCTGTCATAACATCAACACGAATGACCCCACTGCCTTGTACTTCGCGATACACAAGTTCCCCAATGCGTTGCATTTCAGCAGTCATTTCTTCACTAATAGGTGCTGGCACTAAATACTCTGTAGCACCTACAGTATACTTACTCTTGTAGTCATATTCACCAGAATGTGGACGAATTTCAATAACAGACAAAGCTTTGCCATCTAAAACAGATACGGTAAATTCACGACCATCAAGGAATTGTTCTACCACGAGAATAGGGTCATATTTAAGAGCTTCCGTTACAGCCTCTGCCAACTGAGCTTCATCGCGGACGATAGTAACCCCAATACTAGAACCTTGAGTGGCAGATTTTACAACTACTGGAATTGTAAAATCTTTGCGGATATGTTCAATAATAGTCTCTGCAGATTCAAGATTACCATTGAAGGACTCGGAAGCCGCCGTAGGAATATTGGCACCTTTAAACACATCTTTACTTACTTTTTTATTCATCCCTACTGCATGAGCCATGATACCGGACCCAGTGTATGGAATTTCAGCCATTTCTAATAAGCCTTGTAATGCACCGTCTTCACCATAACGGCCGTGAATGGCATTAAATACTACTTCACCACCGAGGGCTTCAATATCTTTTAAAACAGTACGTGGATTAAGTTCTAATGTTTGGGCACTATAACCTTTGCTTTCAAGTGCTTCCGCAATAGCAGCACCAGTGCGGCGAGATACTTCCGCCTCTTTGGAAGGACCACCCATCAATACGATTATTTTTTTATCTTTCATTGTAAGCCTTCCTCCAATATAGCTAATAATTTTGGTCCATATTGATTAATAGAACCTGCACCCATGGTGATAACCAAGTCATTAGGTCTTACTACTTTTGATAATACTTCAGGCAAATCATCAACAGACTGTACATAATGTACATCTTGACCTGTGGCCGCTTTAATGGCATTTGGAATTGTATTGCCATCAATACCAGGGATTGGATCTTCACCAGAGCTATAGATATCTGTCATATATACTTCATCAGCGCTTGTGAAAGCAGTGGCAAATTCATCCTTTAGCAGGCTAGTGCGAGTAAAGCGATGTGGTTGGAATACACAGATAACACGATGTTTTTCTAACTCTTTTGCAGCTTTCAACGTAGCTTTAATCTCTGTAGGATGATGAGCATAGTCATCAACAACCCATACACCGGCTACATGACCTTTCGTTTCAAAACGGCGTTTTGCACCGATAAATTTACCTAAGCCCTTAGTAATGATACGTGTTTCCACACCGCAGCAATCATGAGCCACAATAAAGGCAGCCAAGGAGTTCAATACATTATGTTCACCAGGAACACGCAAGCGAATACGCTCAATATTTACACCCTTATGATATACATCATAAACCAATGTAGAATCTACATAATGAATATTTTTAGCTACATAGTCATTATTATCGCTTAAGCCATATGTAATGAAGTTACGATTTACACGACTCATAACGTAGCGAATATTTTCATTATCACCACATACGATCGCTTTGCCAGATTCTGGTAAGGTTTCAACAAACTCACAGAATGCATTTAGCAAATTATCCATTGTTTTGTAATGATCCATATGATCATCTTCAATATTAGTAATAACAATAGTGTGTGGACGTAGTTTCAAGAAAGACCCATCACTTTCATCTGCTTCTACTACAGAAAAGTGGCCTTTACCAAGGCAACTACTGCCTTTTAAATAATCTACTTCACCGCCAATAATAACTGTTGGATCAGCATCTGCTTCTACTAAAATTTGACCAATCATCGAAGTAGTAGAAGTTTTACCGTGTGCGCCGGCTACTGCAATGCCATCTGTTACGTCTAACACAGCTTTTACAATATCGGAACGATGCAAAATTGTAATGCCTTGTTCTTTTGCCGCTACAATTTCAGGATTATCTTCACGAATAGCTGTAGAACGCACTACAGCATCAACGCCATTTACATACTCTTTATTATGACCAATATGAACGGTAGCGCCCATACTTCTAAACTTTTCAATAACTGCAGATTCAGTTACATCTGAACCAGATACATCATAACCTTTTTGAATTAAAATATTCGCTATAGCACGCATGCCAGACCCACCTATACCAATAAGGTGAATCTTATGAATACCGTCTAACATAAAACCTCTCCTTGTTACTTTGCAATAGATAATGCTAATTTTGCAATATCATGAGCCGCATTTGGTTTACCTAATTGCAATGCTCGTTCTCCCATTTGTGACAATAAATCACGATTAGCCATAAACATTTCAATTTCCCCTATCAAATCATGAGCACTTAACATTTGATCAACGATCATATGAGCAGCCCCTTCTTGAACAAAGATACGGGCATTATATGTTTGATGATCTTCCGCTGCATATGGATATGGTACCAACACAGATGGAATACCACGAACCGCCAGCTCAGCAAGACCGATAGCACCAGATCTAAAGACTGCTAAATCAGCTGCTGCCAAAGCTTTTGGCATATCATGTAGATATGGCAGAATCACTGAAGAATCACCTAAACCATCACCATCGGTAATACCAAGCTGAGATAACACAGATTTGTATTCTCCGTCCCCTGTAATATGGATTAATTTGATTCCTTTTATTCCTTGAAAATGCTTATGTACATCAATCATAGCATTATTGATAGTTCGCGCCCCCCGAGAACCACCTGCTATGAGAACTGTAAACGTGTCATCACTTAAATTAAAATAATTACGTCCATCAGCTCTAGTATCGACTAATACATCAGGGCGTACTGGGTTACCAGTATACACTACGCGTTTTGCCTTTGAAAAAGATGCTTCTGCATCCTTGTAGCCCACGGCTACTACATCAACAAAACGGCTTAGAATTTTATTTGTAATACCTGCAATGACATTTTGTTCCTGTATCAATGTTGGAATGTTGCGCAATGCTGCAGCCATAAGAATAGGACCACAGACATAACCACCAGTACCAATAACTACATCCGGCTTAAAGTTAGAAATGATTGTATTGGCTTTCACAAGAGAGAAAGCCGTCTTACCTAACGTCACTAACGTACCAAGAGATAATTTACGTTGCAAACCTTGTACAGGTAATGTAGTAAACTCAATGCCTTCTTTAGGCACTAAAGTTGCCTCTAAGCCCTTTTCAGTTCCTACATATAAAACCTGTGCATCAGGGTTCTGCTTCATAATTTCCTTATATATAGTTATTGCTGGATATATATGTCCACCGGTGCCACCACCTGAAATAATGATACGTTTCATTAATGGTGTCTCCCTTCTTGCAACATATGAACACAATTTTTAAAATCATCGCCACGTTCTTCAAAACAGCTGTACCAATCAAAGCTTGAACAAGCTGGTGATAATAATACAATATCACCTTGGTCAGCCAATTTATAACCTTGTTCAACAGCATCTTTCATGGATGAAGCTCTGTACATAGGATGAACGCCAGCCTCTTTTGCAGCAGCTTCAAATCGGTCCGCCGCTTCACCCATAAAGATAACAGCTTTTGTATGATCTTTAACAAGCTGCATAAAATCTTCTAATGGAGTCATTTTATCATGACCACCAGCTAATAAAATAACTGATTGATCAAAGGATTCTAATGCTTTTACAACAGAGTCAACATTAGTAGCTTTAGAGTCATTATAGAATGTAACGCCATCAATCGTTTTAACTCGTTCTAATCGATGTTCAACACCATGGAACTCGCTAATAATGCGATGGATAGTTTCTACGGGCACACCTAACGCATAGGTTAAAGCGATAACAGTTAAAATATTTTCAATATTATGACTACCTGGAATATGGATATCATCGCTTCCAATAACAGGCGTTGCCTTACCATCCTTTGTTACATAACATTGCCCTTTATCATAGTAGGCACCATTTGGTACCACTTGATGTTGACTAATTTTAAGGATATGGCTAGGCACACGATGTTCCATATCTGCCACAATTGGATCATCAATATTAAGCACCATAAAATCTGTACTTAATTGATTTTCAAAGATTCGTTCCTTTGCAGCAATATAATTTTCCATCGTCTTGTGACGAGCTAAATGATCGGGTGTAATATTGAGCATAATAGCACCAATCGGTCTAAAATGCTTAATTGTTTCTAATTGATAGCTAGATAGTTCAGCTACCAAGAAACCATCTGCTGGCATGGAATAGGCAACTTCACTGAGGGAATCCCCTATATTACCACCAACGCGAACTGGTTTTCCAGTTCCTTCCAATACCTTAGTTAATAATGTTGTAGTTGTAGTCTTACCATTTGTACCTGTAACAGCTACAATTGGAGATTTAGATAACTCATAAGCTACTTCAACTTCACTAACTACATCAATCCCACGCGCTCGAGCAGCTTTTACAATGGGAATATCTAGAGAAATACCTGGAGAAATAACAATACGATCCACGCCATCAAGCAAGGATTCATCTTGTCGACCTGTAATAATATCTACACCCGCTGATACTAGTCTTTTTTCCTCATCTGCAGGCAGTGTAACAGGCTTATAATCATTTAATACTACATGGGCCCCAACTTGAGCTAACACCCAAGATGCGCCTATACCGCTGGCACCAGCGCCCAGAACAAGTATATGTTTGTCTCCGTATTCCATCTGTATCACCTAAATTATCAACAAAAATAATGTATTCCTATCTTATAAGCATACCATTATTTGCGGCTTCCGTTAAGTATTATCTTACAAAGTTATAGTCGCTAAAATGACACCAATAACAGCTAATACAGCACCACCAAACCAGAAGCGATTAACAACAGTTTGTTCAGCCCAACCAGACAACTCAAAATGATGGTGAATAGGGCTCATTTTAAACACTCGTACACCACGAGTTTTAAAGGAAATAACTTGAATAATAACGGATAACGCTTCCATAACAAAAATACCGCCAATGACAACGAGTAACAACTCTGTTTTTGTAAGAATCGCCATCGCCGCAAAAGCACCACCTAATGCTAAAGAACCTGTATCCCCCATAAATACTTTTGCAGGGTTTACATTGTATACCAAGAAACCAAGGCATACAGCGGCTACAATGGCCCCATAGTAAGCAACGCTTTCAGCGCCAATAGAATTTGTTGTGGATGCAGCCATAAGGCCGATAACGGAAAAGGCAATGGCAGCTACAGCAGATGTACCACTAGCTAAACCATCAAGACCATCTGTAAGATTTACGGCATTCGTAGCACCTACGATAATTAAAAATGCCAATACATAATAAGCCCAACCTAATTGAAGGTGAATATCTGCTACAGGAATCCACAATGTGGTAGGAATAACCATAATTTCAGTAATACAGTAACAGAATATGGCAGCCAAAATAAATTGACCTAGTAATTTTTGCTTAGCTGTCAAACCAAGATTACGTTTTTTTACAGCTTTTACAAAATCATCAAAGAAGCCCAATAAACAATGTCCTAATGTGAGGAACAATAACATACCAGTACCCACATTCCACGGTGCAAATAAAGCAACCCCAATGACGAGGGCTACAATCATAAAAGCGCCACCCATTGTTGGTGTACCAGCTTTCGCTTGATGACTTTCTGGACCTTCTTCACGAATACTTTGTTGTGCGTGCAAAGAACGCAACATAGGAATAGCAAATTTACCTAGCACTACCGTAATAATAAAGGTTACTACGAAGGCTAATAGAATGTGATATATCATACGAATCCTCTACTCATTAATAAACAGATGACGGCTAGATATAACTAGCCGTAACCTTTTATTCACGATCTTTCAATTCTTCAACAACTCGTTCCATCCGCAAACCACGGGAGCCTTTGACTAGGATAACATCCCCTTTTTCACGAATATCACTATATGCATTGACCATTTCCAAATGGCTATTACAACGGAATGTAGTTAAGCCTGCTTTTTTAGCTTCTTTAGCTATAAAGGCAGCAGCATCACCGAATGTGAAGACAACACTATAACCTTCTTCAGCAAGCAATTGACCAATTTCACGATGCGCTTGTTCAGTATAATCACCAAGTTCAAGCATATCACCAAGCATAGCAATTTTACGTTTACCTTCTAGCTGACCCAAAGCTTTTATCGCTTCAGCCATAGAAGAAGGATTTGCATTATACGCGTCATTTAAGATAACAATATCTTCAAATGGTACGATTTCTTGGCGCATAGGAGTACCTGTAAATTCGCTTAAGCCCTTACGGATCGTATTGGACTTAATGCCTAGCACACGACCAGCTACGATTGCTGCCAATGCGTCATATACATTGTGTTCACCAATCATAGGCAAGAAGATATCAAATACTTCGTCATAACATTTGCATGTAAATTTAATACCATCTTTTTTATAACGCAAATGACTGCCAATACATGTGGCATTACGTTCGATACCATAGGTAATCGTTTTACCTTTAGCAAGGCTATCCATAGCTTTAACATATGGATCATCTTCATTGAGAATAGCCACACTATTTTCAGGCAAGCAACAAATTAACTCACCTTTAGCTTGTGCGATGGCTTCACGAGAACCTAATAGCTCAATATGGCTAGTACCAACATTGGTAATAATACCCATAGTTGGTTCTGCAATCAACGCAAGCTCCTCGATTTGACCAAGGCCACGCATGCCCATTTCAACAACACAAGCTTGATGTTCTGCAGTTAAACGCAACAATGTTTTTGGCAAACCAATTTCATTGTTAAAGTTTTTCTCAGTTTTCAAAACATTAAATTCGGTGCCGAGTACAGCAGCTACCATTTCCTTTGTTGTAGTTTTACCAGAAGAACCAGTAATAGCCACTACAGGAATATCAAAGCGACGGCGATGATAACGTGCCAAGTTTTGGTATGCTACCAAGGTATTTTCTACCTCAATACAAACAATACCTTCTACGGCACGACCTTTTTCTACGATTGCACCTGTAGCGCCCTTTTCAATGGCCGTGTTGATGAAATCATGACCATCAAAGGTATCACCTTTTAAGGCTACAAACAAAAAGCCTGATTCAATCGTTCTTGTATCAGTAGATACATCTAAGAACTTAATATTTTCGGTATGTGTACTCGTCCCTTCTGTGGCTTCTACCACTTGAGACAATGTAAATTCTGCCATATTAGATCTCCTTGAGGGCTGCTCGCGCCTCTTCACGATCATCAAAATGAATCGTTTTATCCTTTAAGATTTGGTAATCCTCATGCCCCTTACCAGCAATTAGTACAATATCCCCAGGTTTTGCATTTTGTATTGCATGTTGAATCGCTTCCCGACGATCAACGATTACTTCATAATGAGAGCCTTCACGAAGGCCTTCTTTAACGCCTACTTCTACATCTTTCACAATTTGTACAGGATCCTCTGTACGAGGATTATCAGATGTTACATATACTACATCACCATATTGTGCAGCAATACGACCCATGATAGGGCGTTTTGTCGCATCTCGGTCACCACCACAACCAAAGACTACAATAATGCGATTTTCTTGAATAGCCTTTGCAGTTTGTAGAATATTTTCTAGCCCATCTGGTGTATGTGCATAATCTACAACCACAGCAAATGGTTGACCTTCTTCAATGAGCTCAAAACGGCCAGGCACAGCGCTAAATGTTTTCAATGCTTTATCGATATCTCCCATGGAGATACCTTCTAACAAACAAGCACCGATAGCTGCTAATGTGTTATACACATTAAATAGACCTGTGGTATTCATAGCTACTGTATAGTCATGGCCATCATAAGAGACAGTATAACGGCTAGACTTAGGTGTCATTTCTACATCATGAGCATTCAACGTACCTTTGCCATCAATACTGTAAGTAATGATAGGTGCCGTTGTTTTCTCAATTACACGATGACCATATTCGTCATCGATATTAATGATAGTCCCTTTACCAGATTTAGTTTGGTTAGGTGCGCTAACTTGTTCAAATAATTTACACTTAGCTGCCAAATAATTTTCAAAGGTCTTGTGAAAGTCCAAATGATCTTGTGTTAAGTTTGTAAATACCGCTGTATCATATTCAACACCAGAAACTCGCCCCAACGCCAATGCGTGTGAAGAAACTTCCATCACGCAATGTGTAACACCTTCCTCTACCATTTGATGAAGAATATGTTGCAAATCCACTACATCAGGTGTCGTATTATGAATTGGATATGTTGTATCACCAATCATAATATGAACAGTACCAATAACGCCCACTTTATGACCTTGAGCTTTCAAAATATGACGAATCATATGCGTTGTAGTCGTTTTACCATTCGTACCAGTAACGCCAATCATACGCATAGAATTTGCTGGATAATCAAAGAAATACGGCACACATGCCATCATAGCTTTACGAGTGTCCTCTACAGTGATAACACAAACATCACCACTTACCTCTACTGGTTTAGATACAAGTACTGCTACAGCACCAGCTTCTACGGCTTTATTTACATAATTATGACCATCTACAGTGGCACCATCTAACGCAATAAATAAGCTACCTGCTTTTACTGCACGAGAATCAGCCGTAATATCTAATACCTCAACAGCTGTATTGCCTTCTACATGTGGTGTTTGCAAAGTTTTTACTATATCTTGTAATTGTTTCATATACAATCTCCTTTACACGCAAAGGAAAGCAGCCCAATACGAGCTGCTTTGCCTGCTAGTCTATAATTTGCTGTTTCTCTTGTACAGTACGTTCAGTAACAGCGCTTTTTGTACTATAAACAAAAGAATCAGGCAAAACCATCCCTAGTTGTTGTTCTGCGATTTGTTGAATACGAACAGGAGACTTCAAAGAAGCCACTTCAACATCCAACGCATCATTATCCTTTGTTAATTGTACTACAGCTTGCTGTGTTTTAACTACTTCGTAGCCTAATTTTGTGCTGTACGCATTCATAACCATCATGATAAGCAAAAATGCAACCAATGCAGCAATACCATATACAACCTGCCACATCATAGGGCTCAAATCTAGAGCCACATTTGCACTACGTTTTCTCCCTTGTGAAGCGACCAACACATCGCTTTTAACTTGGCCTACAACAGCCTTTCTCGCTAACATAAACACTAACCCCTTCCAATTCTACAACTTGACGGCTACGCGTAACTTTGCACTTCTAGCCCTCGGATTAACCTCAATCTCCCCTGCACTCGGCTCTATAGCCTTATTCTTCGCCTTCACAACTGCCTTGTGGTTACATACGCACATCGGCAATTCTGGAGGACATATACACGCTGTACTCAACTCTTTGAAAGTTTGTTTTGTAATTCGATCTTCCAAGGAGTGGAATGTGATAACCCCAATTTTCCCCTTTGGTTTCAACATGGATACAGCATCTACAAAACTATCATGCAAGATAGCTAATTCTCTATTTACTTCAATGCGAATGGCTTGGAACGTCCGTTTTGCCGGATGCGGTCCATCTTGACGCGCCTTCGCAGGTATTGCTTGCTTAATAATTCTAACTAACTCACCAGTAGTGGTAATTCGTTTTTCTTGACGTGCATTAATAATAAATTCAACAATGCGCTTAGCCCATCGCTCTTCCCCATAGTCGCGGATAATTTGCAATAATGCTTCAGCATCATATTCATTAACAACCTCTTCTGCGGTTAATGGTGCGTCCTTATCCATACGCATATCGAGTGGGCCATCATTCATATATGAAAAGCCACGCTCCGGTGTATCCAGTTGATAGCTAGATACGCCAAGATCAAAGATAAATCCATCTACTTCATAGATACCCTCATTATGGAGGGCTTCTTTTAAGTTAGAAAAGTTCGTCGGTATTGTTAATACCTGACATGTTAAATCAGATAAACGCTGTCGAGCTACGCTCAACGCATCTTCATCTTGATCCAACCCTATAATCATGCCTTCTGGGTCTAGCATCTCGCCCACAGCATGGGCATGTCCTGCACCGCCCAGAGTACAGTCCACATAGATGCCTTTTGGATTAGTTACGACGGAGTCCACCGTTTCGCGTAAAAGTACGCTGGTATGATTAAATTCCATCATAGCCTCCTATAACATAATCCCTTCTAGACCTTCGACAAGTTCTTCCATACTTTCAGCCACTTGATCATCATAGTAATCATATTTTTCGCGGCTCCAAATTTCAACGTGATCCCCAGCACCGACAATAACGGCCTGTTTATCAAGGCTCGCATATTCACGTAGTGGTACAGGAATGAGGACACGACCTTGTTTATCATATTCAAGCTCAGCGGCACTACCAAAAACAAAACGTTTTAAGGCACGTACGCTAGCTTTAGTGGAGGATTGTGATTGTAAAGCTCCAGAAATTTTCTTCCACGCTTCTTCGGTGTAAATAGCTAAGCAGTTATCTAGGCCCTTAGTAACAATGCATACTTCGCCTAGTTGTTCACGTATTTTCGCGGGTATAATCATCCGCCCTTTTGTATCAATGGTGTGATTATATTCTCCCATGAACATACGTATCACCGCCCTTTACCATTCCTTATCCACCACTATATGGTAAATTCTACCACAATTCCCCACCAATCACAATAAAAAATCCATTTTTATCCCACTTTTTTATATTTTTCTTATTCAACCTCTATTTTTCTCCTCTTTTCTACAATACATATGTTCGACTATAAAATAAAAACTAACTCTTAAAACCCACTATCTACCACAACAGCATAAAATAACATCTTAATAGAAGATAGTTAGATCAGTTCCTTAACGGGTAACATCCTTACTACGTTTCATAATGGGCAGAATCCCCACAAAAAAGAAAACCGCGTAACATTTCTGTTACGCGGTTTCTATACCTGCGATAGATCAAAGAATTAATCTATCAATTGGGAGGCTAATTATTTAGTTGTTTTTACAGCTGCTTTTGAAGCTTGTTGTGGTTGTTGTGCAAGCACTTTATCAAGAAGATCACGGATTTCTTTATTTTGAGCTTGTAAATCAGCCACTTTATCTTCAAGAACTTTTACAGTTGCTGGGGATGCTTTAGGAGCTGTAGGAGCATTACCGATACCGATTGTTACACCAGCATTTGCCATTACGCTATGGTCACCACCATAAGCTGCACCAGCATGGATTAACAAATCAGGATTTGCATAATGAGCTACACCCAATGCAGTAGATGTTTTACCTTTGTAAGTACCAACTGCTGCCATGATTTGAGCTTTTTGACCTTCGTGGTATTCGATAGGTTTCAATGCTGCCAATGCTGCTGCATTAGCACCCACTACTTTAACATCGCGTTCTACACTGCTAATGCGGCGAGAGTTTTCTGCGATTTGAGCATCGTGTTGAACAAGAGTTGCATGATCTTGTAATGCAATGTTAGAAGCTTTCAAGCTGTAATTTGCAGCTTCTGCTAATGTACTGATATCTTGAGTATTTTTATTTACTTGTAAGCCCAATACATTAACTTTTTCATTATTTTCTAATGCAATAGCACCAATGTTTTTAGTTAATGTAACGTT
Source organism: Veillonella sp. ZSJB6 (assembly GCF_051549505.1). Taxonomy (NCBI): domain Bacteria; kingdom Bacillati; phylum Bacillota; class Negativicutes; order Veillonellales; family Veillonellaceae; genus Veillonella; species Veillonella sp. ZSJB6. The sequence continues at coordinate 198,744 of NZ_JBPUGE010000001.1, read as the reverse complement.
TTCATCAACTTTAGTGTTTACATCAGCAATGTCTTGTGTATTTTTGTTTACTTGTAAACCTAGTACACTAACTTTTTCATGATTTTCTAGTGCTAGAGTACCAACAGCTTTTGTTAATTGTGCATTTTCATTAACTTGGTTGGCTACTGCAGTTACACGATTATCTACCTTAGTGATATTGGTAACATTAGTATCTACTTTAGCATTTAGAGTGTTGATGTTTGTAGTATTTGTATTAACTTGGCTAGATACTTTGCTAATATTGCTTGTATTTGCATTAACTTGGTTAGTTACGTTTGTAATATTAGTTGTATTTTGGTTAACAACATTATTGATATTAGCAATATTAGTTGTATTAGTATTAACTTGTTTAGATACGTCGTTAATAACTTTGCTATGTTCATCAACTTTGTTGATTACTTTTTGTACAGTTACATTAGTATTTTGAATTGCTTCAGCATTTTGTTTGATCGCTGCTTTGTTAATATTGATGTTTTCAGTATTATGTTTGATTGCTTCAGTATTAACAGAAACTTGGCTTTGAACATTTTTAATGCGTTCTTCGTTAGCATTTGCTTTTTGAGTATTAGCATTAACTTGTTCTTTCACTTTGTTTACATCAGCGCTTACATTTTGTAAGTTCTTAATTGCTTCAGTATTTTTGCCAACTTGATCTTTCAAGCCAGATACATCAGTTTTGATATTGTTGATTACAGTATTTTGGTTATTAACTTTTACGTCAATATCATTAACTTTAGTATCAATATTAGTTACTTTATTGTTAATATTAGTAACTTTGTTATCAATATTTGTAACTTTGTTATCAATATTTGTAACTTTAGCATCAATATTCTTCACATCGTTTTTAACGTTAGTAATATTGTTGTTCACAATATTGATTTTTTGATCAACTTTAGCATTGATGTTTGTGATATCAGCTTTTACTACTGTTACATCAGCTTTAATATTGTTTACATTCTTTTCAACGTTAACAACATTAGCTTTAATGTTATTAATATTGGAAGTATTATTTTGAATGTTTACAGTATTAGCTTGGATGTTGCTATTTTGAGCGTTAATGTTTTGAGTAATATTTTCTACTTTTTGAGCTACATTAACAATTGTAGTATTGCCTTTACCAACTTGACCTTTCAAGGATTCGATAGCTTGAGAGTTAGCATCAACTTTACCAGTTAAGTTGTTAATAGCAGTTGTATTAGATTCAATACGACCAGTATTAGCATTTACTTTAGCAGTTACATCAGTTATGTTAGCTGTGTTACCAGCAACTTGTTTACTAATGTTTGCAATAGCTGTTGCATTGTTAGAAATGGTAGTTGTGTTATTTTTAACTTGTTTGCTTACATTAGCAATAGCTGCTGTGTTATTAGCAATGTTAGTAGTATTGTTAGTTACATCTGTGCGGATAGCTTTGATATCTGCAGTGTTAACATCTACTTTATTGCTGATATTTGTCACATTAGCTTTAATGTCAGTAATAGCTTTGCTATTATCAACAATTGCTTTTGCGTTAGCATCAACCTTAACATTTACTTCATTAACTTTGCTGTTAATTGTGTTGTTAATTACTGTATTGTTTTCAGCAATCTTAGCATCAATATTTTGATCAACTTTATTAATGATTGTTGTGTTGTTTTCGCTAATAGCATTTGCAATATTTTTGTTAATAACAGTGTTGTTATTAGTAATAGCAGTGTTGATATCTTTTCTAATTACTGTGTTGTTAGCTTCAATCTTAGCATTGATTGTGTTTTCAACATTAGTAACTGTTGTACCAACTTGGCCTTTTAATGCTTTAATAGCATCTTCATTAGCGCTAATACGTGTAGAGTTATCTACAATGTTACCTTGTAAGTAATCTAAGCGTTGATCATGACGATCTACACGTGCAGTAAGACCAGCTATATCACCTTTAACGCCATCAATCTTAACATTTACATCACCAATCTTAGTATTGATTGTGTTGTTGATTTGCTTATTGTTTTCATTGATTTTCACATCAATGTTTTTATCAACTTTGTTAATGATTGTTGTGTTATTTTCATTGATTGCATTAGCAATGTTTTGGTTAATTACAGTGTTATTAGCAGTAATCTTAGTATCAATATTTTGATCTACTTTATTAAGGATTGTAGTATTATTAGCTTCAATCTTGTTATTAATAGTAGATTCGATATTAGTGATAGTAGTACCAACTTTACCGTTCAATTCAGCAATAGCTTTTGCATTCTTGTCGATAGCAGCTTTGTTATTGCCAATCAAAGTACGGTTTTCGATAGCAATTGTACCAGCTACATTGATATCTTTTTCGTTTTGGTCTACACGTTTTGTAAGACCATTTAAGTCACCTTTAACACCGTCAACTTTAACATTTACCTTGTTAATTGTATTGTTAATTTCCTTGTTGTTTTCAGTAATTGCATTTGTGATATTTTGATTAATTACAGTATTGTTAGCTTCAATCTTAGCATCGATATTTTTATTAATAACTACATTGTTTTCAGTGATTTTGTTATTAATAGTAGTTTCGATATTCTTAACTGTATTACCAACTTGACCTTTTAATTCATCGATAGCTTTTTTATTGTCGCCAATGAATTTACGGTTTTCAATTGCAATTGTACCAGCTACGTTGATGTCTTTTTCGTTTTGTTCTACACGTTTAGTAAGACCATTCAAGTCACCTTTAACACCATCAACTTTTACATTTACATTGTTAATAGCTGTAGTGTTATTAGCAATGTTTGTAGTATTGTTTGCGATGTTTGTAGTATTTTCAGTAATACGTTTGCTATTGTCAGCAATTGCCACTACATTAGCTTGAATGTTTGTAGCATTGTTAGCGATGTTAGTGGTATTATTTTCTACTTTACCATTGATATTAGTAATTTGGTTTTTAATATCATTGATCACTGTAGAAGATTTACCTACTTGACCTTTTAATTCATCAATTGCTTTTGCATTAACATTGATTTTTGTAGTGTTATTTGCAATAGCAGCTTTGTTATCGCCAATGAATTTACGGTTTTCCATTGCAATTGTACCAGCTACGTTGATGTCTTTTTCGTTTTGTTCTACACGTTTAGTAAGACCAGCTACATCACCTTTAACACCATCAACTTTAACGTTTACATTGTTGATCGCAGTTGTATTGTTAGCAATGTTAGTTGTGTTAGCATCTACTTTCACATTAGTTGCATCAATACGTTTGCTATTATCTACAGTAGCCTTAGCATTAGCATCAACTTTAACATTTACGTTATTGATTGCTGTTGTATTGTTAGTAATGTTAGTAGTGTTAGCATCTACTTTCACATTAGTTGCATCGATACGTTTGCTATTGTCTACGATAGCATTAGTATTAGCATCAACTTTAACGTTTACGTTGTTAATTGCTGTAGTATTTTTAGCAATATTAGTTGTGTTATTCGCAATATTTGTAGTGTTGTTTTCTACTTTACCGTTGATATTAGTAATTTGTTTCTTAATATCGTTGATAACTGTAGAAGATTGACCTACTTGACCTTTTAACTCATCAATAGCTTTAGCATTGATGTTGATATTTTTAGTGTTGTTTGCAATTGCAACTTTATTATCGCCAATGAATTGACGGTTTTCCATTGCAATTGTACCAACTACATTAATATCTTTTGCATTAGCTTTTACACCATCTTCTACTGCGGAGATACGTGCGGAGTGATCAACAATGTTACCTTGTAAGTAGTCTAAACGTTCATCATGACGATCTACACGACCTTTAAGGCCCTCTAAATCACCTTTAAGGCCATTTAAGTCACCTTTAACACCATCAATCTTAACATTTACATCACCAATCTTAGTATTGATTGTGTTGTTGATTTGTTTGTTGTTTTCATTGATTTTTACATCAATATTTTTATCAACTTTGTTAATGATTGTTGTGTTGTTGCTGTTAATTTTATTATCAATGTTTTGGTTGATAACAGTGTTGTTAGCTTCAATCTTAGTATCGATATTTTTATTAATAGTTACATTATTTTCTGTAATCTTGTTATTAATTGTAGTTTCGATATTTTTAATTGTAGTGCCAACTTGACCTTTTAATTCATCAATTGCTTTAGTGTTTTTATCAATAGCAGCTTTGTTGTTGCCGATGAATTGACGATTTTCCAAAGCAATATTGCCAACTACATTGATGTCTTTTGCATTAGCTTTAACACCATCTTCTACTACAGAAATACGTGTAGAGTTATCTACAATATTACCGTGTAAGTAGTCTAAACGTTGATCATGACGATCTACACGACCTTTAAGTCCATCCAAATCACCTTTAACGCCATCAATCTTAACATTTACATCACCAATTTTTTTGTTGATTGTATTGTTAATTTGTGTGTTATTTTCGTTGATTTTCACATCAATGTTTTTATCAACTTTGTTAATGATTGTAGTGTTATTAGCATTGATCTTAGCATCAATATTGTTATCTACTTTATTGATAATAGTAGTGTTGTTAGTTTCAATCTTATTATCGATAGTTTTATTAATTACTGTATTGTTTTCGTTGATTTTATTAGTAATTGTATTTTCGATATTAGTGATTTGATTGCCAACATGACCTTTTAATTCATCAATAGCTTTTTTATTGTCGCCGATGAATTTGCGGTTTTCAATAGCAATTGTACCAGCTACGTTGATGTCTTTTGTATTTTTGTCAACTTTAGCTTCAAGATCTTTTAAGTTACCTTTAACACCATCAATTTTTTGATCAATTTTGATGTTATTGGAGTTAATCTTAACATCGATATTATTATCTACTTTGTTAAGAATTGTAGTGTTGTTAGCTTCAATCTTAGTATCGATATTTTTGTTAATTACTGTGTTATTTGCGTTGATTTTATTAGTAATTGTATTTTCGATATTTGTGATTTGTGTGCCAACATGACCTTTTAATTCATCGATAGCTTTTTGGTTAGCTTTAACACCATCTTCTACTACAGAAATACGTGTAGAGTTATCTATGATATTGTCATGCAAGAATTCTAAACTTTGATCATGACGATCTACACGGTCTTTAAGACCATTTAAATCACCTTTAACACCGTCAACTTTTACATCAACTTTGTTAATAGCTACTGTATTAGCTTCAACTTTAGTATTGATATTAGCGATATTGTTTTTAATATCTTTAATATCTCCTTGAACATTACCGATATTTTGACCAACTTTACCTTTCAAGTCAGCAATATCTTTAGTATTGATATTAACTTGATTTTGAGTATTAGCTACGTCAGTTTTAATAGTTTTATTGTCTTGTTCAAGCGCCTGGATGCGACCTTCATGATTAACTAAAACTTTACCTTGATTATCAACTTTAGTGTTTAATTCAGTAATTGCAGTCGCATTTTTGTTAATATTTGTAGTGTTATTAGTAATGTTAGTAGTATTAGCATCAACTTTTGCACTTACATTATTTACAGTATTATTAATATTTGTAATATCAGTTTTAACGGCATTGATCTTAGTATCAACATCATTATTTACTTTATTAATAATAGTTGTGTTGTTAGCTTCAATTTTAGAATTAATTGTTTTGTTAACTTCACTGATAATGTTAGTTTTGCTATCGTTGATTTTAACATCTACATTGTGATTAACTTCGTTGATAATCTTAGTGTTATTTTCATTAATCTTATTATCAATTGTAGTGTTAATATTATTGATTGTTGTGCCAACTTTACCTTTCAATTCATCAATGGCTTTTTTGTTATCGTTGATAGCTTTTTTGTTATCACCGATAAATCTACGGTTTTCCATGATGAAAGTATTATTAGCATCAATATTTTGTGTGTTTTTTTCAACTTTAGCAGTTAAATCAGCAATAGATTTACTATTATTGTTAACATTAACAGTTAAATTATCAATTGCTTTTTTATTGTTGTTAACTTTAATATCAACGTTGTTGATATTTTGATTGAGTTCATTTTTAACATTAGAAATGTTAGTGTTCAACTCATTTTTCGTATTATTGATATTTGTTTTAATATCATTAATCTTAACATCTACATCTTTATTAACATTATTAATAATAGTAGTGTTGTTATTTTCAATCTTCTCATCAACTTTGTTCAAAATTGTAGTGTTATTATTTTGAACTGCAGTATTAATATTTTGATTTACTTGATTAATAATATTGGTATTATTAGCTTCAATATGTTTTTTTACACTAGCATCAATGTTAGTATTTACATTATTAACAACATTATTTGTAATGTTAGTAATTTTATTATCGATTTTTACATCAATATCGTTGTTAATTTTAGTAAATTTAGCGTCAATATTATTGTTAATATTTGTGATATCTTGTTGAATGTTAGTGATTTGAGTGCCGACTTTGCCTTTTAATCCTTCAATATCTTTGCTATTTTTATCAACTTTAGCGTTGATATTTGTAATATTAGCATTGATTTTATTAATGTCAGTTTTTACACTCTCAACCTTATTATTAACAGTATTAATATTAGTAGTATTGATATCTACCTTTTTATTTACAACGTTAATGTTATGTGTATTTTTCTTAACATTTTCAACATCAGTAGTTACAACTGTATAGTAGTTATTAATTACGGTATTACCAGTGGAACCGCCTTTTTTAGGGATTTGTTGTTGCTGCTGTTGTTGTGGCACTTGTTGTTGCCATTGTTGTTGCTGTGGCTCTTGTTGTTGCCATTGTTGTTGTTGCTGCTGTTGTTGTTGCTGTTGCTGTTGGTCTAATTGTTGTGGATCAACTTGATGTTGATCTTGCATATGACCCCAAGCATTTTGATCTGGTGTTAACCATCTTTGGCTACCAATAAGATCAGCTCTAGCCCAATCCTCAGGGCTGGATGCATTAGCAACACCTCCAGAAAAGCTAGCCGCCAAAATAACTGCAGCTACAATTGTAGTTGCAGATTTTTGATGTGACTTAGCCAACTCAGACGTTACAACGTAAGCGTGCTTAGTTGCACTCCATACAACTTTGAATACCTTATTCATATTAAGTTCCCTCCCAACATTTGTGGCTCTCACCCCACAATGAAGAAATAAATCAAATATTGCACTCTTTTTCACTAAATATTCACAATATTTAACATAATACTACCATATATTATTTTAAACTTCCATAAAAAAATTAATAAGTTAAACTTATGTTTCATTTCTTACTCATTTAAAAACTTATCTTAATCCGCTTAAATACTGAGTTATTAATAATATTGAATTATGTAAAATGAAATTTTATATTTTAAAATAATTTTATATTTATACGATACTTTTTATTTGCTTCTATAGAAAATATGAAAAAAACCTCATCAATGTATTCAACATACATTGATGAGGTCTTTTTTACTCTATCTATATAGATTTATTCCGATTATTAGAATTTAGATTCAATAGCACCTTGAAGATCGCCTTTTGGCAAGAAGCCAATTTTACGGTCTACTACTTCGCCATCTTTTAAGATAACAAATGTAGGTAATACTTCAACTTGTAAATTACGTGCTAATTCTGGTTCTTCATCAGCATTTACTTTTACAAAGTTAGCTTTACCTTCAAGCTCACCTGCAATTTCTTCGATGATTGGCATCATACGTACGCAATAACCGCACCATGGAGCCCAGAAATCAATAACAGTAACGCCACCTTGATTTACTAAATTTTGATATTCAGCAGTTTTTAATTCTTTTAATTCGCTCATTATACCCTCCTACGGTAATTGAACTAATACACAATCTTGAATGACATGCAAGTTTAAAGCATGTGCTTTTTCAACAACAGATGGTTTATCCGCTCCTGGTTGTAACCACACAGTTGAAATGCCAAGTTCTTTGCATTCATCAAGTGCAGCTAAACCCGCTGATTCTGGTACAACAAAATCCACAACAGCTGGTACAACAGGAAGTGCAGAAAGACTAGAGTAACATTTGTCTCCATCTACTTCTGCAACATTAGGATTAACTGGATATACTTCATATCCGTGATCTTTAAGACATTTATAAATCTTATAGCCGAACTTTTCGGTTTTATCAGTGGCTCCAATAACGGCCCACACCTTTTGATCTAAAGCTTGTTGAATTGTCATTTCAACCACCTCTTATATACTATTATAAATAAATATCGAATTTTGTCAATGTAATGTATCGAATTTTATAGTTAAAGAATTATACGCTTTTAGCAAACATTTCAGAACTAAAATCAATGTATCTATTATCATTCAATGACAATTGTTTTTTGCCTCAAACTAGGAACCGATAGGTCTAAATGAATTAAATCAGAAAGGCTTATTTGTGGATGACTATACATAGCACCATCTATAAGCCCGCCTGCAACAGCTAACTCTCCTAAAATTCTAGATGCTGACCATTGCTGTTCTCGTAATTCACGGATTGTAATACTCTTTTGGCGTTTAGAAAGTCTATGGCCATCTGTATCTACCAAAAGTGGGGCATGACCATACTTAGGAACCACTATATTCTTATGGGGATAGCATTGTTGTAATGTATTATACAAATATAATTGCTGTCCCGTTGTATCGAGTAAATCATCGCCTCGAATCACTTCAGTTATTCCCATAGCTATATCATCTAATACGACTGCCAAATTATATGCGTACATACCATCACCACGACGTAATACATAATCATCTAGTTCACCTTCCAAATGAATATGCTGCTTACCTTGCCATCGATCATCAAACTCAAGATCACAAGAATCTATAGCAAGGCGCAAGGATGGTTCTTTGCTATTACATAACTCTTGTATTTCAAAATCACGTAAATGTCGACATTTTCCATCATAACGATGCACCACTTCGCCTACATGAGGTGCAGAAGCTATAGATTGTAGTCGCGCTCTATTACAAAAGCAAGGGTAAATTAGTTTTTCTAATGCGAGATATTCTAATATGTCTGCATAATATGTTTGTCTTTCACTTTGCCAATAGGATACTTCTGGTCCACCTACACGAGGACCTTCATCCCATTCAAAGCCAAGCCATTCCAAATCATCTAGTAAAGCTTCCCCTAGTTCTCGTTTTGACCGTTGTAGGTCTATATCCTCCATACGTACAACATACGTTCCTTTTTGTTGGCGTGTGGAGATATATGATAAAAGTGCTATCCACACGTTACCTAGATGAATATATCCTGTTGGACTAGGCGCAAATCTACCTTTCATTAGAACTCTCCTATAGCAGAAAACAAGTGGCATATCCATTATGAATATGCCACTTATACATCCGAAGATATGTCAAACTAAAGTTATATCATTTATTGATATAAACTTATTTATCCTAAAGACACAATGTTATCAAACACATTACCAGCATCTTTAATCTTTTGTTCGTTACCCATTGTACAAATATGATTATCATTCAATACAGGTTCTACCACATCTGCTAATGCAACAATATCTTCTGGCTTACATGCGATTACTTGTTTACGGAACTCTACTTTGTCCTCTAATTTAGCACCGCTGAAGTACATCCCCATTGCACGAGGTCCACGCAATGCAGGTGTCATTGGCAAGTCTAAAGAACTCATAGTACCGATAATATACTTACGCATTTCACGATCAGTCAATGTGAAGTCACGAAGGTATTGAGGCAACTCTTTATATACATTCAAAGTTTCTAACAAGTTAGGATCACGATAACTGCAGAAAATCATATTGCCATCATCATAGAAATTAGCAAATGCTCCGTAAGCGCCACCTTGTACACGAATACGAATCCAAAGGTATTCATAACGTAAAATCGTTTCTAGAACACTCATTGGACCAACATGTTTGAAACCATGATCGATAAAATTACCACCTTGTGCTACGTATTGAACCTTACCAGCAGTAACAATACCATCATTGCCAGATAGACGAGTGATTTGTAATACATCATTACTTAATTCTGTAGTATCCCAAGTTTCAACAAAAGGTTTCATTAGGTTTTCAAAGGCTTCTAATTCACCTTCTTCACCAACAAACATAATATCTACATTGTTAGCGCGGAAAATTTTACGAGCTACTTCAGCTAATTTTTCTGGTAATAATGGCAATGCTGCAGGATTAGATGCTAGTTCACTAATTTTTTGATAATATCCTAAATTACCATTATCTCTAAACTTGCCAACTGCAGAAACTTGAGCCATAACGCGTTGACTTACGATGGAATTACCACGGCGGAATGCTTCATTATCCCAAATGGCTTTACTTTCTTGAACAAGTTCAGTCAAACGTTGATCATCGCTATAATCTGCTTTTTGAACTACTTCATTAATCAAGCGACATAAATCAGGTAATTTAGAATGTAATGCTTTCGCACGTACAATCATAAGAGGCGTAAATTCATCACGCTTACCATCTTTGCTGATGGCCGTAATATCCGAACTCAATCCCCCTAAATTCATATTAATATCTTTAGCCAGTGCTTCATAACCGCGTTCAGATGTATCAATACGACCAAGAATATCACTTAAAATATCAGCGTAGAATAGTTCCTCCTCAGTGAGGCAGTTCAATTTAAAATACAATCCTACATAATTGATACCTTTTGTAAAAGTAGGTACAAAATGAACTGTAGTATTGCCAATTTTACTTTCACGGCGTTCTACAGCTTCAATATTAGGATTTAAATCAGACAACTCGAGCAAAGGAATAGACGCTAGAGCTTCATCACTATCTGGTGTTTCTTGACGAATTTTTAGGCGTTTAGTTTGTTCTACAATTGCTTCGATTTCTTCAGAGGTCATATTAGCTTTTACATTAGCTAAATGCTCTTTAACCTCTGCATCTTTACGCTCTTGAAGACCACGTTCAGGATAAATAGAAACAAGAACTTTATGGTTGTTATTCAAGATAGAATGACGAATTAAATCTTCGAAGTATGTACCTGCTAAGCCCTTTCGAATATTAGTTAATGCCTCTTCATAGTGTAATAATTCCAATGGATCATTATCATATAACCAATTATCCATCATACGAATAATATAGGCTAAACCGATAGGACGACCCCCAAAATCACTTTCACGAAGAGCAAATTCAATGCTATTTAAAGAAGCTTCTAATAACTCTTTATCTAAGCCTTTATCACATAACTCTTGTAATGTGGATTCTACAATACGTTGCAAGTCAGCTTGTTTATCTAAGTTTGAACCTGTAGCTTGTACTGTCCACATAGGTTGACGAATGCTATCTAAATAGTAGCCACTAATGTCAGACCCGATACCAGCTTTTACCAACGCCTGTTTAAGAGGTGCTGCAGGAGATGTTAATAAAGCATGTGTTAACACTTCAAAGGCTAAGCTATGTTCAGGTGTTACATCAGGCAATACATACGCAAAGGAATGCAATGTACGATTATCTGTTGGCTCCTCAGAACCTACGCTATATGGATAGCTCACTACTTTACCTTCTGTAAATGGAGCTTGTAGAGCTACCTCCGTATGAACGTCAATAGCATCAAAATGACTTAAGTACTCATCATTCAAGAATGCTAATTGTTCTTCAATATTCATATCACCATACAAGAAGATATAACTATTGGATGGATGATAATGAACACGGTAGAACTCTTGGAATTCTTCATATGTTAAGTCTGTAATATAATCAGGATCCCCACCAGAATCAACACCATAAGTTGTATCTGGGAAAAGCTCACGCATCATTTGGCGTTCTAATACAGAGTCAGGAGATGAGTAAACACCCTTCATCTCATTGAATACAACACCTTTGTAGGTAAGTTCATCGTCTGCATTTTCGAGCTCATAATGCCAACCCTCTTGCATTACGATTTCTGCATCTTCACGAACACGTGGGTAGAATACAGCATCAAGATATACGTCCATCAAATTATGGAAGTCTTTATCGTTCTTACTCGCTACAGGATACATCGTTTTATCCGGATATGTCATAGCGTTTAGGAACGTGTTTAAAGAACCTTTTACAAGTTCAACAAAGGGCTCTTTCAATGGGAATTTTCGAGAACCACATAGAACGGAGTGCTCCATAATATGTGCCACACCGGTACTATTGTGAGGTGTTGTTCTAAATGCAATATTGAATACTTTATTAGAATCTGGTGAATCAATATAAATTAAACGAGCACCAGATTTTTCGTGCTTCATTTCATAAGCGGTACCATTGATCTCATCAATGCGCTCAATGCGGTCAAGGCGAAAGCCAGAATAAACCTTATTTATTTCCATGCTGTCCCTTCTTTCTATATAAATATAACTAATTTCATGCTAACAATTTATTATAACATATCGACGACCCTATATATAGATGTTAAGAATAATTATCGAAATACAAAACCCCACAGGCATACAGCCCATGGGGTTCATTTTATTTATTATGTTGCATTTGCCACTTTTGATTGCGGCGCAAGGTTAATAAGCCTTCTAGCACTGCTTGGAATTGTACAAAGCTCAATGTATAAGGTGGGTACATATCAGGTACCACCTTATAAGAAATAGTAACTTCGGCCTTATCATAATCATAGAAAATACCGTGTAAATTACTTACAGTAGTATAACCGGTTTGAGCTTGCTCCAATGTTGGAATAGGCTGATTTTTAAGATTTCCTAGTAGATCGCTAATGAAACCTTCCTTACGACCTTGGTCATTAAGCATTTCATCCATAAAACTACGTAGACTATCCATAGATTGATTAACCTCTTTGGTCTAACAATAAGCCGTTGTGAATTACACGAACAGCATCTTTAACGCGATTTTCAGCAACGAGACAGGAAATACTAATTTCAGAAGTAGAAATGATTTCAATATTGATGCCTTCTTGGCTCAAGATATCAAACATTTGAGCAGCTACGCCTGGTTGACCTAACATACCTGCACCAATGATAGAAACCTTTGCCATTTTTTCGTCGATGTTTACAGCTTCGATATCAACAGTTTTTTGTAATTCTGCTAATACTTCACGAGCTAGTACAACATCATCCATAGCTACTGTGAAGATAAGGTCAGTTTTAGGTTCACCTACGGCACGGATAGATTGAACAATCATATCAACGTCCACATTTTTTGCAGCCAATGCTTTAAATACAGTTGCTGCCACACCTGGTTTATTTTCAACGCCTACAAGGGCTACTTTTGCTGTATTAGTATCGTCAGCTACGCCAGTAATTACGTGTTTATTTGCTTCCACAGTATAATCCTCCCGAATAATAGTACCTGTTTTGTCACTAAATGTTGAACGTACGTGAATAGGTACACCATAACGGAAACCCATTTCTACGGCGCGAGGTTGCATTACACCTGCACCAAGACGTGCCATCTCAAGCATTTCGCCATATGTTACTTCTTCTAATTTGAAAGCCTCTTTTGCAACGCGAGGGTCTGTAGAGTAAACACCTTCAACATCTGTGAAGATTTCACACACATCAGCTTTCATAGCACCTGCCAATGCAACAGCAGTTGTATCGGAGCCACCACGACCTAAAGTAACCATGTCACCATATTCAGTAATACCTTGGAAACCTGCCACAACTACGATATTACCTTCATCCAAAGCTTCAAACACGCGATTTGGATCAACGCCCAAAATACGGCCTTTATTAAATGTATCACTACTTGTAATACCTGCTTGGTCACCTGTTAAGGACATCGCTTTATGACCACGTTCGTTGAAAGCCATCGCCATTAATGCAATTGTTACTTGCTCACCTGTAGATAATAAGCGGTCCATTTCACGGCCATAAGGCTTAGATGTTACCTCTTTAGCTAATGCTACTAAGTCATCTGTTGTATCGCCCATAGCAGATACAACAATAACGATTTTATCGTCTTCTTTCTTCTCACGAAGGACGCGATCAACAATATTAAATATTTTTTCTGGTGTAGCTACGGAACTGCCACCAAACTTTTTAACGATTAAGGCCACAATAATCCCTCATTTAACTTATTCTACTAAAAATCAATATGCATATACTTTACCATAAACAAATAGCACTGTAAAGGGATATAAGGCATTTTATCCACTATATAAAAACAAAATTCTTTTGAGTGCGGACATAATTTTAGTGTGATTATTTCAGTTATCCTTACAATTTACATACAAAAAGACCAGCCCTAAGGCTGGTCTTTATTAGTTGATTAAGTTAATTAAGCAACTGTGATTTCTTTTTCGGATTCCCACAAACCGTGGATGTTGCAGTAGGATACAGCAATCAATTTACCAGATTTGTTCAAGGAAACTGCCAAAGAACCTTCAGAGATTGCGTGTACAGGGCCATCGTTTGCAGTTGCGCCGTCACCATGTACGTTGAAGGAAATTTCACCAACTTCGAATGGCAATTGAGTACCTTCAGCTACGAAGTACAATTTGATCCATTCAATGTGATGTTCTACAGTGTTAGGATGTGCGATGTCTTTACCAACGGACAATGTTACGTGGAAAGTTTCACCTGCTTTTACAGTGTCAACAGTTTCAATAACAGGAACGTGTTTTTCAGTAGCGAAATCGCCGGATTTAATGTAATCATGTACAGCCATAGTTAACCTCCTGGTTAGTCTTATATACATACTTAATGTCAAGAATATTTAGCACCTTGTGCTTATGACTATATTATACATTTTCGATATAGTTTTAGCAAGAACTTTTTCGAAAATTTTAGATTTAATTATTCCTATAACGTATAAGTTAAAACTCTATGCCTTTAGCAGCCTTAATACCCTTTTCATAAGCATGCTTTACTACCTTCATTTCTGTTACCGTATCCGCCACATCAATGATTTCAGGTTTAGCATAACGGCCCGTTAAAATAACGTGTAAGCGCTCGGGTTTATACTTCAGCATATTTACTACAGAATTTACATCAATAAGCTCATAATTAATGGCATTATTGATTTCATCCATAATGATGAGGTCCCATCGATCTGAATTTACTTCTTCCACTAATGTGTGCCAAGCCTCTTGAGCTGCCTCTTTGTGACGTGCCAATTCAGCCTCGCCTACTTCATCTCGTTTATAGTAAATAAATCCCTTACCCATGGAACGAATTTCTACTTGGTCCCCTAATTTAGCAAGACCTACTAGTTCGCCATAGCCATTACCACTTTTGATAAATTGTAAGATTAAAACCTTAAGGCCTTGGCCAACAGCGCGTAATGCAACACCTAATGCTGCTGTTGTTTTACCTTTACCATTGCCGGTATTAACTAAAATTAAGCCTCGTTCACTCATAATTAGCTCCTTTTAGCTTTATACTTAGCACATATATCAATAAAATGTTGCGCTCCTTCATCAGAACCAGCAAAGTTCAAATGTAAATACGATGCTAATACATTGTCTGTGGCAAAGCCTCCATCATAGGATTGAGGTTTACGGCCCCCTTCTAAGTGGAATGCCCAAGGGAAATTCTCTACAGTTGGCTCCATAGTAGAGAAATGGAACTCATGACCACGAAGAGATGTATCAGCAGCTCCTAACAAGGTATCTCGCTTAGCTGTAGCCGTAACATACCCTACTTTTTGTAGCTTTTGTTGCATAATGCAATTAGCCGGTACAATACCTACCGTATCATATACGGTACCCTCAAAATCGTGGATACTTTCACATAAATACATAAGGCCACCACATTCAGCATAAATAGGCATACCTTTTTCATTGGCTTGTCGAATAGACTCCTTCATCGACTCGTTACTGGAGAGTTGGAACAAGAACATTTCAGGGAATCCACCGCCAAATACTAGGCCGTCCACATCAGGAACTTCAAAGTCATTAAGCGGGCTAAAGTATACGATTTCAGCACCTTTTTCCTCTAAGGCGGCTAAACTTGCTGGATAGTAGAAAGAGAACGCCTCATCATAAGCTACACCGATTTTTACACGCTTTTCAACAGACTTAGGATCAACTGCATCTGGTAACTCAATACTTGGTGCACTAGATGCAATCTCTAATAATTGATCGAGCTTAACCATTTTTTCAACAGCTTCACGAATCGTATTTATAGCCTCTGTTGGATCAATTTCGGTAACCGGTGTGAGGCCTAAATGACGTTCCGGAGAGTGCATACGGTCATCGCGATAAATAGCACCAATAACCGGAACGCCAATCTTGGCCATGCCTTCACGAACCATGCGCTCATGATTAGCAGAGCCTAAGCGGTTAAGAATGACACCACCAAAGTTTACCTCTGAGTCATAATCACGAAATCCTTTAGCAATGGCTGCTGCGCTTTCACCCATCGCCTTACAATCGATAACAAGCACAACGGGAGCATTCAATTGCTTAGCAATTTGGGCAGTGGAACTAACGCCTTCTCGTCCACCATCATACAAGCCCATAACACCTTCGATAATAGCAAGGTCTACACCATTTGCCATAGTAGCAAAGAAGGGATTTAATTTGTGAGGTGGCACGAGCCACGTATCTAAATTATAGCTGTCACGGCCGGATGCAATTTTATGAAAGCCCGGATCAATATAATCCGGGCCCACTTTAAAGGATTGCACCGTACGTCCACCATTTGCATAAGCAGCCAATAAGCCCGCTACGATTGTTGTTTTACCTACACCAGAGTTTGTGCCTGCAATGACAACACGTGGAATCTGTACTGTGTTCATAGATATTACCTCGTAATACGACGTGTTTGTTAACGGTCCTTACGTTTTGCAAGGATTGTAGATAAGTAGTTGAGTTTAGTATCTTTTGGCATATTGTCTAAACCAACATATACTTGCTCATCAGGCAAACCTACACGGCTAATCATAACCGCATCATCTGCCATGTTATGTTTAAGCAATGTTTCTTGTACTTCATCAAAGTTTTTATATACTTTCATGATTACCGCATCATCAGCTACAGCCAATACAGCATCGATTTTTTCTTTTGGTGCTGTCGCAGGAACGATAGCTAGTACTTCTTCTTTCTCTACGATTGGATAGCCAAGGTGAGAACCAATAGCACAGAATGCAGTAACGCCAGGAATTGTTTCGATTTCATGGCCTGTATTTTCGATCAAGCGATATACATACATGTATGTACTGTAGAACATAGGATCGCCCAATGTTAAGAATACAACGCTTTTACCTTGATCTAAGTAGGACAAGATAATGCGTTTTGCTTCTTGCCAGCCTTCCTCTTGTGTTGCATCGTCCAATACCATTGGGAATACTACAGGAACGATTTCTGTATGTTCTTGAATGTATGGGGACGCAATATTAAGTGCTACAGAACCATCTTTCTTTTCTGTTTTTGGTGTGATGATAATATCCGCTTCACCTACGATGCGAGCAGCTTTCACAGTCATCAATTCAGAATCACCAGGGCCTACGCCAATGCCATATAATTTACCTTTCATGGGGTTCTCCTATTCTTATAGTTACAATCTATTTATAAATTTCATATCTTTTATTATAACTAATTTATACAAGATATACAAAGATACTATTTAATATTTGGAATTGCAGGGCGATGTGGACTACGTTTACCATACAAATCATCGATACAATCCTGCACATGTTGACGGAAGATATCGTGAATCGATTCATATTCACCAAGGGCACTATGAATTGGTTTAACTTCATAACCTGCTTCGGCAAGTTCATTGACAACGCTATCTTCTTCATCACCAAAGAGATCATTTTGTGCATGATCCCCAAGTACCAATAATAATGGATGCACATAAATTGTGTTTGGCCGTTTGCCATCAAGCCATTCCCAAGGCATAGCTACATCTGCCACATATGGTGCATTTTCTAGTACTGCAACACGCACATTCGTAAGACCATCACGAATTAATTTAAACTGTAAATTACCATATGAAGAATTGCCAGAACCAAGGCCACCATGACCGACCAATAATAAACCATCATCTTTGGAAATATTGAGTGGCTTAATAAAACGATCAATCAAGATTTGATAATCATCAGGATGCTCTTCTTGGCCCATGTAGTATACGAGAGGTCTACCTACGCGCAACACTTCCAGTTGGCCCTCCCCTTCATGAGCGAGAATATTATTTTTCAACTTATCAAACTCTTCACCACCTGTAAAATGTAGGGGTTGCACATAAATATGTGTATAGCCTTCTTGAATAAGTTTTTCTAATGCACCTTGCTCAGTAGGAATCTCAACCCCTCGTTCACGCAACCGCTTAACGATGATACGAGAGGAAAATGCTAATTCTACCGTATACTCTGGATAGGATTTACGGATATACTCCACAGCGGAGTCAATATTATGTTCACGAGCACTGTCAACAGTGGACCCAAAGGCAACAACTAAAATAGCTTGTTTCATGGAAGTCTCCTTATCTATTTAATAATGTATCTTAATCATACCATAGACGACACGTTAGGGGCATACCATGGGACGTATAAAATAGATATTATAAATATCTTTCATAGTAAAAGTAAAAATCCTCCCCATTGGATTTCCAACAAGGAGGACTTTTACTTATGTAAAGGAGTGTGATGAGATGTATGTCTAATTATGTGAGAGATTAAATTAAGAAATCATACCTTGCACTTCCATGCGAGAGTTCGTCATAACAGGTTTTACAGATTCACGGGGCATGGGACGCTTCCTGTCGGACATGCGAATCGCTTGACCTAAATGTTTCAAGAATAAATCTTGTACATAAGGATTTTCACCAAGGCCTTCATTCCAAATATCTACATTGTATCCTTCTTCAGCAAGCAATGCATAAATGGAATCAGAGCGGTCACCGCCAAGGTAGTCCATCAAATGTGTAGAACCAATGAGAGCTAATGGTACTACTAGTAAATCTTTATGGCCCATACGGTCTAATAATGTAAGCGCTTGTTTAAATGTAGGGAAACCGTTTGTAGTAAATACTACTACATTTGGCGCTGCACCATACATAGCTTTCAATTGCAATGTACTAAACTCTAATTGGTTTTGACCATTTGCCATGAGTACTACAGATTTATTAAGTGCCTTTGTATTAACATGACGCACAATGCTTTCTAATGTAGCTTCATAATCATCGGCATAATTCTTTACCCCTAATGATGTAAGCAATGGTTTACCAATATTCACTTGTATGAAACCATATTCATTGCTATGTAAAAACTTTAATGCTTGTTTACGCATTTGTTGGTAACACTGATCTGCTACCAATGTTACAGGTTGAATGTATACCTCATCGATGCCCATGCGAGCAAAATCCTGCATAGCCTCTGTGAAAGAAGAAATCTTATCATCATACTTCTCATTCCACTTCTCTACTAATGCATCAGATAAAAATACACGACGTACCTCCATATCGCTATACATGGAACGTACTTTTTTCTCTATACTGCCGATGGATTTCTCCACAGCATCTTGATAAATTGATCCAAAGGATGCAATAATTATGCCTTTCATATGTGACCTCCATATCGCTCATACATGATACAATTTTCATAACTGAAAATTGTTATCAACTACTATGTAATAATAGTACAAGATTCACGAATATAAGTCAATGAGAAATAATATCAAAATTTTCATTTAATAAGGAATACAACTACTCATGTATTCACATATTCATATCCTTATAACCAAAAAGAATATAATTATAAAAGCTAATACTATACTATATTCATCACATAAATTGCTTAAAAACCCTTAATTTTCCTATACTTCTAGGGGTATGGGGTTTATTGACACCCCTATGTTCCTTTGTTACGATTGGCTTAAGGTTATATATATGCAATATATCTATAGTAATCTATAAACTATATCTTTTATATAAAATTATCCAGATTACATAGATCATTGCATAGACTTGTAGTTAAGTTATGGATAGGAGTATTAAAATGAAAAAACAATTAGCATTAGCATCCGCTATTCTAGGTCTTGCAGTATCCGTTGGTGCCCCTGTTGTATCTCATGCAGCATACCAATTAAATGATGAAGTAAAAGATCCTACTCCAGCATTGAAAGAAGCTGCTGCAATTGGTGTTCGTACACACAATACTGAAGCTTTACAAAACTTGCCAAACAAAGATGCTATCGTTGTTATGAGCTTTGGTACAACTTATAAAGATACTCGTGCGAAAACAATCGATGCAACTGTAGATGCTATTAAAGCAGCTCATCCAAACACAAAAGTAGTTACAGCTTTCACAAGCCATATCATTCGTGATCGTATCCAACAAAAAGAAGGTATTACTTACCCAACTCCTGAAGAAGCTTTGGCTGAACTCAAAAAAGACGGTTACACTCGCGTTGCATTAGCATCCCTTGATGTAATCCCTGGTATGGAATACAACTACGATGCAGCAGTATATAATTTGTACAAAGATAATTTCAAAAAAATGACACTTGGTACATCTCTTATGTACTGGATGGGTCAAGAAAACCAAACTGACCAAGTTATTGAAACATTAAAAGCTGTTCAATCTCAATTCCCTAAATTAGGCAAAGAAGACGCTCTTCTTATCATGGCTCATGGTACTCCAGATCCTTCCAATGCTTATTATTCTGTAATTCAAGACCGTATCCATACTCTTGGTATGAAAAATGTATTTATCTACACAGTAGAAGGTACTCCAAATCTTGAACAAGTTATCCCTCAATTGAAATTACATGGTATTAAACATGTTACATTGATGCCATTCATGATGGTTGCTGGCGACCATGCAAACAACGACATGGCTGGTGCCGAACCAGATTCCCATAAATCCATCCTTCAAAAAGAAGGCTTCAAAGTTGACACTTACATCCATGGCTTAGGTGAAAACCCTAACATCCGTAACTTATTCGTTGAACGTGCTAACGAATCTTGGGACGCATTACAAAAATAATCAATCTACAATTTAACTAGTATCGTTATATAACGTACATAGGAGTACATCATGAAAAAATTACTACTCTGTAGTCTAGCTTTGGTCATGGTTGTACTAGCAATAGCTGGGTGTGGTAAATCCACATCCAGCTCTTCTGCTACTACGAAGGAACTTACCTTTAATGGTGAAACCTACACTGTACCAAAGGATCCGCAACGCATCGCTGTTCTTTCAAACTCTGTATTGTCCATGCTATACGCAGTGGATGGCAAGGCTATCTCCCGTGCTAGCACAACAGATAAATTAGCTCCAGATTTAGAAGCATTACCTGCATTAGGTCAAACGGCTAATATCAACATGGAACAACTATTAGGCTTGAAGCCAGATGTGGTATTGGGTTTAGTAAATCAACATAAAAAATATGAATCCCAATTACAATCTAACAATATTCCAGCAGTGCTTTTTAATTACGATGGCATCAAGGATAATGTACCAATGCTAACATTCCTTGGTGAGTTAACAAACCATCAAGATAAGGCTAAATCCGTTATTGCAACCTATGAAAGCAACATTCAAAAGGTAAAAGATGCTATTAAAAACCAACAACCTGCACGTGTGGCTGTATTACGTGCTACCGGTAAAGGTGTGACAGCCGAAACCGACGAAGCGGTAACTGCATCTATGGTCAAAGAACTAGGTATGACAAATGTTGTTGCCTCCCACCTAGAGGGTACAACCAAGGATAAAACTGTCCCTTACTCTCTTGAAACATTGACGGCAGATAATCCTGATATTATCTTCGTTGTTACAATGGGTAAAGAAGAAGAAATTACAAAAGCTATGAAACAAGCTATGACAGATAATCCTGCATGGGCTAATTTAAAAGCTGTACAAAATAACCGCGTAATATATTTACCATCTAAACTATTCCTATTAAACCCAGGTCTACAAACACCAGAAGCTATGGCACGTTTAGTTAAAGAAGCCTATGGTATTAATGTTACATTCTAACATATTGCATCATGCGAAAGAGGGCATCCCCCAAATAGGGAATGCCCTCTTTTTTATTAATATCAAGCTACTCAACTAATCCTTTTACGCGCACATATCTTTTATTATCAAATGTATCAAGTTGTACATCTACAGAGAAAACATCTCTAAACAACTCATCCGATATTATTTTATTTGTTTCTCCTGACGTTACTAAATACCCTTCTTTTATAACAGCCATATGATGTGAATATTGAACCGCCTGTGTTAGTTCGTGAAGTACCATGAGAACGGTTAAATTTTGTTCCTTATTTAAGCGTTTCAATAACTCCATAATTTCTAATTGGTGATTAATATCTAAATACGTTGTTGGTTCGTCTAAGACTAATAATTTTGGTTGCTGTGCTAGTGCCATAGCAATCCAAACGCGTTGCCGTTCGCCACCAGATAGGGATGGGATTAATTGTTCTCTCAAATGATTCGTTTTCGTGATATGTAACGCATAGTCAACGATTTCACGATCTTCTTTAGCCGTGTTTTTCCACCAATTTTGGTATGGATACCGTCCACAATATACCAATTCTTCTACGGTCATATCCTTTGGCATATTAGGCACTTGTGGCAGAAACGCCATTTGACGTGCCAATTCATTTTGTGAATACGACTGTAATGGTTTACCTAAAATAGTCACACATTCACGAGGACTATGAATATATCCAATCATAGAACGTAAGAGTGTACTTTTACCACAACCATTAGGCCCTATTAAGGTCGTTATTTTACCAACAGGAACCGATACATTAATATCATGTAAAATATGACGCTCACCGAGAGTTACGGATAACTGTTTTACATCAATAGCCGTATTCATTAGTTATCCCTCCTCAATAAATATAAGAAGAATGGCGCCCCAAAGAATGCCATAATAATGCCAACCGGTACCTCGATTGGGCTCCACATAACACGCCCTACCGTATCGCTAACAACGAGGACAAGTGCACCTAATAATGCGGAGCCAGGAAGTAAATACGCATAATCATTACCGATGATTAAACGCAACATATGAGGGATTACGAGGCCTACAAAACCAATCAAGCCCGCAATACTAACGGCGCCTGCTGCCAATAGAGCCGCAACAGCAGTCATAACAAACCGCGTTTGCTCTACCTTAAGGCCTAATCCCTTTGCTGTTTCGTCACCTAAACTTAAAATGGTAAGTCGTTTAGCTCCTAAGCAAGCAAAAATAAGACCTACTATAGCGTATGGGAACAGAACCTCTACTTGAGGCCAACTGCGTGCAGCCAGTCCCCCAACCATCCAAAGTAAGGCTCCTTGCACACGATCTCCATAGAATACAAGTAGTGCAGAAATACCAGAGCCTAAAAAAGCAGCCACTGCAACACCAGCCAAGATGATACGGCTTGGGCGTACACCATTCTTCCAAGCAAGAGCATATACCATCATCGCCGCAGCCATAGCACCTAAAAAGGCTACCAACGGAACTATATGGTCATACCCAGGAAATAAAATAAATATGATAACACCAGCTAATCCAGCACCAGAGGATACCCCTACAATCTGTGGATCTGCTAGGGGATTTTTCATAACTGCTTGTAAAATCGCACCAGATACAGCTAGACAAGCCCCCACTAACGCAGCTACAATATTGCGAGGCAATCGAATATTCCAAATAATTTGTGAAGATGTATCAGTTAGCTCACTAGACCATAATGTATGCCAAATCTCAGCTAATGATACGGGTGTTGATCCCCAAATAAGAGATATAATCATGCTCGTAATAACGGCGATGATTAAGATACAAATCACTGATACGCGAAATAATTTTCGTTCATTACTTGATGCCATATGAACCCCCCTCTCAAAAATTAACTACATTATAAGAGATCTAATACATTATATTTGACTATGTTTAGCAATTATTGTGAAAAATATATACAGTAAAACCCGAATCGCAGAACTACAAAAATACGATTCGGGTTTTGTATTATTTAGACTCTTTGCCTTCTACGAAGAGCATGTCATTGCGTTTTACGTCTGTGTAAAGCAATGCATTACATACGGAAGCAGCAATTGGGCTACCACCTTTGTTACCTTTTACAGTGATGTAAGGAACTGGGGATACTTCCATCAAATAATCTTTGGATTCTGCAGCACCTACGAAGCCTACAGGGATACCAATGATAAGAGCTGGTTTAACGCCTTCTTCAAGAGCTAAACGCAATACTTCGTACAATGCAGTTGGCGCATTACCAATAGCAACGATTTGGCCTTCTAATTGTTTGCCAAATGTACGCATAGCTGCGATGGAACGTGTTACGCCTAATTCTTTAGCCATTTTAGCTACATTTTCATCTTTAATTAAGCAATGTACTTCGTTGCCGCGAATTTTAAGAGCTGGTTTAGAAATACCTGTGCGAACCATTTCCACATCTGTATAAATATCTGCACCATTATCTAATGCTTCGATACCTTTTTGAACAGCATCAGGGCTCATTTTTACGAGTTGAGCGTATTCAACGTCGCCAGACGCATGAACAGTACGAGATACTACGCGTACTTCATCATCTGTTAAACCCAAATCTTTTACATAATCGTAAATGATTTCCATACTTTTATCTTCAATGGCTTTAGGATTTTTAACGTAATCCATTAGTGTCCTCCCATAATTTGAAAAATTCATCATTAGATGACACCACGTGACTTTCAATTTTAACACGTGGACGATCGATAACAATAACATGGATTCCAAGATCCATAGCGGCTTGTAATTTTGTATCAGCACCACCCACAAGGCCAGAGTTTTTCATAACTACAACGCTAGCCTTTGTATCGTGGAACATGATGCGGTTCATATCGTAAGAGAATGGACCTTGTACAGCGACAATGCGTTTTGGACTTACATTGAGGTCTTCCATCATTTGTAACACCTCTGCAGTAGGTAAAATGCGGGTCCATACTTCGCAATCTTGCAAGGCTTCAGATTTAGCAAAGATGTGCATTGTTTTACTGCCTGTAGTCAAATACACATGGCTATTATTTTCCTTCGCTAATTTACCTGCTAGATTAGCTGCTTCTACTTCGTCCACTACGATATGCAATTTATCATAATCTGGCAATGGTACCTCTTTACGTTCGAAACGAACAAAAGGAATACCTTTAGCTTTTGCTGCCTCTTGAGCCGTAGCCGTAACGATAGCAGCATACGGATGGCTTGCATCGATTAATAGGCGCACATTGTGCTTCTTAATTAAGTCTTGCATAGCCTCTTGGTCAAGACGGCCCGTATGTACGCTAATACCTTTATGAGCAGCAAGCTCTGCACCATATTGACTTACAACCGTAACAAGCACATCTTCGCCAGTTCGTTTTTGGATTTCTACCGCTAAGGTACGACCATCCAAAGTGCCGGCAATGACCCAAATCATAATTTGTAGCCTCGAGGTGTAATCATGCGACCATTTTCAACATAGGTTTGGCTGTTACCGATGATAACAAGTGTTTGCATATCTACTTCTTCATTTGTGAAGTTTTCAAGATCAGAGATTACCATATGTTGACCTGGGCGACCTGCTTTTTGCACGATTCCAACAGGTGTTTTAGGGTCGCGGTATTTAAGAACGATTTCGCGAACTTCATCTAAATGTGTAACACGTTTTTTACTGCGTGGGTTGTACAAAGAGATAACCATATCACCTTGTGCACAAAGGTCTGCACGTTTTTTGATAAGATCCCATGGCGTCATCAAGTCGCTCAAGGAAATAACTGCAAAGTCATGCATCAATGGTGCACCTAATACGGATGCTGCAACGTTTACAGCACTAAGGCCAGGTACGATATCTACGGAAGGACGTTTTTCTGCTGGTACTTTATTAGCAAGCTCCAACACAAGACCTGCCATACCGTATACGCCAGAGTCACCAGAGGATACTACAACTACTTGATGACCTTCTACTGCTAAATCAACTGCTTGTTGACAACGATCTACTTCTTGCATCATTGCAGTACCTACAGTTTCTTTACCTTCGATGAGGTCTTTAATCAAGTCAAGGTATGTCAAATAACCTACCACGCGGTCAGCTGCTAAGATAGCTTCGCGCGCTTGAGGTGTCATAAACTCTTCATCGCCAGGGCCAATGCCGATTACTTTGATGTTACCTGTGCAATGGCTACCGTTGTTTTGGGATAAATTGTTTTGTGCTGTATTAGTGTTCGGCTCTTGGCCGCTAGTAATGCCGTTGTCTCGCATACGTTTCCTACTCCTATAGTTCCTTTTACAAAATTAGATTCTTTTAAATCTTCTTCTTTAATAAGTGGTGCCATCTCGTCCTGTGTATAGAACACGATAGGCCACCCCATAATTTGCATGGCCTCTAAGAGGCCTACTTCATCTTGTTTAACGATGACCGATGCAGCCGTTACAAGGCTCTTTGGTGAAAGCTTATGTGCTGCTAGCGACTGTTGTATGGCATCAAGAATTAATTCCTTCGGCGTATCTCGGCGACAGCCAATGCCCATCGTATACGTACGAGGGCGCAAAATCAATTGATGTCCATACTCGGTAATTACTTTGTCCGTAATGACTACGCGAGAAGCACCGTCCTCAGTGCTTTCATTCTTACATGGAATAGACTCTAGTTGATTCAAAGAAACAACATGAACCACACCATGTTCACCAATATGAGCTTTCGCCGCTTTCTCTAAATGCTCAGCATTTGGTAAGCTTGCATCGATATAATAATCAACCTGTTCTCCCCCAACGATGGCAGAGTTCACATTGATTAAGGTTTGAAAATCATCTACCAACAGATGCTCGTGGCGCGCCAACACGTCAGGCGCTGGCAACCCGTTTACATCCGTAGCAGTTGTAATAACAGGGTCCGCATCGATGGCCAGCGAAATGGACTGCGTCCATTCGTTGGCGCCCCCAAGGTGACCAGACAATAAGCTAATCACATGATGTCCTACTTCGTCCATTACGACTACTGCAGGATCCTTTGATTTATGCTCAATATATGGTGCGATCATGCGCACTACAATACCAAGTGCCATAATACACAGTACTTGGTCGTAATCCTTGAAAATCTGTCCAATATGATTTTTGAGGGAATCGAAATAAATAGCCTCACCACCGGAGGGACGGTTTTCCTTTTCAAAGCAATCCGCATGGGGAGCCACCAAAGACTTGATGCGTTGACCTAGCTTTGCACCTCGTTCAGATACAGAGAGAATAGCCGTTCTATTCTTCTTAGCTCCAGTCGTAGATGCAACAGTTTCTAGTTCTTTCATCATACTAGTCCTTAGCACTGCGGTACATGTGAGCAAAGCCTTTGTCGTAGAGTTTAGATAATTCGTATTCACTATCTAATACATGGCTTACTACGATCATAGCTTGGCGCAATACGCCTTCTTTTGCTACGATGTCCGCAATAGTTTCCAATGTGCCGCGGATAATGCGTTGGTCTGGCCAAGACGCTTTTACCACGATAGCCACTGGAGTCGTTTTGTCATAACCGCCTTCGATAAGTTCAGCCACTACTTTATCTAACATTTGAACGCTAAGGAAAATACACATTGTCGCTTCATGAGCTGCTAACATGCGCAATTTTTCCTTTGGAGGCATTGGTGTACGGCCTTCCATACGCGTAATAATTACTGTTTGAGATACATTTGGCAATGTATATTCTTGTTTCAAAGCTGCTGCTGTAGCAAGGAAAGAACTTACGCCTGGTACGACTTCATAAGAAATGCCCATGCCAGCGAGTGCATCCATTTGTTCTTGAATAGCACCGTAAATAGCAGGGTCACCTGTGTGAAGACGAACTACACTTTTACCAGCCTCAACAGAAGCTTTCATAACAGCTAACACCTCATCAAGGTTCATAGTAGCACTGTTATGAATTTCACAGCTTGGTTTACAAGCCTCTAAAATGGCAGGGTTTACCAAGGAGCCAGCGTAAATAACAACGTCTGCCTCTTGCACTAAACGATACCCTTTGCGAGTAATTAACTCGGGATCTCCAGGGCCTGCGCCTACGATATGTACGTCAACCATATTACTCTCCTTCTGCGATACGCGTTGCAGATACAATGAAAATTGGACTCAATGGGTCTAACAAATGATAGGGACCAGCCTTGCGGTAACGGCTAATGGACATTTGGTAACCTTCATAGGTGAAAGGACGACCTTTCAACTCTTTAAGGATTGTATAACCAGTTTCCATTGTTACAGCAGTTACAACTAAACGGCCACCAATTTTTAATAGACGTTGTGCCTCGTCCATAATGCCTGTCATACCGCCAGCGCTACCGCCGATAATAACCGCATCAAGCTCAGGTAATTCTTCCATACCTTCAGGAGCTTTGGACTTAATAACTGTCATATTATTTACATTGAATTTCTTCATGTTTTCATTGATAAGGTCGATGCCTTTATCAAAGCGCTCAATCGCATATACATGCCCTTTAGGAGCTGCTAAGGCTGCTTCAATAGAAATAGAGCCTGTACCAGCACCAACGTCAAGGACAATGCTATCCTCCTCGATGCGTGCCTCGTTCATAACGGCTTTGCGAATCTCGCATTTCGTCATCGGCACGTCGCCGCGGATAAATTCCTCATCAGGAATTCCGAAAAAATGTCTCATCCTAATACCACCATTACAGAATGACCAAAGCCTTCAAGCTCAGTTAATACCTCTAGCGTGGAGTCTACAATTTTTTCATCATCATAGCTCAAGCGCTCAAGGGCTGCTGCTCTCGTTTCTTTTGGCCAACCTGCATCTATTAAAATACGCGCAATATGCGCTGGATTATATTCAGGATCCGTCAAGAACCCCATCTTTTTACCTGCTTCATACACGAGTTTTTCAGGCGCTGGTTGGCGACCGTGAAAGCTCATTAAATCCGCATCATGCCACACCTCATTGAGTCGAGCAAAGGCAAAGGTCATAGAACTAATGCCTGGCACAACCTCAATAGGATTGGCAGGGAATTTCTTCTTTAAATATGGCAACAAGCTATAGTAGCCTGTATCACCACTTACCATAACGACAACGTCATGATGGTTGAGCTCACGCTCAATTTGCTCAGCTAGCAGGCTAAGCTTACCTGTTACAGGATATGTAATTTGGCCAGGCTCTTGAAAGTCCTCTAAGGACCGTTCGCTACCGACCAATACTGTAGCATGTTTAATTAAATTAAGGCCTTTAGGTACCACATAATCAGGATTACCTGGACCAATGCCTACGATATACAAGGTATGTGCCATTGTTCAAGCTCTCCTATCTCTTTAGCATGCTTATCCATTGCCAAAATCTCACCTTTTAAAGTGGTAATAATGATACCTACCTCTGCCTCGTTAGCAATATATCGCTCACTACGCAAAGATGCACGATCTACAACGCGTTGGTATACACCATTCAGTCCTTCGCGCTCCAAAATAGGGAACGTAGACTCTGTGGTTTGGCAATTAAATAACTCTTCACACACCGCTTGGGATGCCCCTTCTAAAGCAGCATAAGCTACGATACTTTCCATGCGGCCATCACTCATGCGATTGTGGGTGTGGAAACTACCACTAGCTAATTTGATTAGCTTACCAATATGACCGATGATCAAGATACGCTTGAAGCCAATTTCAACGGCTTTTTCGAGCATAAAGCCGATAAAATTACTCGTTTCTGCCATTTGGTTCTTATGAATACCCAGAACTTGCTCCGCAAGATCCTGACCAATACGGCCTGGCACGAGAACAGCCGTTTCACAGCCATTGGCTTTCATAACTTTCAACTGAGGCACCAACGAGTTTTTGAATCCTTCTTCACTCATGGGCTTAACGATACCAGTGGTTCCAATAATAGAAATACCACCTTCGATACCGAGTGTATGATTTAAGGTTTTCTTAGCTAAAACCATACCATTTGGCACGCTCACCGTTACCGTTACACCTTGACCATGCACACAATGCTCGTCAAAGACGATTTTCATCATCGCTCGAGGTCCTGGATTGATGGCTGGTTCTCCTGGCGGCATAGCAAGGCCCGGTTTAGTTACCGTCCCAACGCCAAAGCCTGCTCGGAATCGTAGTT
This sequence comes from Veillonella sp. ZSJB6, assembly GCF_051549505.1. Classification (NCBI taxonomy): domain Bacteria; kingdom Bacillati; phylum Bacillota; class Negativicutes; order Veillonellales; family Veillonellaceae; genus Veillonella; species Veillonella sp. ZSJB6. The sequence continues at coordinate 168,862 of NZ_JBPUGE010000001.1, read as the reverse complement.
CACCAGTATCATCAAGTGTCACTGTCGTCTCCACATCATTGCCATGGGTTACATCCGGATCATCGCCGCCGTCTTTCATAACGGTCACCTTAGCCTCTGTATCAGATAGTACCTCTACGGCTTTAATAGGCACCTCAATGTACTGACCTTGAGGATTCTCAATGACCACTTGGTCCACGATGTTCTTATCTAAGAGGGCCAACAAACCAGCTTTCATACCTGCCGTAGCACATGAACCTGTGGTATAGCCACCCTTCATGTCCTCTACTCTCATAAGGCCTCCTACACCGATAGGGTTAGCGATCCTATGAAATCAAACTAACCCTATCTTTATGGACATATATTATTAGGAACGGAAGTTAACGAATTGCAATTCTACAGGAATATCCAATTGTTTTAACATTTGAATAACGGCTTGCAAATCGTCTTTGTCCTTACCAGATACGCGCACTTGATCCTCTTGGATAGATGCTTGTACCTTAATTTTCATGTTTTTGATTGCTTTTACTACTTCTTTAGCATTTTCTTTAGTAATGCCTTTTTTAATAGTAATGATTTGGCGAACTGTGGCACCAGCTGCTGGTTCAACCTTACCGTAGTCAAGATTTTTAATTGCTACATTACGTTTAACCATTTTGCCTTTTAAAACATCGATAATGGCATTCAATTTATATTCATCATCACCGATGATTTTGATAGTGTCACCTTCAAGACTAATTTCCGCTTTGGAGCCACGGAAATCATAACGAGTACCAATCTCTTTTTTCGCTTGGTTTACCGCATTATCTACTTCCTGCATATCCACTTCGGACACAACGTCAAAGGAACAATCTTTAGCCATTTTATACCTCCTACACCTGAACCCGTTGGGCATGGGGTTCATAGCATTACTTTCATCATCCTCATATTCCAAGTGAAAGTGTAAATGTACACCAAATCGGAATATATCTCTATAATTATACCTTATAACACGCTTATTTTCTAGGTAAATCGATTTTTTTAATTATAACTATTATTAATCATAGAAGGATTATTCAGACTATAAAGAAAAGTAAGTATTAGCTATTTCAAAAAACAAAATATCCGGTACCCAACAGATACAATCTATCGATACCGGATATTTAATCACTATAATATTTTCATATGAATCTTAATCTATCTTGTTGGCAACACAATATTTTGTCCAGATGGTTTACTTGGGTTCATAGCATTTGGAAGATCTTCTACTGTTGTATTTAAATCTGTATCAGCAGCTACCACAGCAACAAACTTTTGGCCTGGTTCATAGTAAATGTTTGTCCCCTTCATAAATAAGCCACCAACTAGGCTAACAGCAGCAGCCACAGCTACAGCACCATTATCAGAATGACCTTTACCTTTTACTTGGGCATCGAGAGGAACTGTAACTCCATTAACAGTTTTAATTTCATTTATGCTAAATTCTAATCTACCTTTGCGGCCAAACATACCGTTTTTTCTAGACTTTGTAATTGTTCCCAGTACTTCTTGATTTGCTGGAATTACTACAACATTATTTATAAGAAGATTTTCTAATGTTTTTAATCTAAAAGTATTCCCCTCTTTACTTCGTTTGGAACTAATTGGAGTAATTAATTCTAATTCAATCTTTGTATCCTTAGGAATATAAGCATGACCATTAATAATAGAACTTGTGCGTACAGTTGAAGATGAATCTTCATTTTTTAACAGTTGAATACGATTAACACCTGATGGCATCTCTGTTTTTACAACAGAGTTCTCCCCTGCAGCTTGTCCTGTAATATTTTCTCCATGCGCAACTGTCGGCATTAAGCAACCCAAACCAATACAACCAACAACCAATAATTTTAAAAGTGCTTTAGAAGATTTCATATGTACCCCCAAAAACAAATAAAAACATATAACTATACATTATAGGCTCAGTATACCATATCATGAATTTTTAATGAACCAATTATTTTAGTTATAATATTTGTTATGAGTTCGTAGCAAATAGCGCAAAAGATTAAACATAGAAAATTTTGACCAAATACGATTTATAGCACATTAACTGCATCATACATTGGTTGAACAACCCATTCACCGTTGGAGTTCATTACACCCCATTTTCCATTAGACTTCACTGCGCCATAACCATGTCTAAATGGTACAGTTTTACTAATCAACTTATTCTTATCATGGAATAAAACTTTACCACTCTCATCAATTAATTGATAATCGTTAGAACCTTTATGAACCCAAGCATAGGCCCCACCAAATACATCTATTGTCATATCCTTAGTTGTTGTAAATACAATATTACCGGATTGCATATCAATTAAGTATTTACTTTCACCTTTTGTAGCCACCATCCGAGTAGCACTTACAAAATTAATTGAATCATATACAAATGGATTAACTTGTTTTCCTGTTTCTAAATTAAAAATACCAGCTTTTCCATTATCTTTATTGATGAGTACTAACAAAGCATTAATAGTATCCATTTCCCCTGCATCATAATTACCAGGTTGAATAATATACTCACCATTACGATTCATAAATCCTAATTTACCTTGATTTTTAACAAGTGTACCATAAGCTGTCATTGGCCATACGGCATCATTCTTGCTATCAATGATGATATTGCCACTGCGGTCCAAATAACCACGTTTTACACCATCATAAACTGGGTTCCAAGCATCACCATAATAAATCCCACCTTGACTGCTTAAACCTATGCCTACAGCCATGCTTAAAAATCCACCTAAATTAAACTTACTAATATGACGTCGATATTCGGCCAATCCATTCTTAAATTCATCAATATCGTCTGTAGGAGATTCAAAAATTGGATTGCCGCTACCATCAATAGCTATAGTTTTACCTTTAGCGCTTTTTACAAAGGCACGATCTTCACTAAATTTTGTATACACTTCCTTAAATTGTGGCTCAATCACCGTTTTGTTAGAAGCATCTACAAAACCCCATTTATTTTTTACAGAAACGGCTGTATAAGAATCACTTGGATAAGAAATAGAGTTTATTTTAACATCGCCATTGGATAAATTTTTTACCATTTCGCGACGTGCCAAAATATCTTTATCATGCTCACCATAAGTGTCAACACCACTAGAAATCACAGAACCATCAATGTTAATATGTTCTAATGTTTTTTTAGTATATGCAAAATATGTACCATCAGCAGATAATGATGGATCAATATCTAAATACTGTGGTTCAAGCAAAACTTTACCGTCTGTACCGACTACGCCCCATTTCCCTTTTTGTTTTACTGTTGCCAATTGACCCAACTTAATAAAGTTATCATTGTCAATTACTGCTTGTATCGATTTAAGAGCCGCTGGAGGGTGATGCTGAGCAGAAAGAATTGGCACAACAACATAATCCGCCATGCGTCCAGCACCAACCGATACGGATACACCGCTAGATTTAGCTTTAGATTTTTCCATAGTTGAAACTGAAGTAGAGGATGTTGCTGTTGTATGTTTCTCACTAGTTACACGCGTACTTGCAGATGTCGGTGTATCTTGATTTGTCACAGTTTTACTGCTAGTAGATGTTGTTGTAGTTGCTGCGAAAGCACTTGTAGACATAGCCGCCAACACACAAGCGACTAATAAGGATTTCTTATTCAGTTTCATAAACCTCTCCTTTTACAAAGCAAACCATATACTCATCAATATATGATTTTAAGAAATTGAACTGCCAAAGCATTCAAATAAATAAAACACCAATACATAAAAAATATATAAAAAACATTAATAAAAATTATACTATATGCACTCTATAAAGACAACGAATTATGAAAAATTCTTCATCCATTATTTATTTGATATAATACTATGTATGAAAACAGCAACTATTATCGACTTGATTGTAGATTCCAACGTACATACCCAATCTATGAATCATATTATAAAACAACAGCATATTTCCCAACGTATGCGACGGCGTTTGCGAAATGACGGCATTATAACAGTCAATGGAAATACAGCAACGTGGAATACCCTCGTACATGGAGGTGACCATCTCGTTATGAAATTAACCCCTGAACAAGAGTTTAGTTTAAGCCCTATGGACCTCGATATCGTATACGAAGATGAATATATTTTAGTCATCAATAAAGAGGCAGGTATTCTGATGCATCCCACCTCAACGGTACGAGATCATACCTTAGCAAACGGCGTTCTACATTACTACCAAGAGACAAATCAGCATTATGATTTCCATCCTGTCCATCGATTAGATAAAGACACCTCTGGAATTGTTATCATCGCCAAAACCTCTATAGTCCAACATGCTTTCGATAAAAAGCGTACTCATTTCCATAAAAACTACGACGCTATAGTAGAAGGTCAATTACCTACTAATCACATAAGCGTACAGTGGCCTATAGGACGTAAATCAGGTAGTATTATCGAGCGTTGCTGCACGAATGAAGGTAAGCCTGCTCATACAGATATAACTGTCATTGAGAGTAATACCATTGTAAAGAATAAGATTGAGCAATGCTTTACCCATGTGCAATGTTTATTACATACAGGTCGAACGCATCAAATTCGGGTCCATCTATCTCAACTAGGATATCCACTTGCTGGCGATGACCTATATGGTGGCCACTTACAATATATTCAACGTCAAGCACTCCATGCATCGCGCGTTAGCTTTTACCATCCCATGACGGATGAATGGCTAGAATTACAGGCATCAATACCATCGGATATGGAGTCATTACTCACCAATTAAGCTAATGTATTTCTGGTAAATTAATACCGATACATAAAAATTAGCCCACATGGGCCATAAAATTAGACGAAATTTATGCATAAGTTATACAAAAAATATTGGCCCTTTATAGTGTTTCTTGATATACTTAACTTGAATTGATATATGATTGCAATACACTAGTATTTCATCTAGCTCATATGCGCTAGAAAGACTAGCAGTCACAGTATTAATAACATGATATGACAGGCCCTATGGCCAAGGAGGACAACATGCCATTAGTTACTACTACAGAAATGTTCAAAAAAGCCTATGAAGGCGGCTATGCTGTTGGCGCTTTCAATGTAAACAACATGGAAATCGTACAAGGTATCGTAGATGCAGCCAAAGAGGAACAATCCCCTCTTATCTTGCAAGTATCTGCAGGTGCTCGTAAATATGCTAAACATATTTACCTTGTAAAACTCGTAGAAGCAGCTCTTGAAGATAGCAATTTACCTATCGCTCTTCACCTTGATCACGGCGATTCCTTCGAAATCTGTAAAGACTGTGTAGATGGTGGTTTCACATCCGTTATGATCGACGCATCTCACCATGACTTCGATGAAAACGTAAAAATTACTAAACAAGTTGTTGAATATGCTCACGCTCATGGCGTTGTAGTAGAAGCAGAATTGGGCCGTTTGGCTGGCGTTGAAGATGATGTAAACGTATCCGATGCAGATGCTCGCTTCACTGATCCAGAACAAGCTGCTGAATTCGTACATCTTACAGGCGTAGACTCCTTAGCAATTGCTATTGGTACTAGCCACGGTGCTTATAAATTCAAAGGCGACCCTTACCTTGACTTTGACCGTTTGAAAAAAGTTGGCGAATTGTTGCCTAACTTCCCTATCGTATTGCATGGCGCATCCTCCGTATTGCCTGAATTCGTAGCAAAATGTAACGAATTTGGTGGCAACATTCCTGGTGCACAAGGCGTACCTGAAGAAATGCTTCGCAAAGCAGCTCAAATGGCAGTTTGCAAAATCAACATCGATACAGACCTTCGCCTTGCAATGACTGCATCTGTACGTGAATACTTGGCTCAAAATCCATCCGAATTTGACCCTCGTAAATACTTAGGACCTGCTCGTGATGCTATTAAAGGCATGGTAGCTCACAAAATTAAAAATGTATTGGGTTCTTCCAACAAACTATAATCAATGGCTAGTGGATTTTTAAAAGGAACCTTAATTTTAACCATTGCCGGTTTCGTAGTGAAAGCCATCGGTAGTATTAACTGGATTCTTCTATCCCGTATCTTGGGTGGTGAAGGCATCGGTATCTACCAGATGGCCTTTCCTATCTATTTGTTACTATTACAAATTTCGAGCGCAGGTGTGCCGATTGCCATCTCTATTTTGACGGCAGAACGATTAGCCTTACACGACTTTGGTGGTGCTAAGAGAGTATTCAATATATCTTTTACAATGTTAACCATTACAGGCTTTATCGCCAGTCTTGCCATGTACTTTGGTGCAGATTGGTTGATCTCTAGTGGTCTCATTGCTGAAAGCCGTGCCTACTACTCTATCATCGCGCTCGCTCCGGCAGTATTCTTTGTAACGTGGATTTCCTGCTTCCGCGGGTATATCCAAGGCTATGAAATGATGACGCCAACGGCGGTCAGCCAAATCGTAGAACAACTATTACGTGTTATCGTCATGCTCGGTGCTGCGGCAATCTTGTTACCTTATGGTCTACCGGCTGCTGCAGGTGGTGCTAGCTTAGGTGCTGGTGTCGGTGCCTTTGGTGCCTTTCTAGTGCTCTTGTACTACTATTATAAATTGCCTAAGGCTAGTAGTACTGGTGAAAGCTACGATGGTCCTCGTGAATCAGCTAAAGAAATTTTGTCACGACTCTTAACATTGTCTATTCCAATTTCCTTAGCAAGTATCATGTTGCCATTGACAGCCAACCTCGATTTGCTCATCGTACCACGTCGACTCTTAGATGCTGGTTTCCCGATGAATGAAGTAACAGAACTGTTCGGTTATCTTACAGGTATGGCAGTGCCACTCATCAACTTAGCTACCATTATTACAGCGGCCCTAGCAACAAGCATTGTACCAGCTATCTCTCATGCCTTTGCAAAACGCGATCATCAAGGTATTTATGAACGTACCTCTGGCTCCATGAGATTGACATTTATGGCTACTGTACCATTTACGGTACTATTATATGTCTTAGCTGCCCCAACAGTTACCTTGATTTATAATGCACCTAAGGCAGAATTAGCTACACAAATCACTGCGTTCTCTATCTTCTTCCTTGGTGTACACCAAGTAACAACAGGTATCTTACAAGGTCTTAACAAGCCGCGTATTCCTGTAATTAATATGGGTATTGCGTTAGTAATCAAAGTCATCCTTAACTGGACATTAACGGCTATCCCATGGCTTGGTATCGGCGGTGCCGCTTGGGCAACCGTTGCTGATATTGGTTTTGCAGCGTTACTCAACTTATTTTACATCAAAAAATACACAGGCTACTTCCTCGATATTTCCCTTCTATGGAAAAATGTGGTCAGTGCCGGTGTCATGGGTATACTCATCTTTATGAGTTACCACTACTTAACAGATATCTTACCAATGTGGGTTAACTTCATACTCACAGGTATCGAAGGCTTATTGCTCTACGTTATTATCATGGTTCTTCTAAAAGGACTTAATAAAAACGATGGCGCAAGCATGCCACTCATTGGTAGATTCTTTAGATAATTATATAAAACCAAGAGGACTGACTTATTGAACTGCACCTCCCAAAATTGTGTCCAATTTTTGGGGTGCAGTTCATATTTAAGCCAGTCCTCTTTTTATACTACCTATATAGATACTATTTATTGAAAATTTTTGTATCACCAAAAACATCAGGTGGTACACCTAAACCTAGTTTTATCTTATTATAGTTTGTTTTATTTCTCTTATTATCCACATATTGTATCATATCTCTAATTTTATAATTACTTACATGAATATCGTGTGGTTTCTTTACCATATATGTATAACGATAATTGTCGTCATATACAGTCATAGTAAACAATGTGTATTTATCTCCTTCAACCTCTAAATACACACCTGGTGTAGCATCATTCCAAACGGTAGCCGATTGAATTGGTTTCCTTTTACTTAACGATTCAGTATAAACAAAATCATTTAAATAGTTAAATAAAACATTTTGCTTTTTCACGTTATCTACAGATGACAAAGGAGTAACAATGATCTCTTCTTTTATATTTCCAGAAGAATAATTTATCTTATAGCCACCATTCTTAAGAGTCTCACGACCAATATGCTTACTATTTTTAAATACTTGGAAAGTAAAGTTTTCTACACTAACTGGAGTCGTATTTTCTAAAATAGCTGATGCAGGTTTGATAGAAGGCAAAATAGTATTAACTAATGGTGCCATAGTTGAATTCATGATTTCTTGTTCATTATCTTTCAAAACATTATGATTTAAACGACCACTCATCTGATAGCCTATGTGATAACTTCTAGTAGGTGATGTAGGGAGTGTAAAATTTAATGTACCTATTATATTATCTGAATCATATTTGATTACATCCCAAGTTGCCTTCTCGATGCCTTTATATGCAAAAGTGCCACTACCTAACATCTTAGAACCATCAGGACGTATATCTCCTTTGCTCCCTTCAAATTCTTTACGCAATATATCACTATTTAGCTTACTGTATTCAATATTGGTATTCTCCCAAAGATTACCCTTTGGTTGAGGGCGAACTTCATAGCCTAATTGAGCAATTCGAGAAAAAATACGTCCCATTCTAACGACATCTTTTGTATTATCTAACCTTGCAATTCCTATACCACTTTCATAAGGAGCTGTAAATTTTATATCTGTCCCATTATCACGTAAAATTAAAACTGTCCGTGAATACATAATCGCATTATTTAATTCTTTAGTAGCATAAATATCAGACTCTAACTTTGACTTATCATAATTAGGGTCTTTTGCTCGAATAGCAGGTATTTCTTTTTCTATACTCTGATCCATTAAGCGCGTTACTTTAGGATCTATCCGATAATGCTGATATGCATCTTCTGGTGCAGGAGGAAAAGCACCTGGAATATTAATATCAATCCCATAAGACGGTCCCACACCTAATGTAATACCTAAAAGACCTAACGTTATTACTCGTTTCCAATTCATAAATACTCTCCTCTATATACTAGCTCTCAATTTAACAAATATTATATCTAATTATTAATTTTTTATCAATTTTATTTAAAATTTTATTATAAATATATTATTTGATACAGCTAATCATAGAGTGTAGAAGAGTTGTTAAACTTCTTACAGAATATAAACTCTTTATACTTGTATCAATATTGCAGGTACAAAGTTTTATATAGATGAGGTAATACATTAACCATACACAGTATCATAAAAATAAGGAGAAGGAATTTAACCTTCTCCTTATTTTATGTAGTTATGCCTATCATAGTTAGGATTTCCATAATAATTGGTATAGCTACCACAAATAGTATTGTACTAATCATGACAAGCCCTGTAGCAAATGGCAAGTCAGATTTCGATTCATTGGCTACGATTGGTAATACCGCAATAACGGGACCCGCCGATTGCACAACAAAGGTAATGATTGCTATTGGTTCTAGGACGATACCGGCTCCATATTGCAAGCCCATAATGACACAGAACATGATAATCGGTGAAATTACAAAACGACCTATGATTCCACCAATGGAATCCTTATTAAGTCTCATACTTTGAAGCCCTGCATCATGAAGTACAATACCAATATAAATCAAAGATAATGGTGTTACCATATCACCTAAGTAATTTAATGTAGTATGCAAAATTGGTGCTAACGGAATTTCAAAGAATAAGAATATCAATGCTACAAAGAACCCTAACAATGGTGGAGGTAATAACTTCTTCAAATCAAATTTAAACTTCTTACGCTTTGTTTCTGTAGCTATTGTGCTATTCCTTATACTATCAGATTTATTATTACTAAAACTTAATTCGACATTAGGCAGTGGATCTAATTCTATAAGGAATACCCCTACCATCCATACTGAAATAGTGTTACCGATATAATATAACAAGAAATATGGTAGAGCATCTTGACCAAAGAGGGCGATTTGCACTGGCAATCCAATAAATAAGCAGTTATCATTAACTACCATATTTATAAAAATACCACGCCTACCTCGAGGTACTTTCAGTACTTTCATCATGATAAAAGCAACGATATACGCAATTACATAGGTTAATGTAACGGCTAGCATTCCATATCGAAGATCCCATAAATCCGATGTATGTAGATGATGCAATACAGATACGAATACACCGGCTGGTAACGCAACAGACATGATAAATCTAGATAGATTACCACTAAATATAGGGTGAAACATTCCTCGCCCTTTTAATATATATCCCAACGATATAAGCAGTACAATTGGTATAATGCTCTGTAAGGATGTAAGAAAGACCATAGTAAACCTCCCGTACAGTTTATTCGTAATCTATCATACCATGTTTTTAATAAAACATATACAAATATAATTATCCCTATAAAACTAATATGAATTCCAGAAAATGTAACAATGTTAACATATTTTAGAATGTATAAGTTTTATAATTAATTACAATAGTAGTATTATTTATTCACGAATATTTGATATACTTAAACTATACTAATTGTACAAATTTTTACACATATGAGGTGATATTATGACAAAACCATTCATTGGTGTATCGGGCAATATCTTACGGGATACTAGTGGTGCTTACGTAGATTTATTGCGTTCCTACGTAAATCAAGACTATCCACGTTCTATTGAGGAAGCTGGTGGCATTCCAGTAATTATTCCATTCACTAAAAATCTTGACGTGGCTCGCGAAACAGTAGCAAAACTAGATGCCCTATTATTATCTGGTGGCCATGATGTATCTCCACTAAATTACGGTGAGGAACCATTACAAGGCTTGGGCGACGTATTTCCAGAACGAGATCAATTCGATTTTGCATTACTGAAAGCAGCGGAAGAAAAACAAATTCCTATCTTTTGTATCTGCCGAGGCATTCAAATTTTAAATGTATATCGTGGTGGCACTCTATACCAAGATTTGAAGTATGACGAAAACTGTACGATTAAACATTCACAAAACCAAACACCTTCTCTTGGGACTCATACAGTAGACATTGAGTTTGAATCAAAATTAGCTAGTGCAATTGGCCGCTCTACATGGATTACAAATTCTCATCATCATCAAACAGTAAAGCATGTTGGTAAAGGTTTACAAGTAGTAGCTAGAGCTAAGGATGGTACTGTAGAGGCATTAGAGGACTCTTCCTATCCTTGGTTAGTAGCATGCCAATTCCATCCAGAAATGATGTCTGAAACTGATGAGAATGCAAAGCGTTTATTTGCTGCCTTTGTAACAGCAGCTCAAGAAAATATAACTAAATAGTAGGAAGGTTTTATTATGAAAGAAACAGGAAAATTTGGCTTCTGGAGTATTGTACTCCTAGGCATCAATGGTATTGTAGGGACAGGTATTTTCCTACTACCAAATAAAGCGTATTCTATAATTGGTTCAGCTAGTTTAGGCGTCCTGCTATTTGACGCTGTTATTGCAGGCTGTATCGCCCTTTGCTTTGCAGAGGCAGCTAGCCTATTTACACGTAATGGTGGCCCTTATCTATATGCAAAACACGCATTAGGTGACTTTTGGGCCTTTGAAGTAGGCGTTTTAAAATGGATTGTAACCGTTATTGCCTGGGCAGCCATGGCCGTTGGCTTTGCTACCGCATTAGGTGCTGCTGTACCAGCGTTAAGTGGTGATTTTGCCAAGGATGTCATTTCATTCATCTTGATTGTAGGTCTTACCATTGTAAACATCTTTGGTGTTAACGTATCTAAATTCGTTAACAACTTAATCACTATTTCTAAATTAGTCCCTCTTGCTCTATTCATTGCAATTGGTATCTTCTTTATTAATGGAGCGAACTTTACACCAGTCTTCCCTCAAGATGTATATGTAGATGGATCATTTGCGCAAGCTGCGGTTCTTCTATTCTTTGCCTATACAGGATTTGAAGTTATTGCCATTGCTGCAGAGGATATGAAAAATCCTAAAAAGAATTTACCACGTGCTATTATCATGTGTATGCTTCTCGTATCTGTCCTTTATATGGCAATCCTTGCCGTATCTATTGGTGTACTTGGTACAGATTTAGCAAATACTAAGGCTCCAGTACAAGATGCATTCAATGTGATCGTTGGTCCTGTTGGTATGTATATCGTATTAGTAGGTACCTTAATCTCTATGGGTGGTATCAACTTTGCGGAAGCTTACTATGCTCCTCGTGTGGCTACATCCATGGCTGAAGATGGCATGCTACCAAGTGCTTTAGCAAAACGTAATCGTTACAATGCACCATATGTAGCAGCGATTGTTACTGCCATTGCCAGTGTATTACTTGCATGGTCTGGTTCCTTTACAACTCTGGCAGCCATCAGTGCGGTTTCTCGTTTTACACAATACCTACCAACATGTTTGGCTGTTATTATCTTCCGTCGTAAATGGGCAGACAAAGCTCGGTCTTACACAATCCCTGGGGGCTATTTAATCCCAGTCATCGCTATCGGCACATCTTTATGGATGCTCGCCCAAGCTCAAACCAACCAATTACTTTGGGGTCTAGGCGGCTGCATCATAATCTTGCCATTCTACTACTCCTACTGGAAAAAGAAAAAAGCTGGACTTATTAAAGACAATGACGAAATGTAAATAATACAAAAAACTACCAGTTATTCATAATATCTAGTGGCTTATCCTTCCATAGTAGAAGGTCTGTTTAAAAGATATATGTTTAACTGGTAGTTTTTATTTTATCTATTAATCGTAATTAAATTAGATCTATCAAAAAAGTAGTATCGACTAATATAGATCCTCTTCTATAATAGTGTCCTTCGTTAAGTCCTCTTCGATGTAGCCAACTTCATCAGTAGCTTCGTCTTCATCTCGTGTGTCGATATAGATACTGATAAGTGCTAGTGCACCTTCTTCATTGAGTGTGGCAATAGCACTCATAGGACCATAGGTTAAAATAAGACCATCTTCTTCATCGCGAATGATATGAGGCACTGCATCAAAGTGTTGGTTCATTAATTGATCAAAGTAATCCTCTACATCAAGGCCGCTTTCCAGAGTTATAGATTCAGAATCACCCTTTTGGAATACAACGCGCGTGTCTTCATCGATATATTGATAGAAATCATCTACATCGACATTCGCAGTTTCAAGCCACATGCTTAGGGCTGTAATCCAATCTTTAACAGTAGTTGGTGCAGAAATAAAAGCATATTCACTTTCATCGTCACCAAAGCGAAGATCATCATACTCAATGCTATAATTTTCTTGGCTAGAAACGATACGGTCTACAAGACCTTCATCATTTACGTCTACAAAAATCATGTACACATAATTATCGCCGCTTTCATAAGAAACTGTTAAACCGTGACGGCCCTCATGGAATAGTGCATCCTCCTCGTACACATCGGTAATATGCATGACCTTGCACGTAACAGGCACATTATCGGCCTTAATAGACTCAGTCATAGAGGATAAAAACTCAATACTTTCATTTCGATTGCGCCCAATAATACCACGACCTGTGGACATGTACTCACAATCTTCACTTAAAATATGTTCAATACCGTGAATATCTGCGGATTCAAGAATAGATTTTATCAATAAAAGAGCTTGTATTTCAGTCATACTACTTCTCCAAATCTTTTTTTACTATATCATCAATATTAGCAAGATCAACATTACCCTTGAATTTCTCAGGAATAGTAACTAACTTAACATCAGTTATCATATTACGAAGTTGTTCTTTAGTATAAGACATATTTCTATTATAACTCAATATACTAGTTAAAGCTGTTGTTCCGTCCTGAATATAAAATATCATTCTCCCCTCTTTATTAGCTTTCTCTTGTTCCACTAGAATACCTGGTACACCATCATTCCATACAATGCGTTTAGAGAAATGGACATAGCCTTCAGGGAATTGAACTGCATTCATAATCACCTCATCCATAAAGCTGGCTAGCGCAATAGAATCAGTTCCCCGTTCCTTAGCTATGAAATCTATAAAGATAGTTTGTGTTATACCAGAAGGACTTTTATAAAATAAACCACTTTTAAAATCGGCAAAAGTAGCACTAACTTTTGCATCATTAAGAATACGATAAATAAAATTTTCACCGTCTATTTTTGTTGTATGAGAATATACATTGCTATCTGTTAGTGGTTTTATAGATGGTAACACATAATTAACCAGTATAGGACTAATTACCTGCCCCATATCTCGCTTAGCTTCAGTTATACCTACATGATATCGAATCGTCGAATCATTATCAAAAGCAAAGCTTAAATTAGAGTAAAATTGATCTTTATTATTTTTCTTAATTTCGGCATACAAAGAATCCCAGTAACTATCAGTTAAACCAATATACGAAAAACTCGCTCCGTGGATATCTTCTGGTTTATAAGAAATCGATTCAAACTCTTTTATGTTTGTAGGTCGTTTATAATCTTTACGTAAATCCTCTTCCGTAATCGAATTAAATGGCTTTCCCATATAATCAGAACTTTGCCAATTCTGCTTATTTTCAACAATTAAGCCTGTTGTCATATTATGAGAGAAAAGTTCATACCCTATATATTTATCAGTCATATTATGCTTCTGTACCTTATAATAACTCATATAAGGTACAAGGAAACGAATCCCCTTGCCACTATGATCAATAACCTCTGTTTGCCCCTCATACAGATTAAGGGGACCTACATAGCTTTGTCGAATAACTGTTTCAGCCTCTTTTTCAGACAGGCCATTTTCTATGTACAGTTGCTTAGTTTTATCATACTCTTTGCTTTTTTGAAAGTCTCTTAATGCTCCTTCTTGTATGCTTTTAATTGAAGAATCACTATGTATATAACTTTCATAAGCATTTATAGGAATTCTATGATCAGCACCAGGAATATTAACATCAACAGCCCCTACTAAAGTAGTAATTAAGCTGATATATATTGAAAATACTATTGTTTTACGAATCATATACCTCTCCAGTTTCAAAGCTCTCAACTATAGTACGTTAATTGTAACATAGTCTAATTTTTTATGAAAATTTTCTCCGTCTGTCATATAATAGAATAGTTAATAATTACATTTGGAGGTCCCTATGAAATATACAACCATCGTTTTTGATTGCGACGGCACATTACTCGATACAGCTACAGATTTAGCTAATGCTGTAAATCATGTACTACGTACACATAACTTCCCTGAAAAATCTCTAGCAGAGGTAAAAGCAGCACTCGGTAATGCAGTAACTTATTTAATGCGTCAATGTTTACCAAGTTCTGTAGCAGATAACGAATTAGAGCCATACATTGAAGAATTCAAAGCTTACTATGGTGAGCATCTAAAAGATACAACTGCTCCCTACCCAGGCATTCTAGATATGCTTGATGTATTGCGTGAGCAAGGTTATAAATTAGCTATCGTATCTAATAAAATCCAAGAAGGTGTAACACCACTTAATAAAGAGTACTTTGGTGATCGCTTACCTGTTGCCATCGGTGAAAGACCAGGCTTACAACGTAAACCAGCACCAGATATGGTACTCCAAGCATTAAAAGAACTAGGCTCTACACCAGAAGAATCTATTTATGTAGGTGACTCTGAAGTTGACGTAGCTACTGCAGAAAACTCTGGTCTACTTTGCATCGGTGTTACCTGGGGCTTTAGAGAAGAATCTCTCCACCAAGAACTAGGTGTAACACACATTGCCCGCAAAGCAGAGGATGTTACTACGATTATAGAAAAACTTAATAAATAAAGAGAAATTAGCACCAAAGATAAGACCTTAACTATAGATCTACTAATAATATCTAATTTATAGATATTATTATCTTTGATGCTATTTTTTATATTCTATACCCCTTGTAACCCCAATACTCATCTAGGGCGCACTCATTCACATCTCTCAATCTAATTGTATGATATTTAAATTTATGATATAATTATAAATTATGTTGAATAATATATTTGAAAGGAGGAACATATGATACATCAATCATGGAAAATTGCATTTGCCTATATAGGTGTTATAGTTGGTGCTGGTCTCTCTAGCGGACAAGACCTTTTACAGTATTTTATTAGCTTTGGTCAAATTGGTCTCATTGGAGTTCTATTACTAGGTCTATTAAATGCTGTGTTCGGTAAAATTATGCTCACTTTGGGATGCTATTATCGTGCAGACAACCACGAAGAAGTTTTTGCACAGATTTCTCATCCAATTATTACAAGAATACTTGATTTTGTTTTAATCGCTGGTAGTTTTATTATGGGTTTCGTTATGATAGCCGGTGCAGGATCAAACTTAGAACAACAATTTGGACTTCCTTTTTGGACTGGCGGATTAATTTGCTCACTTTTAATTATGGTCGTATCATTTATGGACTTTGATAAAATTACCAGTGTTCTAGGTGTTTTTACACCTATTATGATTGTAATGATATTCATCATTACAGGTTACTCTTTTATTGGTAAAAGTCATGATTGGACTGCGTTAGATACTATAGCCCGCACAATCAAACCAGCTACAAGCAATGTATGGCTCTCTGTCATTAATTATTATTCTCTATGTGCTATGACAGCTGTTTCTATGGCCTTTATTTTGGGTGGTTCTGTTGTTCGTATTGGTATTGCTGAAAAAGGTGGTACTCGTGGTGGCATATTAGTCGGATTAGTCGTTTTTATAGCTGCTGTCTCTATTTTTGCCAATCTAGATACAATAAAAGATGCAGATTTACCAATTCTTGCTATTGCTAATCAAATTCACCCGTGGCTAGCATTCATATATGCCATCACAGTCTTCTCACTTATTTTTAACACTGCATTCTCTCTTTTTTATTCTATTGCTCGACGTTTTGCTAACGGCAGTATTAAACGAATGCGAACTATTATTATTGCTGTAGTAACCTTAGGATATATTTGTAGCTTCTTTGGTTTTAAAGCTTTAATTGCTATCCTCTATCCGATTCTCGGTTATATGGGAATATTACTACTACTTATTCTTATTTATGGATGGCTTCGTGATCGTAAAGACATTATCATGGAAACACTATTCCGAAGAAAAATGCTTCATTTATCACTAAAAAAACATAGTCCTCACAAAACACTATCAGAAGAAGAACGTGAACTATTCCATACATTAGGTGATATTAGTCAAGCAGATACAAAAGCACTAAAAGAAGATATTCATGATGTAGCAAAAGAGATACTTTCAAATACAGAAACGGTTGAAGACTTAAAAGACTATGTAGAAGAGCATCTCACAATAGATGAAGAATTAATGCATGAAAATATCAATAGTCTACAAGAACAGCAAGACTCAAAACAAGCTGATTCACCTAAAAGTAAATTAACAAAAGAGTCTAATAAAAATAACAATACGATAAAATGAGTAATGAGGAAATAATGACCAGTGTAGAATTAGAAATTATATTAAAAGCTGGGAAAATACTTCTTAGTAGTGGTGCTGAAATCAGTCGTACAGAGGATACTATGAACTACATAGCACGAGCTATGGATTTTAAAGATTTAGAAGCCTATGTATCCAATAGAGGTATTTTTGCAACTGCGAAAAAAGCTGATGGAACTGAAATTACTCGTATTTATAACGTTCCTGAAGTCGATATTAACCTCAGTAAAATTGAATCTGTTAACGCCCTCTCCCGACGTATAACACAAAAAAATATTACTATTGAGGAGATTATAAGTGAACTTAATCAAATTGATACCATGTCAGACTATTCTATTTTTTGGAGATTAGCAGCTTATACGTTAGGAGCTTCAGGCTTTAGCTATGCAATTGGTAGCTCTATAACAGACTCTATAATTGCCGGTATTATAGGTTTGGTACTAGGTATCTATTTGTGTACCATTAAACGCATACTTAGATCTGATGTATTGATTACTATTTTAGGCAGTATTCTAATAGCCTTATTGGGTAATCTCTTTATCCACTTTGAATTAGGCTCCAACCTATCAGTTATATTACTAGGAGCCATGATTGACATTGTTCCCGGAGTTCCTTTCGTCAATGCTATTAGAGAGTATAGCCAGAATAATTATAATACAGGAATAACCCTTATGATGGGCGCGTTGCTTACCTGTATCTCAATGGCTGTAGGGGTTGCAACCGTTCAATCATTACTATTTAATACACAAATGATTCCTCTTTATACCTCTAATTTAGATACTAATTCCTTAACCTCTATGTTTATGCGTAGTATAATGGCTGGTATTGGTACTACAGCATTTGCAATCTTATTCCGTGTAGCTAAACAACATTTTATCGATTGTACAATATTAGGATTCATCTCATGGTTCTTGTTCTTAACATTATCTTCACTACAGTCTAATGTTATGCTCTCCATATTCATCAGTGGTTTTATCATTACCATTTCTTCAAGAGTACTGGCAGTTAAAAGAAAATGCCCTGCTATAGTCTTCCTAATGACTAGCTTGTTCCCTTTATTACCAGGACTTAGTTTTTATCGCTCCATTTATTATATGTTAATGGGACAAGAAACTATTTCCATTAGCTTCGCAAAAGAATCTTTTTTAATAGCTTTTACAATTGCTATATCAATTGTAATTGTACAACATATGAAACCAGATTTAATTAAAAGATTATTTACTGGTAAGTAATATTAACCTATAACAAATACATATAAATCAATCGATTTTAGATTTAAAACCGTAGAAAAATGGGAATTAAAATATTAGACTCCTCATTTTTCGCGGTTTTTCTTTTATTTTCTTAACTTTATTTCAATTTTCACGTTATACTTTTTACGCATAGATATTATTCCAAATCTATTGTCTTAAAAATGTGATATATGTTACATTTATGAGGCAGTACTTTCACATAGGTACGCTGTCAATTCGATAGCTAGTGTATTAAACAGGAGATGACAGCATAAAATCATGTGACTATTTACTGTATGGTTGTAGTTAGTTGTCCCCCACGGAGAAATGAGGAACAAATGGAAAACGAAGAAAGAAAAGTTGAAATGAGTGAAAATGTAGCAGATCCTACAGGTCTTGGTCTACTAGGTTTAGCTATTGTATGTTTTGTGGTATCCACGTCCCGCGTAGGCTGGTCTGGCCCAACAACATCTGTTATTATACCTTGGGCTGTTTTATTAGGTTCTTTGGCCCAATTAATTGCAAGCTATTTTGATTTCAAGAAAAATAATCCGTTCGGATCTGTTGTATTCGGTGCATACGGTTTATTCTGGTCTGCAATGGCTGGCGTTTGGTTGATCCAAATGGGCTCCTTCGGGGCTGAAATTCAAAAAGGTTTCGATGTAACACAATTGGCATTCGCATTTGTGGGCTTCTTAATCTTCTCTATCTTTGGTACTATTGCATCTTTGAAAACAAACAAAGTTGTATTCGCTATTATGCTACTTATCTGCTTCCTATTCTTCGGCCTAGCAACAGACCTATTCTTAGGCGGCAAAACAGGCTTCTTTGCTCTTGCAGCATGGTCTGAATTATTCATCTCCTTATTGGGCTTCTACGGTTCCGGTGCTGTACTTGTTAATAAAGTATTCGGCAAAACTGTATTCCCTATGGGTAAAAGCATTCTGTAATAGTTTAATAACTATATAAATTACTTGCCCGATAAAAGAGGTTCCTATGCGTCACTACGGTGACAATTAGGAACCTCTTTTATGTATGATTACTTTATTATTCTAATCCGATATCACTTATTTATAACTAAACTGCGCATCCATAATCATTTGGCGCAACTGCTCAATGCGAACACCATTTGGTAACTTGTCTCTATAAAACTGCAACTTATAATAGTAACGAGTATCCTCATAATCAGTAACTAATACCATGTCTGTCCTATTATGTAGTGGCCAGCCATACATAAATTCGGCTAGTAAACTGCGCACACCATCATTATTGACCTCTATTACATCATACTTAATAGGCAATACCATCTTTACAGTAGGTTCAGGAACCGTTCTATCTTTAACAATATTTTCAATTTCTTTATCTAAAGAGGTACTTGTATTATCAATAGATCTAGCTTTAACATGCATAAAGACATCTTCAGAGGTTCTAAACACCCTCCCGTCTATATCCTTTGTTTCACCTTTTGTTTCTACCGCTTCTTTTAATACTCGGAATTGATACGGTCCATAAAACTTGGTATCTGTAATTGCATCTAACGCCTCATCATATTGGCCATTATGTACATTTGTAACATGTATGAGAGGTCTAATATCGTTAGCGTGTGAAAACATCGACCCAGCTAAACACAAACCTAAACTTAGTAATGTAATACAACGTTTCATAAATATCTCCCCCACTAAACACTAATATTAATTGTATTGTAACATAGTCACTTTGTTTTTATGAAAGTAATTACAAAACGAAAGAGGTTCCTATTGGTCACCTAGGTGACTATTAGGAACCTCTAATCTATTTACTTTTATTATTTACACATCTATATTGAACTTGAGGCCTCTAAATGGGTCCAGCCTTTGCTAATCATCTAGAGATTGGCGGTGATCAATATGAGTACATTCAAAGTGTTATCACTCATGATTTCCTTTGGCATACTTGTGGCGACCATTATCATGGCAGCAAAGTGATTGACCTCTAGCTAAAAGCTAGCTTTCTAATCGTGGCATGAAAAAAGGCCCGACATTGAAAGTCAGACCGTTTCTTCAATTTTTTACTTTAGAAGCGAAGTCTGGCGTCGAAACCATTTATGCCTCACTTTGATATAAATTATATCATATCTAAACAGGGAAAGGAATCTAAGGATTTCTTTCCCTGTTTTGTTGTTAAAAGAGATTGTTAAATAATCCAAACATCTCCTTTATACATATTCCCTGTACCCGATAATTTTACATCAGTAATTAATTTACGTAACTGAGCTTTACTATATACCCCATTATTTAACGGGTATTGTATTGTGTTTACATACTTATGGCTTTCATCATATGTAATAAACATCAACATACCTTGTTGATTATCTAGTTCAAGATCTAGTAATAACCCTGGTATGCCATCATTCCACACATAAGTATGGAATCCCTTTGTTATCATTTTAGCCCCAGATACACCAAACAACTCTGCAGACTTATTATCAATCTTATTTAATATACGAATCTCATTAATTGTACTAAATATACCTTTTTCAGATTCATAATTAGGTTCAATGCGAATTTGTTGATTTATATCTTTATCAATTGTAAAAGTTACTCCATCCAATTTTTCATTTATATTCTTTGCTTTTACAGCTGTTTTTGGTACCCTGAAGGAATATGTTTTATATGTCTCAACCTTGCTATAATCATCTAGATCTTGAAGCGAATAGATTGATGGTACTACATAATTAGCCATTATTGTATTAATATCATTGGATGTGACAAGCTCCGTTGCACGCGGATAAAGGACAACAAAATACTCTTGATTTGGATATTTACTCAGCTCAAATTTTAAACCAATAATATCCATCTCAATAGCTCCGCTAAGGGTGGTCTTTCTCAAATAACCTTTACTAAGGCCGTCATATTTAAAAGCTACATCTGTTTTATCGGTAGTATTTGGTGTTTTATTTTCAATAATACCTGCAGCAATCATAGGTGATTCTACTAAATAATGAGCATTTGAATTAGGAAAATCAGTTATAGCCTCTTTCTGTATTGCGCTAAATGGAAATGTAACCGATAGTCCACCATCATTATTATGTAAATTCACAATTGTATTACTGTCAAATTGACGACGCTTGATAGAGTATAAATCATTTTTAAAGGATTCAACTTCATCATCATTAACAGCAGTACCAAACCCTTTAGATACTCCCTTTTTCGATATAGTCGAATCTATTATCCTTCTAGTTTCTACATCATAAGCATTCTTAATATTTTCAGTACTATATACCCCCTGTACATACACATCCTTAGCAATACTTGGATCTGCACCAGGAATATTCACATCAATAGCATAACTAGATACACTAACAGCACTTAATATTACAGCACTTAGTAATAATCGTTTTAACATATACATCTCTCCATAAAATAGTGATATTAATTGTATTGTAACATAATATAAAGATATCGATGAAAATAATTACAAAATGAAAGAGGTTCCTAATAGTCACCTAGGTGATTATTAGGAACCTCTTATCTCTTTACTTTTATAATTGACAGCACTATATTGAACTTGAGGCCTCTAAATGGGTCCAGCCTTTGCTAATCTTCTAGAGATTGGCGGTGATCAATATGAGTACATTCAAAGTGTTATCGTTAATGATTTCCTTTGGTATACTTGTAGCGACCATTATCATGGCAGCAAAGTGATTGACCTCTAGCTGAAAGCTAGCTTTCTAATCGTGGTATGAAAAAAAGGCCCGATATAGAAGTCAGACCGTTTCTTCAATTCAATAAATCTAGAAGCGAAGTCTGGCGACCAAACCATTTATACATCACTTTAATATAAATTATATCATATCTAAATAGGGAAAGAAATCTAAAGATTTCATTCCCTATTTTGTTTATATAAACCTTTGTGGTATTTAGTCTTTACAGATATATTATGCAGCATCCAACAATCTAACGATTTATAATAGAGGGCAAAATTTGTTAACTTAAATATCCTCTAGATTATATATAGGCAGGTACCGTTGTGCGAATGCAAGATTTTTATTGAGTTCCGCCCATTTAGTAGCATCACCAATAACATATACATATTCTTTTGCTCTTGTAAAAGCTACATTTACATTATTTGCATTAACCCATTTAATTGCGCCATTAGCAGAACCATCACTTTGGCAGCCCAGCATATAAATAACTACTTTAGCTTCTTTACCTTGGAAGGTATGAACAGTCCCGATATTATCCTTTAACCAACTGCTCTTATTATCTTTATCTGTCCAGTTGACAATATCATCACTAATGGATTCCATATACTTTTTAAAACCATACGAAACAGTAGTAAATGGTGTAATAATAAAGATATCTTTAAACTTAGTATTTCTTGCTCGTAACTTTTGAATTAATTCAAATGCAATTTGACCTTGTATTTGTATATATCTATCTTTACCAGTGCTTGAACCAATATTACTTGCATCATATGTTATCCAGCAGCTCTCTTTGTATGGCTCAATAGGATCTTTGAGATTTATGGTCTTATTAATCATAAATCCACCATAAGATAACTCATTGGCAACTGTAAACATTGGATCTTTACAACGTCTATGAATAACAAGCGGACACCCTACCCACGACTCAGACCCATCAAGGTTTTTGATAATGCCTGCAAATGGATTTTGTGCATCAGCTAAGCTTTGTACAGATAGTTCTTTACTCCGATATTTACCAATACCTTCGCCACCAATTCTTTCTACAAACAAGTCCTGCACAGTTTGTACAGGTTCAATCTGTTTTGGATCACCAACTACTATTGCCTTTTGTGCGCGGAACAATGCCCCTACAAGCATATGAGGTGACGCTTGTCCTGCCTCATCAATAATGATGGTACCTAACGAGCTTTCAGATTTACAGTTAATCAAGAATCTCTCCACAGCAGCAAAAGTAGAAGAAATAACAGGCACGGCAATCATCAAGGAATTAAGTAATGCAGGGAAAATCACATCAAGGTCAAAGTTTTTCTGTAAATTTTTCTTTTCATTTAATGAACCCCAATACTTACATAGTAATTGCATATTGTTTCTAAAAGCATCACTCATAACGATAGTCTTTTGTACTTGTAAGGCATCATACAATAAGCGTTCTCTACTTTCATTTAAATAGTTACACACATATAAGAACGCAGTGTGTGCCTCTGAGCGGTCCTCATCAGATGACATTAACTTTGATGCTATATCATCAAAGCAATATATCGTATCTTTACCACTAGATTTTAATGTACCTAAAATCTCTTGCTGTGTTTTCTCTACACCTTGAACAGTAGCATCAAGATTTTTAATATCAGATAATAGGCCATCTTTCGTATTAATTATGGATTCGCGCTCATTGACTAACTGATGTAATGCAGACAATTGGTCTTTAACAGTATGAAGCTTTGTAGTCTCCTCTTCAATTACCGATAACAATGTAGGGTTACCCATAGCTTTTAAAATAGACCAATTAGTAGCGTGCCACAGCTTATCAAAAATAGAGCGTTTAGCATTATACTCTATTAATTTAGTCTCAATATTATTTTTATGCTCAATCAACTTCAATAAATCATCGTCTAAGGTATCATATTCACTTAATTCTTCATCGATTGTATGAATTTCCTCTTGTAATTCATCAATTCTAAATTTTAGCTCCTGAACTAATTTAATATTATCTTCATATGTTGTTACATAACTAAATAATGCTTTTACAAGGTCATATTGTTCCTGAAACTGTTTTTTAGCACTTTCAAAAGCATCTTGAACATTAGGTATACGCATAATAGAGGACATATCTGAAGATAATACATTTAATACAGACATAAAGTTAGTAATGTTAGCTTTCTTACCAAGTCTAGCAGAAATTAATCCCCATTGTTCATTACTCTTTGCTAAACGATCAGCTAAAAACGTAAAATATACCTCATTAGATTTAACATATTCATAATTCTTATCCTCAGTAAAGTAAGATAAATCAACCTGTTGATTACTCGAATCAGGATTAAACAAGGTAGAGCCATTGGTTCCCTCTTCCACAGAAGAGATATTCGGTAATTCTAAGGTAATATTTTCAACAGCCTTGTTGTTTGATGAAAGCACCAACATACCATATATGGCAATATCACTAGGTATAGTATAGTAAAAGGATTTTCCATCTTGACCCACAACCTTTTCGAATATATCGTTTAAATGATTGCTTTCACAAAACTTAGCAGCACGTTCAACAATATTATTAGCAATTATATCTTTTAATAATGTAGTTTTGCCTGTACCAGGAGGTCCATTAACAGAAAAGATATCTTTAGGGTTCTCCTTAGCAATATTAACAGCAATTTGCTGCATAAAGGATAAATTAAACTTTGAAGGCCATCTACCATATGGTAAAACCTTCGGATTATACCACTTACGCATTTGATCTGTATCTTTCAACAAATCATAATGCTCAATTTCTTGATTAAGACTATTGATATAAGACAATACCTTATCATTATCCTTTAATGTATCAATATGATGTAATACTAACTGTAGATCATCAAGGAAAAAGCTAGATTTTAAATCATTAATAGGCATTGTCTCAGCCTTAACAAGCTGAATCTCCTCTGCCGTAAAGCCACAGTATCCATAAATATCGCCAGCACGGAATAGGTTAACCCCCATAGGCTTTAAGATATTCTCTTGTAGATACGCATTGATCTCACGTGCAGCCTTATCAAGCGACACCTTTTCCTCAGGAAGATTAAAACTATTCTCGATGTCTTTAACAACCTCATCCCAACCATCAAGCTTAATATCTTTAAACTCTATATCAGGCTGACACATCATCTGATAAATCACCCAAATAAACGGAGCAATTTGAAGGCTCCCCTTTTTATAGTATCCATTTGAATCAACGACAAACGATGCACTATATACATTCCCGTGATATGGCTTTTCCGGATATTCAATTTCTAATTTATCAATAAAAGCTTCTAATACTTCAGTCCCTTTGACTACCCCCAAAAGAACAGCATGTTCATCATCTAACACGTAGTCTTTTTCATCTTTGAAACACTTAATCCTATCGATAATAGAGTAATTATAAGAATAATTTGGCAATGGGACTACATACGTAGAAACACGTGAATTTGGATTTTTCCAACAGTTTTTTATTACAGACTGTTGGTAAATAGTGGTTTTACTAGTATTAGTCTTATTCTCAATATGAACTATGAGTTCATCATAATTGCGATTTGAGATCGCTTTATATGGTGGAACATCTTTCGGTTGCAAGCATTCAAGTGTGTACCAGTAATTTATAATTTGTTTTGCAGTATCTCTCATCTATATCTACCCTCTCATTAGACTAATGGAAGTATTATACAAGTAGAATAAAGAGTTTTCATGAAAACCAATTAAAAAGGCTCCTACTATCGTAGATTAATACAACAGTAGATGCCTCTTGTTGCCCCTCTGTATTATACACTTCATACACATTATTAGGAATGCTCAAATCATTAATAGATATTATAAAATAAGCTTCTAGGATTTTAACATCCACGATGTTAGCATTTATTGTAAAACTATGGCTAAGTAAGTCATTATAAGAATAAATTTTGCCTTTATAAATTACTAATTATTTTCTTAGCTAACATTGTGATGCATACGATAATAAAGAAATTCTAAATAATTAAACTTATTAAACCATATCGATATAATTTGGTATTTAGTTTTATGCAAATCGACCACAACATTTTTTATATTTTTTACTACTACCACATGGACAATAATCATTTCTTTCACTTGTAGAACCGTTAATATTTATTAAATCTTCATTTGTTATAATATGAGAAACTTCTACATCAATAGTGGAATTGGATGAATAACAATTATAATCTACTATATTACCTAATTTATCACATTCAATTTCTAAAATTCTATTATTATTAAAGCCCCAACGATTTTCAAATCCTACTAAATTGACATTTCCATTCATTTGTAAGATAACTTTTAAATTTAACCCCTCAATATAACAAAGTTTATTCCATAAATTCTCTCTTTTAATATACATATAGGCTCTTCCTAATAAATTTCTATGTTCTCTAGAAAAAGATAATATATAGCGTAAAACACAAAGTTTATTATCACTTACAATTCCAGTCTCAACATTTAATATTTCTCTATAAATATTAGGAAAATTAAACCCCTTATCTATCTTTTGTGGAAAATTTTCATTTAAAAACATCATATATTGATCAATATTTTTATGTCCGTTAATAGCCATAACTTTGGTTTTTCCACCATTTAACAATAATCTTTTATTATAGTTTGAATTCATCATATAAGCTTCAAGATGATCTAATTCATCATTAAAATATAAAGAATCATTTTTTAATGCAATAAATCTATTTTGGATAAAATCTAAAAATACACATGGTGATTTAATTATATGTTTTATTGTTAATAGGTCTACTATTGAAATACACCATATATCTTTCATATTTTGTAAAAAAGCTACTTTATCACTTTTAGCAGTCATAGTAGTCATTTGCTCTACTGTTACAGCTATTTTATACAGTTTTTTAATCCTACTAAGATTAATGTCAATCACATTACTATGATCGCTATTTGTTACCTTTATATTCCTACAAGGTAATTCACCTATATAATTTTGCATTCTCGATGCTTGTTTAGATGCCTTTTCTAGTAAACTTTTGTAAGACTCTATATGTTGTGAAAAGTCTTCAAATGGAGCCGTGTAAACAAAACTCCCTGCTTTAACCTCTATTATAAAGCCAATATCATTATAAAGAATTAATACATCATTTTCGACATAATCATTACAATCGGTAGATCTATAATAATTAGATTGATATATACTACAAGCAGGTAAAATTTCTTTAAAGACTTTAACTATAGCAGATTCACTAGCATACATTTGTACATCTGACCATTTGTATTCAGGTTTAATTCTTTTCACCATTTTTTGTAAGGCTCTATAAAAATTATCTACAAATGAATAATAATCGAAACAATATACTATATCATTTAAAATAATAAAAGGTCTCTGTTTAATTGGTAGGTCAACTATAGGCCAATATTTATAACGAGTATGATTAGCAAATTTATTATCTTCAGACAAATTAAAAGCTAAAGAATTTACAAATAAATCTGTCCAATTAGTTGTTGATTTAACCTCAAATCTTTTAAAACCACCTAATAACTCACTAATACGAATAATCTCCTCATTTGAATCTTTTTTTTCAAAATATTCCAATTGTTTCTTTTTACTTAAATCTTTAAATCGTTTCCACTCCTTAAGCATTTCGATAGGAATACGGTTAAAATCATCATATAGTGATTTTTTTAAGGCTTCAAATCCACTAATAATTGATTCAACTGACATCTGAAATAGCTCTTTAAACATATCTTCATGTGCCTCTAATAATAATTGCAAATATTCCTTATCTAACACAGGATATCTATCACCTCTAACATGATACATAAATTGTGCTTCAATAATATCTAAAGAAAGAGTTGAATCCTTTTCTAGATGGCTATCACTTGTCTTAAATGTAAACCAATACGTATCAGTTAATTCAAAAATTCGATCAAGATGATTTTTTAGATTTTTAAAGCTATCTTCTTCTAACTCTAAATTTTCAAATTTCAATGAAGTTGACACCAATAGGCTTTGTATATACTCAGTATATCGGTGTAATTCATTTGAATCCCAAATTCCCTGTATTTTATTTCTAAATAATCTACCGATTTCTTCTTCACTAAATTTTTTTAATATTACTTCTGGCTTATACAATGATAATAATTTAAGTAATTCAGAAATTAATTCGTTAATCTCACGTTCTATTTCTAATGTAGCATCAGACACTTTAAATTCTTTATTTACAATCTTATCATTTAGCATACTTATTATCCTTTTACAAAAAAATATATAATTACGCAACAAATTTTAAAAGTGTTTCTATCGGCAATTTTATTAGCATCTCTAAAATAGACTTTTATGGATAACCTATAATTTATATCTTACCTAACAAACTGTTCTGATATTGAGGTATTCACTAAATAGTTATCATTTAAACTGATTTTAGTACTTATGTACCTTTATAAAGTTAGGTGTATCAAATGTTTCTTCCAATAGTATCATTTAAGAATAACGAACACTTTATCGTTAATTAATTTTATAAAAAATATAAGAAATGCCTACACTATTCAATACAAACTTTCATAAAATCTAATCCTAAAGCTGTAATTTTCGCAACACCTTTTTCAGGTGCAAATATTAAATTTTTACTTTCACAATACTCTTTATCAGACACATATTCGGGTAACTGCTCTATACGCTCATAATGCTTATTATCAGTTAAAAATTCTATATAACTAATCTCTAAAATCCCCAAGCGAACAAGATTAGAAATTGTCGCTGGAGAACCTTTCATGAAATCACTAAATTCTATCTCACTATTGTCTTCTTTTATTTCACTTTGATGGGGTTGAATATATATATCTTTTAGTGAAGTAATATATCCTTGTGCTTCTTCTTTTACTCTCCATGTCGTTTTCATTAAAGGTATAGATACCTTCTTTGTTAAATATAAATATTTTAATAATAGTGCTTCCGTCGGCATTAGATTTTGAATAATATAGGTCATTGCAGGATGAATAATAGTAGTATTTTCTTTTAATAGTGATTTAGAAATAAGTTTAGAGTACATAGATTTTAACTCTTGATTACTCATGGAATACATATAAGCATTAATAGCAGGACCAACAATATAGTCTGGTGCTACATCAACAATTCTATCTTCTGGAAAATCTTTTAAGTTTTCTGCCACCTCATCTTGCAAAGTAGTTAATTTATCAATTCTTTTTTGAGACCATAAATCAGCACTAAAAGTTAAGGCCTTAAAAATTTTTGCCCCTAA
This sequence comes from Veillonella sp. ZSJB6, assembly GCF_051549505.1. Classification (NCBI taxonomy): domain Bacteria; kingdom Bacillati; phylum Bacillota; class Negativicutes; order Veillonellales; family Veillonellaceae; genus Veillonella; species Veillonella sp. ZSJB6. The sequence goes on along the minus strand of NZ_JBPUGE010000001.1, from coordinate 139,392 downwards.
GACTCCTGCTTCTTTAATAGTGGGACTTGCAAAATCATCATATAGTTTTTTTCCCCCAAATGCTGCCGCAACAGTAGTACTATCAGGTAAAGCTGTTGAAATGGAGTTAATAATGCTTAAAACATCATTCATAAAAAGACCTCCCACATAATGTCAATTAATATTTAAATTTAAGTCTTACAGATATTTCTTACTACATAAAATTATGAATTTTGTCCCTTACTAAAAAATACTACTACTCTCACATATAAACTCAAAGAAAAATACCAGGCAAGATTATTTATTAAACAATCCTAGAGTTTCAATTTCACCTACCTCTAATGTTATAATAATATTATTCAACAAATTTCATGAATTTTCCTTCATTTTTAATTGGGATAAATATATGATTATCTACTCTTCCACAAAGCAATCTTTTATCCAAGATTTTGAGCAAGGTGTCTTGGTAAAAAAGTTACATCAAACGTTAACAGAAAAATATCGTCGTGTTGGCGAATCTGAAATTCATTCATGGCAAACTTCTTTATCTTATATGGCTAATGTTATGCGTGATTTTGCTATACCGGACTTAGCTGGTGTTGCCATCGAATATATTGTTCCAAATACTCAAAAACGAGTGGACTTTATTATTACAGGATTAGATCAACAAGATAAAGAACATGTAGTTATTGTTGAGCTTAAACAATGGGGCGAAGCTTTCAAGGTAACAGATAAAGATAATATTGTATCAACCTACCTTGGCGGTGGAATCCGTGAAGTAACCCACCCTTCTTATCAAGCTTGGTCCTATTGTAGTCTTATTGAAAACTTCAATGAGGATGTGCAGAATCGACCTATTAAGTTACACCCATGTGCTTTTTTACATAATTTTGATGAAAGTATCTCCCCTGAGCTCCGTGATCCTATCTATAATGATATCTTAAATATCTCTCCGATGTTCACACTAGGCCAAATGGATAGCTTACGTAACTTTATCAAAACCTATATTCCAAAGCCTGATACTACAAATATCATGGAGTCCATTGAACATGGTAAGTTGAGACCATCAAAATCACTTCAAGATTCTATTTTAAATATGCTAAAAGGCAATAAGGAGTTTGTTCTTATTGATGACCAAAAGGTTGAGTTTGAACAAATAAAAAAAGCGGCACTTGATGCTATTAAAAATAATCAAAAAACAGTATATATAGTTCGTGGTGGCCCTGGTACTGGTAAAAGTGTAGTTGCAATCAACTTATTAGCTGAATGTATCCATAATGGTTATATGGCACAGTATATTACTTCAAATGCTGCTCCACGAAATGTATATAGTGCCATGCTACAACAAGGTTATAAAAAATCTGAAATTAAAGCACTATTTCAAAGTAGTGGTACTTTCCATACAAGGAAAAAGAACGAACTTCAAATTGCAATTGTAGACGAGGCCCATCGATTACGTAAAAAATCTGGTATGTTCCAAAACCAAGGTGAAGATCAAATCAAAGAAATCATTAATGCCTCTATTTTTAGTGTATTCTTTATCGATAGAAACCAACGTGTTACCTTTAATGATGCTGGTACAATTGATAAAATCAGAAACTTTGCACAAGAGCAAAATTCACTAATATATGAAGGTGTCCTAGAATCTCAATTCCGTTGTAATGGCTCAGATGGCTATTTAGCATGGATTGATAATGTACTACAAATTGCAGAAACAGCTAACTACGACGGATTTGAAGGAGATTATGATTTTAAAATCTTTGATAACCCTCATGAAATGTATGATGCTATAAAAGCCAAAAATGAAATAAACAATAAATCTCGAGTTCTAGCAGGTTATTGTTGGGACTGGCCTAAAGAGGGTCGAATGACATCGCTTATAAAAGATATCCAAATACCAGAACATAATTTTGGAATCAGTTGGAATCTAGGTAACTCTGATACATATGCTATCGATCCTGATTCTATCAATGAAGCAGGATGTATTCATACTACTCAAGGCCTTGAATTTGAATACGTAGGTGTGATTATTGGTGATGATTTACGTTATAAAAATGGCAAACTCATCGTAGATATTAATAAACGTGCTAAAACAGATCAATCTATCAAAGGTATCAAAAAACTTTTAAAGGAAAATCCTGAAGAAGCACAACGTATTGCTAATGAGATTGTGAAAAATACCTACCGAACATTAATGACACGAGGCCAAAAGGGCTGTTATATTTACTGTACAAATAAAGAGCTATCTAACTATTTTAAACTAGCATATAATCATCAATTAAGCTATACTTACAACGAACCTCAAGTTGTTCTATCAGAACAACCACTAGCGGCAGATAAAACAAATTCGAATATAGATAAACTTAATCTCAAGCTAGATAAATAACAAAACAGAGAGCCAGTAGTGCTATTTCTATAGCACTACTGGCTCTCTTATATTTAAAACAAATTTAATCTACATACATTAACGAGTTACTTCTTCCCCACCAACTGATAGCTCATATCCACTAGCATTTTAAGTTTCTCTATATCTTCATATCTTTCTATATCCACCGAGATCCAGTGTTGTTTATTCATATGATATGCAGGGTAAATTCCGCTTTCACGAATTAGGGTAGGAATTAAATCAGGTTCACATTTTAGGTTAACCACATCCATAGATTCATTTGTATCTAAACCTACTTGATAGCCTTTAATAGTAAAGATACCTGCAAACCATTTTTGATTATCTCTACATCGGATTATCACATAGTCAGGGTATTTTTCCCATGGATAATCAATATCACAGATGTATTCTTGTTGTACATATTTAATGAGGTCATTGCGTTTCATAATTATTTACTGCTTTTTGGGAAATAAAGTCATATCAAATACACCTTTTGGTACAGCTGACATACCTGCTAAACTTTTTGAGTATTTGTCTTTATCATTTGCATTATCTACGTATTGGACCACATCACGCAAGTCTTTTGACGGTACTTTATAATCTAAATCTGCCATGATAAAGTGCGTATACAAGTACTTATCATCATATAATGATTGAATATACATTTTTGATGTGGATCGTTCTACTTCCATATAAATAGCCGGGGTAGCATCATTCCAAACAGTTGCATATTGAATCGGTCTATACTCAGAGTAAGGCTTATACATAGCAAAGTATTGTATCAATTTAGCATTTATTGTATGTGGTTTAGCTAATTCTTTGGGCTTTAATTCTCGTACCATAATGCCTTCACGATAGCTTTTACCATCATAAATGTAAATAGCATCATTATCAGGACCGTTATACGTTAAATCACTAGATTTCAACGTTTGGAATGTAAATCCATTAATTGTGATAGGTTTAGTTTTTGAAAGTAATTGCTTAGCTAGCTCAATAGACGGCAACACATAATTAACCAAAGGAGACATGAGCTGTTTATATACATATTCTTGTTCATGTGTTTTCAACAGCTCCACTTCTTTCTTTTTAGTCAAATCAAAAGCAATCCGATACGAAACTGAAGGCTCTGCCTTAACTTTAAAATTAATAGCTCCCTCTAATGAACCAGTTTTTGTGGGGCTAATCTCCCATGTTGCATTTTTAACAGTCGGATAGGAAAATGAATTACCTGTAGGTGTGCTTTGATTTTCTTTGCGAATGTTATAATTTAGATTTCCATCAATCAAAAGAAAGTTTCCGTGCTTGATCTCTGTAGTTAATGGGTCTCCCTTAATGGTTTTACCAAACTGAGTCCCCTCAGGAAGAGTAAATTTTAGATTAGCTCCATTATCTTTAAGAATAAAAACAGAAGATGAGAAGTTAACTGAATGATTTAATTCTTGCGTTAAATATACTAACTCATCTATCGTCCATTTTTTAGGCATATTAGTTGCATATTTAGCCCTCACCTTATCGCCCACATCGGCTTCCATTTTCTTCGCGGTCGTATCTACCTTCCGATAGTTTTGATAGGCATCCTTTGAAATTGTAGGATCTGCACCTGGTATATTAATATCAATTGCTTGGCTACCTAATGTCACAAAACTAAAACATAGTGCAGCCATTAACGCACGTTTCATCATAAACTCTCATCCTTTCACATAATGTCTCTTCAATATTATATATATAGAATATCATATTTTGTTTGACTCATAGTAGTATAATATATGTATAGGAACAAGGAGATGATATCTATGAAATTTACAAAACGTATAATTGTCATGACATTGTTAACCGTGACTGCTGCTGTATCTACTGGATTTGCTTATGATTATGTATGTAATGGATCACAAACAAATTGCAATACCAATGCTCAATATAATTGTAATGCAGATACTCAATACACTTGTAATACAAACACACAATACAACTGTAATAACAACACTGCTTGTAACAATACTAGCCAAAGCTATTGTGGTCAAAACTCTAATGCTAGAGGATGCGGCGGATATAGAAGATAATTTGGTAAGTATACTAAAAGCCTATAGTACTAAAAATGTACTATAGGCTTTTGTCATATATTATAAGAATACTATTTAATTCATCAAAATACAGTTAGGATCAATATGGCAACATACTTTTATCAGGAGTTCATTCTGTTAAAGTATTCAATAGATTTTGGTGAGAATTCAACGAATGTATTCCCATAAGAGTATGGTCCCAATTCATATGGTTGATATACAAGGCCTATAACGCCTTTACCTTTCAAGTAGTAGTTATCAGAAACATATTCTACATTCCAGTTAGGTAGTAGGTCTGCTTTTTTATGACCTTCACTATAGAAGCGCAATATACCAGAATTAATGCCTCTCTCTATTTGTTGCGGATTAGCAATTTTTACATAGTTATATAGTGGAATTCGTTGGCCCGTAATCTTGTTATATACTAAGCCTTTAGTGTTATACATACCATGTGCACTACCAGCGTGATAATGATAGGTAGTTAACAAAATAGATACTACTTGAGCATCTTCATAGGTAACTTTATAATTTTGTTTTACTTGGTACGCATGTTGATCGTAATAGATTGATTTAGCATATAAAACATAGTTAGCAATATCTGTATTAATCGCTTTTTGTGCAAACATATTATTGGTATATACCAATGGATATTTTAATTCCATGTTTACATCGGATTGGCTACCTGTAACAACGGTTGCATAGGTAGGTACTGCCAACATAACACCCAACATAGAGGTCATACATAGCTTTTTAAAGATTCCCATAATACTGTCTCCTTTTAACAAACACCTTAAATAGGTTCATTACTGTGTTAGTTCTACAAGCTATGATAAAACTCCTCTTTTTATATTTCACTTTTCTGATAATTTATTCACTATATAAAATAACAAGACTATCTAGTCTTTCACATTAAATATTGGGCAGAATGCCTCCTAATACTGCGATAATAAGCCCAAGTACAATCATCCAAATTGATATAAACATTAAAACAAAGGATGTATGTGTATAGATTTGTATAGTGAATTGGTTATAATTAATATCTCCTTTAATCACCTTATCCCCTACTTTTTTCATAACTGCATCTAATACAAATGGATCCTCTGTAATAGACAGTCTATAGGTGCCTGGTACCGCATCAAAGGTATATAGTTCCATTCTTGAATGAGTAATACCATTAACCCGTGCACGCATAATAGATAAAGTTAAAGGAATCGATCTTCCCGTCTTTTCATCAACTATATTAAACCCAAATTCACCAATAGGCGCCTTTGTAAACATTTTTCCACTAAGCCATAGGCCATACATACCGGCTCGCTCTAAAGTAAAGGTTCCTTCTTTATTTTCATAAGGCATTTCATAGAGCATCTTGGCTCTACCAAAACGAATCGTATTTTTAATACCTAAATAGAACAAACAAAGTCCTAAGGGTATCAACAGATAAGATAACTGTTCCATTGCCTACGCCTCCTCTATGCACCCTTTTTTACACAACACAATATGTATTTTCAATATATCATACTTTCACCATACAAAAAAGGACTCTCCAACGAGAGTCCTTAGTCTGTATTGTTATGCTATTAAGCGTTTTTAGCTACTTCAACAAGTTTAGCGAATGCTGCTGCATCGTTAACTGCCAAGTCAGCCAACATTTTACGGTTAACTTCAACGCCTGCTTTAGTCAAACCAGCGATGAAACGGCTGTAAGTTGTGCCATTGATGCGAGCCGCTGCGTTGATACGAGCGATCCACAATTGACGGAATTCGCGTTTTTTCGCACGACGGTCACGACGAGCGTAGTACAACGCTTTCATTACTGTTTCGTTAGCTTTTTTGAATAAACGGGAACGTGTGCCACGGTAACCTTTAGCTAATTTTAAAATCTTTTTATGACGTGCATGAGCTGTAACGCCTTTTTTCACTCTTGCCATTGTATATTCCTCCTAAATTACGATGTATCGATCTAATAGTTAACGATTAAGCGTATGGTAAGCATTTAGCTACGCGTTTGTGGTCAGCTTTTGCAACCAATGTAGCTTTACGCAAATTACGTTTACGAGCTGGAGATTTTTTCTCAAGAATGTGGCTTTTGAAAGCTTTTGCACGCTTGAATTCACCAGTACCAGTTACTGCGAAACGTTTAGCCGCTGCGCGACGAGTTTTAATTTTTGGCATAATTATAATCCTCCCAAAACATTATTTACTTACTAAAATCATGGTCATGTTACGACCTTCTAATTTAGCTGCTTTTTCAATAGACGCTGTTTCTTTGAGTTCTTCAGCGAAACGTGTCAACACTGCCATACCTAGTTCTGGATGTGAAAGTTCACGACCGCGGAACATGATAGTTACTTTTACTTTGTTACCTTCACCCAAGAATTTGGATGCGTTTTTCATTTTTACGTAAAAGTCATGGTCTTCAATATGTGGACGTAACTTAACTTCTTTTAAAGTTACGATTTTTTGTTTCTTCTTCGCTTCTTTCTCGCGTTTTTGTTGTTCATAACGATATTTACCGTAGTTCATAATGCGAGCTACTGGTGGTTTAGCGTTAGGTGCAATTTCCACAAGATCAAGATGCTTTTCTTCAGCCAATGCCAACGCCTCACGGCCAGACATGATGCCGATTTGTTCGTTTTCAGGACCTACGACACGAAGTTCACGAGCACGAATCTCTTCATTAATGCGTGGTGTATCCTTGCTAATAGCGTTCACCTCCAAGAGAATAAAAAAAACGGACGGCAAACACCATCCGAATAGAGTTCTCTATATTAACCTCATACTTCTTGGTATTAGGTGAGTGGCGGATGGCCTCTGCTTCATAAATTACTTAATTATAATAACAAATCGAATGGTGAAAGTCAACAATAATATTGAGCTTTCAACAATAAATTTGTTATCACAACTCTTATAGTATAACAAACATTACAAGTTCTGTATATAGGTATCCTTACTGACACCTATCCCCCTTTATGTATACAATATTCTTATAATTTAAATAACAAATTCTATAGAAAGTACGATACAATAATATTCATAGCATAGACTATCTTATATAGTGTACCTTATAGCATAGTCTAGCTTATATAGTTCACCTTATTTAGTATTATATAGTAATAGGTATTACACAAATAGAAAGGAGTTTTATTATGAGTGTAACAACCACTGCCCCTCCACAAAAGTCACGTACAACTGCTCAAAATATTGGACTTATTTTATCCTTTATTGTTTTAGGTGCTATTTTATTATTGCCTACACCTGAAACATTATCTACCGGTGGTCATCGTATGATCGGGGTTCTCGCCTTTGCTATCATCCTATGGATGACATCAGCTGTTTCCTATCCAGTAAGTGCTACCATGATTACAGCGCTTACAGCGCTACTTTTAGGGTTCTCACCGCATCCAGAAGCACCTGCTAAGGCGATGGGCACAGCCAATGCATTAAAGCTCATCATTTCTGGTTATTCTTCACCGGCTATGATCCTCGTAGGCGCTGCTATGTTTATCTCCGTAGCCATGCGTAAAACAGGTTTAGATCGACGTATCGCCATGTTAGTACTATCTAGCGTTGGCACTAAGGTTAGCCGGATTTATTTAGGTGTTATTATTACAGGTCTTATCCTCGCCTTCTTCGTACCAAGTGCAACAGCGCGTATTGCCTGTTTAGCACCGATTATCATTGGTATTGTTGAGAACTTGGGTATTGAACGTAAAAGCCGCGTAGCAGCTCTCCTCATGGTAGGTGCTGTACAGGCCGATACATTTTGGAATATTATGATCCAAACGGCTGCTGCACAAAATCTTGTAGCCGTAGGCTTTATACAAACTCAGATGAATACATCCATCAGTTGGATAGATTGGCTAACTGCAGCAGCTCCATTCTCTATTATTATGGTCATCATCGCCTACTTCTTAACACAAGTATTAATTAAGCCTGAGTTCAAAGAGCTTGTAGGTGGCGATGTACAGCTCGCTAAAATGCGCCAAGAAATCGGCCCTATGAGTACTGACGAAAAGAAACTATTATGTATCTCTATTGGTCTACTCGCATTATGGGCTACCGGTGGCAAGCTCCATTCCATCGACACAACAACTACAACAATTGTTGCCATTGCATTATTTTTCTTCCCTAAAATTGGTATTATGGACTGGAAATTTGCACAGCCAAACATCGACTGGGGTTCCATCGTTATGTTTGGTGCTGGTATTGGTCTTGGCTCTGTATTGCTTAAAACAAAAGCAGCTACTTGGCTTGCTCAAGTATTCGTAAATGCTTTCTCCCTTGAAAGTGCCAGCGTATTTATCTTAATTGCTGTAATGGCTGCCTTCCTCATTGTCATTCACCTAGGCTTTGCCTCTGCTACAGCCCTCTCCTCTGCTATGATTCCTATCGTAATATCCATCGTAGTAGGTCACAATGCAGAAGGTCTTAACCCAATCGGCGTAACCATGCTCATGCAATACGCTATCTGCTTCGGTCTAGTATTACCAGTAAACTCACCACAAGGTATGGTGGCTTACGGTACAGACACATTCGACGTAAAAACATTTATGACTACAGGCATTCCATTGACCATCATCGGCTATGTAATGATGCTCGTATTTGCACTAACATACTGGCACTGGATTGGTATCGCCTAATACTGTACTTTCATAAAAATTATATATAAACCAAAAGGCTCTGTCATAAGACAGAGCCTTTTAAATTCACTATTTTCAATTGATTAATAACCTAAAGAGCACAATATATTTACTCTAAATTAATTCAATACATTATTCTAATTCTTTACCTTTAAGTTCAGGAATTAAGAATACAGTTGCTAGAATATCAAGTACGTAGATAATAGCTAGGAATGCAATTGCTACTTGGTAGGAGTACATAGAGATGATCATGCCTACTACCATTGGGCTAAAGCCGCCTACAGCACGGCCTATGTTAAATAGTACGTTTTGAGCTGTTGCACGAGCAGTTGTTGGGTAGGCTTCTGCCATTAAGGCACCATAACCACCCATCATACCATTTACAGAGGCCCCTAAAATTGCCCCAGCAAATAGCATAGCTGTTGGATCAGATAGTTGAGAGTAAATCAAAATAGATGCTACAGCACATACTTGGAATAGAATAAATGTAGGTTTACGACCGATTTTATCTGCCAAGCGTCCAAATAGCCAAATACCAACCATCATGCCACATACAGTAACAGCTGTCCATAAACCGGATTTTGTAAGGGAGAAACCTAATTGCTTACTTAAGAAATTAGGTAACCAAATCATAATACCATAATAACCAAAGTTTTGAACTGATGTTAAAATAGCAACACCAATAGATGTCTTTGTTGTTCTTACATCTTTTACTAATAACTTGAAAGAGTTAGTATGTGAATGTTCCTTAGATTCTTTACTTTGTACAAAGATTTCTGGTTCATGTAGTTTAGCTCGGAATACCCAAGCAACCAAGGCAGGAATAATACCGACCATAAACATGCCACGCCACCCAATAATAGGAATGAGTAACGGTGTTAACAAAGCGGCCGCTAATACGCCTAATTGCCAACCAAGGGCAACATAACTTGTTGCTTTTGCACGGTGTTTAGCAGGCCAAGCTTCAGCAGCTAAAGCCATGCCAATCCCAAATTCACCACCTAAACCAATACCAGCGATTGTACGGTAAATAAGAAGATCCCAATAGCCTTGAGCAAAGGCACAGAGACCTGTAAATACCGCAAAAAGTACGATAGTCCAAGTCAATACGCGAACACGACCAAACTTATCGGACAAGGTACCAAAGATAAAGCCACCTAGTACGGCACCTACCAAGGTCCACGTTACAAGAGAACCGGCTTGACCTGTAGTTAATCCTAAATCTCCAGAAATTAAGGTTAGCATAAAGCCTAAAATCAAGAGATCAAAACCATCCATTGCATAACCAATAGAGGACCCAATGACTGCTTTCCAGCCGTATGAATTTACTTCTTTCATAATATTTCCTTTCGCTACTCACAGGTAACAATTAAAGAGATAGCCCCCACTATACAAATGGCCAACTCCTAGACTTAAGTCTAATGAAAGGCTTAGTATATGGGGGCTAAATTTATATATGTTTATTTTAACACATATAAGAGATTAGATTATAACCAATTAAATATAATAACTTATCATAACCGCATCATCTATATTGATGGATGAGTCATATTAGTCAATTAGTTACGTTCTTTGATTTCAATTTTAATGGAATTGAAGAATTCTTCAAATGGTACGGAACCTAATTCGTCACCACCGTGTTTACGAACGTTAACTGTACCTTCTTCAACCTCTTTATCACCTACAACAAGCATGTAAGGAACTTTTGCCATTTGTGCTTGACGGATTTTGTAACCGATTTTTTCGCTACGATCATCCACTTCTACACGTACATAGTCATGGTGCATTTGTTTTGCCAATTCTTTAGCATATTCAACATGTTTTTCAGAGATAGGCAAGATTTTAACTTGTACAGGAGCCATCCAAGTTGGGAATGCGCCTGCATAGTGTTCAGTTAAGATGCCAATGAAACGTTCCATGGAGCCGAAGCATGCACGGTGAATCATGATAGGACGATGTTTTTGACCATCTTCACCAACATATTCAATTTGGAAACGTTCAGGCAAGTTCATATCCAATTGGATAGTACCACATTGCCATGTACGACCTAAGGAGTCTTCGATATGGTAGTCAAGTTTAGGACCGTAGAATGCACCATCGCCAGGGTTGATTACATAAGGAATACCTTTTGCTTCAATGGCATTGCGCAATGCTTCTGTAGCTGCTTCCCAGATTGCATCATCACCCATTGCATTGTCTGGTTTAGTAGACAATTCTACATGGTATTTCAAGCCGAATTGGCTATAAATGCGATCGAACAATTCGATAACTTTCATCAATTCAGATTGCATTTGATCTGGCAACATGAATACGTGAGCATCATCTTGAGTAAATGCACGTACACGGAATAAGCCGTGTAAAGCACCGGATAATTCATGACGGTGAACTAGACCAAGTTCAGCATAACGCAATGGGAAGTCACGGTAGGAATGCATTTCGTTTTGGTAAACCAAGATACCGCCTGGGCAGTTCATTGGTTTAATTGCATATTCTTCATCATCAATAATTGTAGTGTACATATTTTCACGGTAATGGAACCAGTGACCAGATGTTTCCCACAATTGTTTATTTAAGATGATTGGTGTGCGAATTTCTTCATAATCAAATTCATGGTGAACTTCACGCCAGAAGTTTTCCAATTCGTTGCGAAGTGCCATACCTTTTGGTAAGAAGAATGGGAAGCCAGGACCTTCTTCTTTGATAACGAACAAGCCTAGTTCTTTACCAAGTTTACGATGGTCGCGTTTAGCTGCTTCTTCAAGTAAGTGAAGGTATGCATCAAGTTCTTCTTTCTTTTCAAATGCTGTACCGTAAATACGTTGCAACATTTTGTTCTTTTCATCGCCGCGCCAGTATGCACCTGCAATGCTTTGTAATTTGAAAGCTTTCACCTTACCAGTGGATGCTACGTGAGGACCTGCACAAAGATCGATGAAGTCACCTTGCGCATAGCAAGAGATAACAGCATCTTCAGGAAGATCTTCGATCAATTCTACCTTGTAGTCTTCATTTTTAGATTTGAAGAACTCGATAGCTTCTTGACGAGACATTACAGATTTAGTGATAGGCAAGTTTTCTTTTACAATACGGCTCATTTCCTTTTCGATTTTACCCAAATCTTCAGGAGTCAAAGTATGTTCCATATCGATATCATAGTAGAAACCTTTATCGATAGCAGGACCGATAGCCAATTTAGCTTCAGGCCATAAGCGTTTAACCGCTTGTGCCAAAATATGAGAAGCTGTATGGCGCAAAGTATGTTTACCGCCATCTTCTTCGAATGTTAAGAAAGCTACTTCAGAACCATCTACGAGTTCTTCACGAAGGTCTGTTAATTCACCATTTACATTAGCAGCTAGTACTTTTTTAGCCAAGCTGTTAGATAATTGTTTTACTGCTTCCCCAAGAGTAGTGCCAGCAGCGTATTCCTTTGCACTACCATCAGGTAAAATGATTTTTACATCTGCCATTTTTCTTTCCTCCAATTTATTATCTAGGATAGACTGGATTTTGGTAATAAAAAAAGACCCTCTATCCCTACAAAACAAGGGACGAAGATCATTCGCGGTTCCACCCTAGTTAACTACCTATACGAATATATGTGTATAGTAATTCACTTCATTAAGCCCGATAACGGTGGCGACCGTATTTGCCTACTTAGGTTCGACAAATCAGTTTAAAGGGGGTAACTCTGATATATGTGTAAGGCATTTCCAGCATCTGCCTCTCTCTGGTACACAGGGATATGAGAATCATGTCCTTTGCATAACTTTTACTAGATTATAGTATCACAGGGAATTAAAAAATTCAATACAGTTCAATAGTAAATTTCACAAAATCTATAAATTAAAGAAACGCCTTTAAACACACCATATAAAAACGGCCCGATATAACTGATATGTACCCCTTTACGGGTTGTCCATTAAAAGGGGTACATATCAAACTCGAGCCGTTTATTAAGATTATCATATATACGCTAAGCAATGTAGCTATACTACAGCTCACTGTACATGAGCTAGATTATTAGCGTTTGAAGTTTGTAGACAACATAGCACCAATTACTTTTTCTAATTTGCTATTAGAAAGATCTGGGCCTTTGTAGAGTGTTAAGAGTACATCATTAGAGTTATCTTGTTTAGACACCATCATAACACCGCTACCACGAGCACCATTATCATCGTAATCTTTTGCTACAATAACAAGGTTCAAATAGTGGTCTTTCATGTATGTGTACACTTTGCTTGTACGTGCAGAGGAACCAATCATTTTAGCCATGCTCATGCCACGGTTAAATACGATTGCATTTGCATTGTGTGGGTTAGCCGCTAATTGTTGTTTTTCATCATCATTTAGTGGCATGAGGTTTACCATGAGGGAATCACCCATTTTACCACGGAACATAGCTGGCATTGTTTCCCTTACGTCTTCAGGAATGCCTGTGTCCGCAGTCAATTTCAACTCTTTAGGAACCGTCATATATAGAACGCCCTTGCTGTTGCGGCCTACCTCTGTTGTACTGAGGTCTACAGCGCTAAGCATAATGGAGTCTTTAATAGTAGCTACTTGGTTTGCCAATGGCTTTTCAGGAATGCCACGGCTTGCCAATTGTACATCACCAGACTTAGTTTTTTTCAACGTTTCTACATTCCAGTTAGCCCCTTTTTTGTCGGCGTCGCTAGCTTCTGTGAAAGCATTCGCTCCATCTTTTGTACCTACATACACATAAGTTTGAGCTGGGATAATTGTATCTGGTGCACCAGTTTTATTGAAAGCAGCACCATATACTACATTAGGGATCACAGAGGAACCAATTTGTAAGTTGTTATTAGTTTGACTTTCCACATCAAAGTTGATATTACCAGTGAAGGTCATATCAGGACCATGGTTGATGACTACTACATCCCCTGCTTGAGGGATGATAACAGGACCTACAGGGCCCGCCATAGCTACACCCACCATAGATACACTAAGGCAAGCTGTTAATAATGCACGTTTCAAAATAGATTGTTTCATAGATATACTCTCATTTCTCTATAGTGACATAATCAGATAAGCTAGTTAATACTTCAATGGCTAATGGCTTTGTAGATGGTGTACAGCGCAACATGCACCGCCCACTCGTATCTACAGATGTCATAACACCTAAATATTCATAGCCTTCAATGATGCGATTGATATAGTTTGTATGCTTCGGCTCAAGATGAAAGAACACATACGCTTCTTCTCCAAAGGTCTCTAGATCTGGTACATCGGGAAATGCACCGATAGATTTACTCGGTTCTAATGGTGTACCACGCATAATTACTCCGCTTTAGGTTTGCACTCACGACGCATCATGGAGTACGGTTCAAGTGGTGTATCCATGTAAATGCGCACTTTCATTTGGGCATGTGGTGCTACATCGATTGGGTTACCATCTTCATCTGTCATTTTTTCAATTACAGTCTCAACAAGCTCACCCTTAGGTTGGCAGAATTCTACTTTATCGCCTACCTTAAAGTTATTACGTTGTTCAAGATCAACGTATTTTTCTTCTTCGTTATAACCCAAAACTAAACCGATGAAATCATGGCTTTGCGTATTTGTAGATTTACCATAGTTTTGAGCAGTTTCGTCAGGACGGCCTTCTGCAAAGCCATCAGTATATGGACGGTGAGAAATCTTTTCTAATTCTGCAATCCATTCTGGACGAACATACCAATCTTTACCTTCTTTAAGGTATGTATCGATAGCTGTACGATAAACCTTTGCTACTGTTGCACAGTAGTGAACGGATTTCATACGGCCTTCGATTTTAAGACTGTCGATACCAGCTTCATAGAGATCTGGAATACGGTGAATCAAGCACAAGTCTTTAGAGTTAAAGATATATGTACCATGCTCATCTTCTTCAATTGGGTAGTATTCACCAGGACGATTAGATTCAACAAGGGAATATTTCCAACGGCAAGATTGAGAACATTGACCGCGGTTCGCATCACGGTTGCCTGTCATGTAGTTAGACAATAGACAACGACCAGAGTAAGAAATACACATGGAGCCATGTACGAAGGATTCGATTTCGATATCTACATTATCCTTCATTTCTTTAAGGTCTGCTAAGGATACTTCGCGAGCTGCTACGACGCGTGTAGCACCCAGTTCTTTCCACATTTGCACTGTATGCCAGTTTGTTGTAGATGCTTGTGTACTTACGTGAAGCTCAAGGCCTGGAGCCACACGTTTAGCAAGGCTAAAGATCCCCATATCGGCAACAATAATTGCATCAACGCCGATACTTTCAAGGAATTTCAAATAATCCTCTAAGCCTTCAAAGTCCTCATTGTGAGGAATGATATTACATGTTACATGGATTTTCTTACCATGAGCATGTACAAATTCTACAGCTTCCTTTAATTCCTCGTCGGAGAAATTAGAGTTACCTGCACGCAAACCAAAACGTTTGCCTGCACAATATACAGCATCCGCACCATAGCGAATCGCCATTTTGAGCTTGTCCATATTACCGGCTGGACAAAGCAATTCCATAAAATGTTCTGCCATTATTTGTTGTGCCCTTTCCACACACTCACACTCATACCATCACCCATTGGATAGATGGTGGTGTTAAACAATTCTTTATTTTCAACATACGTTAAGTATTCTTTTAACCGTTTTACGATAGTTTTGAACCGTTTTGGCGGCTCCTTATCGCCCCTTACATAGCCTCTAAAAAGTACATTATCCGCCAGGATAACGCCACCTTCTTTCACATGAGGTAAAATAAGTTCTAACTGTTTTAGGTATTGCCCTTTTGGCCCATCTAAAAACACTAGATCATATTCACCAGTGAGTTCCGTTAAGACTTGAGACGCATCACCTTTCAGTAATGTAATTTTATCGGCATAATCGGATTGGTTAATATAATATTTCGCCATTTCGTGACGCACATCATCTAATTCAATAGATGTAATATGCCCTTCTTCTTTATCGAGTAGCGGAGCCATCAACAAAGCAGAGTAACCAATGGCGGTGCCCACCTCTAACACAGAGGTGGGCCGGTACAAACCTATTAATTCTTCAAAGAGATGAACCTCAGATTCTCGTAGAATCGGTACATCATTAATCATCGCGTAAATACGCTGTTCATTTAAAATATCATTTAATGTCATGAAAGTAGATTCAATCTCCTACATTATTTATTGCTATTACCACTAGGAACCACCAACGTAGAACGATCCACAGATTCAGCTGGCTTTACTTCAATATGAGGTACTTGTTGTGTACTTGGTACAACATTTTGCATAGATTCTGGAGCAGGTGTTGTAGTTGGCACATAAGAGTTAGAACTAGATGATTGAGTTGCTGGTGCAGATTGAGCTGGTGCTTGTGGAGCTGGTGTTGGTGCTGGAATTTCAGCAGCTGGAACCGTTGTTGGTGTATATTTGTACGTAGGTTCCACATTAACATATTGAGAATCTGCTTCCACCGCTTCTTCAGAGCTGTAATTGTAGTTAGGCTCTGTCGTTGCCACAGCCACGTCATAGTTAGGACCAGCTTGTACTGCGGCCCCTGTATTAGAGGATGTAGCCGTATCATTACCATAGATTTTATGAACTTCCGCTAAATGTTCTTCATATGTTTTAGAGAAGTGGTTATGTCCATCTTTATCTGCTACAAAGTATAAATAATCTGTATCTTCAGAATGCAAGACTGCATCTAATGCTTTTTTACCAGGGTTCGCAATTGGACCAGGTGGCAAGCCTTTAGATACGTATGTATTATACGGGCTTTGTAATTGCGTATCACCAATAGTTACATCTTCTTTTGCATAACCAAGTACATAGGAAATTGTCGCATCAGATTGCAATGGAATACCATGGGCTAACCGTTTTTTAAATACCCCTGCAATTGTTGGACGATCTGCATCAAATAAAGATTCACGTTCAACAATGGATGCCAATGTTACAAAGTCATGAATACTCATGTGTTGAGCTTGAATTTGTTTCTTCACAGCCGGTGTGAGGTAACGATTCATTTCGTCAGCCATCATTTGAATCACTTCACGTGGCGTTGCACCTACTGGAATTTCATAAGTACTTGGGAATAAGAAGCCCTCTACCGGATATGTAGCAGGTCTTGTACCTTTCATATATGGATATGGTACAAAGGTCTTTGCTTCTGCTAAGAAATCCTTTGCCTTCATAATTTGATTTTTTTCAAGAACGATAGCAATATCACCAACTGTGTATCCTTCAGGAATTGTAACACGAATAGATTCTACATGACCTTCTTGTAATAAAGAAATGAGTTCGCGCACAGTTACCTTGTTAGGAATTTGGTAGTGACCAGTTTGAAGTTTATCATTGGTGCCGCTCAAATATAACCAAAGCTTAAAGCCTTGTGTGGAACGAATAAGACCTCGTTCATAGAGCATGTCTGCAATTTCAGTGCCAGTCTGCCCTTTTTCGATGACAAGTACTTGTGTACCATCATCTTGAGCAAAGGTGTTTGGCACTAAATAAATCGCTCCCAAACCACCGGCGATGATTAATACGCCTACAATAATAAGGATTAAAATATATCTTAAGGCTTTTCTCACGACGTTGAGTTCCTTTCTGTAACATAACAGTATTTATCATCTTATTATACCATAAAGTCCATATTTCCCCTATATAAAAGGACATTATCATATTATAGGCCCCTTAATAAATAGCAAATAAAAATAGCGTATTGCCCAAAGACAACACGCTATATTTATAAAGAATACGACTATTCGCCATCTTCCATTTCTTCATACAATTTTACTAGAGTTTCAAAGTTTTCATCATCTTCATCTAAAGGTACGTATTCTTCTACGCCTTCTTCATTTTTTTCGATGCGAGCCAAGATCATGTATGTATCATCTTGACCTTCATGGTCAGCCTCTTCATCTTGTACATGTACAAGAACAGCATATTCTTGGCCTTCATGACTTAAAATAATGTCCTCTGTGAAGTACTGTTTGTTACCATTTTCATCTTCGAATTCCAAGTAATATACTTCGCCTTCAAAATTTTGGTCAACCATCGGAAACCCTCCTTAAGAAAAAATACTTATTTATTAAACTGCAAGCGATCTAAATATCCTTGCAAAATTACAACCGCTGCCATTTTATCAATAACGGACTTACGTTTTTTACGACTCACGTCAGCTGCAATGAGTTGGCGTTCAGCCATAACGGTAGATAACCGCTCATCCCAATATGTAACAGGTAAATCGATGACTTCCTTCATCTTTTCAACAAATTCTTCGGTCTTTTCAGCCCGTTCACCTTTTGTACCATTCATATTTTTCGGCATACCTACTACAAGTTCATGTACTTCATATTCAGTAATGAGTTCTTGCAAGCGGTTAAAGTCTTTTTCAAGAGATGTTCTACGAATGGTTTCAATACCTTGTGCGGTCATGAGCAGTGCATCACTACAGGCAATACCGATAGTACGGCTGCCCACATCTAATGACATAATTCTCATTATAGTTGTTTTGCCTTTGCGTATTCTTTCAACAATTCCTCAATCAAGTCATCCCGCTCTAAACGACGGATATCAGAACGCGCATTATTATAGCTTGTAATGTACGCTGGATCACCAGAGATTAGATAACCTAAAATTTGATTGATTGGATTGTAACCTTTTTCTTGAATAGATTGATAAACGCGAGTGAGAACCTCTTCAGCTGTCATCGGTTCATCGTCTACTTTACGGAATAACATAGTTTCATCAGAAACCTTCATCGTATCCCTCCTTTTTATTACATTGGCAGGTTTCACTGTAAAAGTGAAACCTCGCCTCCTATTATACTTGAATTAAAGCTACAAAGTCAGTAACTTTTTATGCATTATAAAATTTTTCTATAACAGATACAAGTATAATTATAAAATTATATGCCTATTGTAACATAGATGTTAAAGCTTCACCACCAGCTTTTAATGCATCCATCAATTTAGCTGGTTCTTTACCGCCTGCTTGAGCCATATCTGGACGGCCACCGCCATTACCACCAGCTACTTGAGCTGCTGCTTTTACGATATTACCTGCTTTAGCACCTTTAGCTACTACATCTTTGGATACTTTACATACAAAGTTAACCTTGTCATCACCCATAGCAGCACCTACGAGCACTACGCCAGAACCATCTAATTTATCAAGGCCCATATCAGCTAAATCACGTAATTCATCAACAGAGGAAGCTTTTACAGAAGCCGCTACAAATGCTACGTCGCCAATCATAACCTTACCAGCAATGATATCAGCGGCACCAGCTGCAGAAACCTCTTTACGAATTTGTTCTAATTCTTTAGCAGTTTCTTTTGCTTCTGCCAATACTTGATGTAAGCGTTCTTCTACTTGAGGCGCTTTAGTTTTAAGTTCCCCTGCCATACGTTCGATAGTTAAACGATCATGTTTTGCTGCATCAAGAGCTGCACGTCCTGTAATCGCTTCAATACGACGTACGCCAGAACCGATACCTGCTTCTGATGTTAAGCGGAAGGAACTGATGAAAGCTGTATTGCCTACATGAGAACCACCACATAATTCAACGGAGAAGCCAGGAACCTCTACAACGCGAACTACATCGCCATATTTATCACCAAAGAGTGCCATCGCACCTTTCGCTTTTGCTTCGTCCATGGACATTTCAGCAATAGCTAGGTCTGTAGCTTTTAAAATCTCTTCATTTACAAGAGCTTCGATTTGATCAAGTTCCTCTTGTGTTACAGGGGAGAAATGAGTGAAGTCAAAGCGCAAGTAATCCGGAGTTACTAGAGAACCAGCTTGGTTAACATGCTCGCCAAGAACCTTTTTCAATGCTGCATGTAGCAAGTGTGTTGCTGTATGGTTGCGGGCCATTGCTGCGCGACGATTTGTATCCACTTCAAGTGTTACATCATCACCTTCAGAGATAGAACCTTCTACAACAGTACCAATATGATATACAGTGCCTTCAGGTAAACGTTTTGTATTATGAACCTCTACCTTACCCATTGGGCCAACGATAAAGCCTGTATCACCTAATTGACCGCCCCCTTCAGCATGGAATGGAGTAGTGCGTACGATAACAGTAATTTCATCGCCATCAGCTGCTGTTTGCAAGCGTTCAGAACCCTTACCAAGCATCAATACGGAGGATACAGTTTCTGCTTCATCTTCAACAAGTTCTTCGTCTTTCAAGAACGTAATGTCTGGTGTTGCTACCTTCGCATCTTCTTTTACACGAGCTTCACGAGCGCGTTCACGTTGTTCCTTCATAGCTGCTTCAAAACCTTCATGGTCGATTGTAAAGCCGCGTTCAGAAGCAATTTCTTCTGTTAATTCCCAAGGGAATCCATATGTATCATATAGTTTAAATACTTCTGTGCCAGGAACTACAGTAGCTTTTTCAGCTGCAAGTGTATCAATCAAGGAATTTAATAACTCAAGACCTTGTTCCAATGTTTGGTTGAAGCGTTCTTCTTCATTTTGTACAACACGTTTAACGAAGTCTTGTTTTTCTGCGATGGATTTAATACCAGGGCCAAGAATGTCTACGACTACATCAATAAGTGGTGTTAAGAAGATACCCTCAATACCAAGTAAACGGCCATGACGTACAGCACGACGTAAAATACGACGTAATACGTAACCACGACCTTCGTTAGATGGCAATACGCCATCGGAGATCAATGCAGTAACAGCACGAGCGTGGTCAGCAATAACCTTCAAAGAAACATCGGTGTTTGGATCTTCGTTATACTTAACACCAGCGCGTTTTGCAGTCGCTTCGATGATTGGGAAAATTAAATCTGTTTCAAAGTTTGTTTTACAACCTTGTAATACGGAAGCCAATCGTTCAAGACCAGCGCCAGTATCGATGTTTTTATGTTGTAATGGTTCGTAGGAACCATCTGGCATTTTATTAAATTGTGTAAATACTAAGTTCCAGATTTCAAGATAGCGATCGCAATCACAACCTGGTGCACAGTTAGGATCATCACAACCATGTTCAGGACCTTGGTCGAAGAAGATTTCACTGTCAGGACCGCATGGACCTTCACCAATTTCCCAGAAGTTATCTTCAAGACGTGTAATGTGGCTTTCTTCTACACCACAATCATTATGCCAAGTATCATAAGCTTCTTGGTCATCTGGATATACAGTTACATATAATCTATTTTTATCGAGTTTAATAACTTCAGTTAAGAACTCCCATGCCCAGTGAATCGCTTCTTTTTTGAAGTAATCACCGAAGGAGAAGTTACCAAGCATTTCAAAGAATGTATGGTGACGAGCTGTGCGACCTACGTTTTCAAGGTCACCTGTACGCATACATTTTTGGCTTGTTGTAATACGATGACAAGGAGGTACCAATTTACCTGTAAAGAAAGGCTTCAATGGCGCCATACCTGCCCCAATCAATAATAGAGATGGATCGTTTTCTGGTATAAGAGAAAAACTATCTAATTTTAAATGTCCTTTGCTTTCAAAAAACTGCAAGTATGCTTGACGCAGTTCATTACCCTTCATGTGTATATTCCTCCTAAAATTATTTACTCTTCATTATAACGTAAAAACAATATAAAATCTATCAAAAACATTGAAGTCATGCGGAGTTCCTCTACTTTTACAGCAAGAAAAAGTTAGGATAAAATTCAAGTTTTACATAAACGAAAAAGAGGTTATACAAATCAACAGAACATAATTGATTCGTATAGCCTCTTTTAAAGCTAGTTATATATTAGCTTAGATAACGCGTTTTGCGCCGATATAGCGTTCACCCCAATAGCCAGTATCAAGATCTGCTACTGCTACACCACGACTGGAAGTGGCGCTGATGAACTTGCCATCACCAATATAAATACCGGAGTGAGACGGACCTGGTTCATATGTTTCAAAGAATACCAAATCCCCGGCTTTCAAGTTTGCACGAGAAACTTCAACACCTACGTTATATTGTTCATCTGCCAAACGTGGTAAAGAGATACCTTGTTTCGCAAATACATATTTAACGTAACCAGAGCAGTCAAAACCACTTGGAGTAGTACCGCCAAATACATATGGTACACCGCGGTATTTGTCCGCTTCTGCCAAGATAGCATGGATGCTATTTGGTGTTTCACTCTTCGTAATATTATTTAATTTAATATTTTTGCCAGTAATGGATTGACCTGCGATACGACGAGACGTCGCATTGCTGTTTGTGAAAGCGGATTTCGTCGCCACTGCTTTAGTCGCCGCATTTTGAGTCAATACTGCCTTCGTAGAACGAGGAGCACTCATCAACGCATTATACGTAGCAGGACCTACGATACCGTCCACTGGTAAACCACGATCTTGTTGGAACAGACGAACTGCCCATTTCGTTTCTTTACCATATACACCATTTTTATCTGTAGCATTATAACCGTGTTTGATTAGTTGTTGTTGAACCGCTGTAACACTTTTGCCCTTATCACCATATTGTAATGTTGTTGCACCTACCATGGCTGTTGTGGCACACACAAAAGTTAATGTTAATGCCGTTATTTTAACCTTACTATATTTTGACTTCATATGCTTCCTTTCCAAAAACTTTTAAAGTAAGTTATTTATTCAAAATATACTAACCGTCTATTTATTTGCATTCACAAATACAGCTAGTCTTCTTTGCTTTTGTTAGTATAAGTCTCAGGTGCCATAAACACATCTGCACTACTAGGTCCAAGTAATGGAGCCTCTTCATGCTCATCAAAGTTTATAGCTGACTTAACCCAATACAAAGGCCGTTGCTTCACCTCTTCAAAAATACGACCTACATACTCGCCAATAATTCCCAGTCCGACGAGTTGAATCCCACCAATGAACAAAATTGATACGCCCAAGGTAGTCCATCCATTCAAGGCTTGACCCGTAAGATATACATACAAGAGGTGCAATATAAGCAAGAAGCTCAACCCACCACATAGTACACCGACGTACAAAGCAGCCCGTAAAGGAACTCTTGAAAAGGCGGTTACCCCATCGAGAGCAAATCGTATCATTTTACGCACACTAAACTTTGAGACCCCTGCAAAACGAGGTGGCGCTACGAAGTGCAACTCAGCTTGTCTATACCCTAAGGCACCGACAATACCGCGTAAGAAACGACCATGTTCTCTAAACCGTTTCAACGTGCCCAATGCTTTACTATTCATGAGACGGAAATCAGATCCACCTTCAACAATAGGAACATCAGCCATTTTGTTCATTAGTTTGTAATAATACTTAGACGTGAAAGATTTAGCCCAACTAGCATCTTCAGTTGAATCGCGTATGGTGCGCACCACATCATACCCCGATTCCCACAACCGAACAAGTTCAGGAATCAAAGCTGGTGGATGCTGCATGTCACCGTCCATTGTAATAACTGCATCTCCATGAGCATAATCAAGACCACAAGTAAGCGCAGTCTGATGCCCAAAATTACGAGCAAGCAATAACACTTTGACATGTTTATCATTGTAAGCAATTTCACGCAATATCATAGATGACGAATCACTAGAACCGTCGTCTACGAAGATTATTTCATAATCGTACGTGAGTCCTGACATAACATCAGTTACAGCTTTATAAAAATTCGCTATGTTCTCTTCTTCGTTATATACAGGCACTACAATAGAAAGTAACATAAATCCTCCAAAGTATTTTACTCACATATTTTAAGTTAATTAGTAAATTAAGGCAAATCATCAAGGTTAACAATAGGCGAATTTATATCTACAAATTCAGTAAATAAGCGATTTCTTCGCACTCTACCGCTTTTTCTCTTCATTTACCTTATATATAAGTATATCAAATAAGTAAAATATCATTTTATATATGAAACTACTTAACAAACAGTATTATAAAATAAATTTATATTAGTAAAAAGATAATAAATTCTGTTATTAACTAGCTAAACCAACAATTAATCAAAAAATCAAATATATTTTCTGAACCAAATACAAGAAATTCGACTGATTTCATTTTATTTTCATAAAACCCATCGTAATTTTACAAATTTTTCTATATACAAACCAATTATATATACTCAAAATATGAATAAAATACTAACATTATAAAAAACAAAGCTAATTTAATGATTCTAACTAACTAAATCACCAAAATATTCTCCTACAGAGAAGAAAGAGACCCTGATAAGGGTCTCTTATATTATAGGCCAGCAGCATCAATCCAAGATTGTAAATCCGCCTCTGCTAGTTCCATATCCTCTTCATATGCACCAGCTACGACTGGATACTTAGCAACCTCTACAGTGTGCAAAATCGAATCATCTCGGCCATTTTTAAAGGTGCCAATCCAAATTCCAGAGAATTGAGATTCATACCACTCTACAGGCTGATCTGTTTCATTGAAGTTAATCGTAATATGACCACGACCAAGTGTTTCTAATACCTCCACTTGCTCTTCTTCTGAAAGACCTGTTTTCTCTATATAAATAGAATAAGTCTCACCTGTTTCACGCAAATTTTTAAGTGCTAAACGCAACTCATTTAACACAGCGCGAACATTACCATAATTCTCAATCATAAATACTCCTATTAGAGATAAATTTACATCCTATAAACCGATTAGTTTAAGTGTTAGGTTCTGCAGTTACACCCCATTCTCGTAACACATTGAGTACACGCTCTTTCACCTCTGGTAAAGCTCGTTGTACAGGTGCACTAGGTTCAAAACCAATCTCTAACGATTCTGGTTCCACCCCAATAACGACTGCATCCTCTAAGGGGTCTTCTTGAATGGCGCGGATACGTAAAATATCTTGCATTCCTACTTCGTGTACAGAAATATGTTCTGTAAAATATTGTTCTAATTCCTTATGAGGGAACTCATATATAGTTCCTGGAGCTTCCCCACCATTGATAGCGTCTACGAGAAGAATTTTCTTCATACCACGCATATACGTAAGCAGTTCCATTCCCATCGTTCCACCATCAATAATAGAAATAGACGGTGTAAATGTGAAAGACTCTTTCAACTCTTTTACTACATGAACCCCTAACCCCTCGTCAGTAAGTAATATATTACCTACACCGAGTAGGACGATTTCATTATTACCATCATCATAAAGGCTATTTAAATCAATACGCGGACCCTCTGAGTCCGCGTATTGTTCCAAGCCACTGATGATTTCAGTACTTGTATTAGTCATTTTCTTGTAATTCTCTTTCTCTAGGATCGTTAGGATCACTTGGACGATATGTTGTACCAGATGGTTTATCGATACGTTCACCACGACGGCGTTTGCCATTGAGGTCTTCAATATCGATTGGGTCATGCGCATAATACTTCATACCAGAAACCATAGCAGATACTTCGCCAGATTCTTCCATAACGTCTTCTCGGAATGCCATGTACACATGAACGATAGTAAAGAACAAGAAGCCCCAAGCAATATAGTGATGGATAATATGAACCTTGTATTCACCACCAAATAATGTAACAACTGGAGCAAATAAAGTTCCTAAAATACCATTAGGATTAACCATTGAAAACATGGCAAAACCCGTTAAGATTTCAAAGAAGAACATAATGTACACCATCATGTACGCAGTTCTCGCTAAGGAGTTACGAAGCCAATGATGTTCATGCTTTTGAGGAATCATCAAATAGTGCAATGTAGTTTCTTTAAGACCGTACCAATACCGTTTTTGACGGAATTTAGGTAATAATCTGTCTCCTCGATTCCAAAGAGCACCAGCAAATCGGAAGATAAAGGAGAATGTTAAGATAACACCCGCAATGAAATGGATACGACGCATAGTTTCCATAGAGAACCAGCCGTCAATTGCAAAGGTTGGTTCTGGATTACCTGTAATAGCTGCAAATCCTGGATCACCAATATATAGGCCAGTCCAGAATAAAGCCGTTACACTAAGCACCATAGTCCAGTGGAATATGCGCAGCCATAAACTAAATACGACATACGCCTTTTTGTCAGTATGTATTAACATAAGCCCACCACCCTTTATTTACACAATGCATCTGTATTGACGGAAACAATTTTTTCGCCTTTTTTATTGTATAAATGGGTTGCACATGCGAGACATGGGTCGAAGGAGTGAATTACCTTCAAGATTTCAAGTGGTTTATCTGCAATTTTTACATGTGTATCAATCATGGAGTCTTCGTAGGCACCATGTTCGTTAGCTGCAGTCTTAGGACATGCATTCCATGTAGATGGTACGATACATTGATAGTTTGCAGAGCGACCATCTTTAATATGAATCCAGTGACCCAAACCACCACGAGGAGCATCTACAAGGCCAACACCTTTAGCATCTTTATCCCATGTATTTGGCTCAAATTTAGTCATATCAGCTACAGTAGTGTCACCATTTTTTATGTTAGCAACGAGTTTATCAAAGAAGTATTGACTCATATTTGCTGCTACTTGTGCATCAAGGCCACGACATGCTGTACGACCAACCATTGTAGTCATCCATACGTGAGCAGGAACGCCAAGTACTTGAGATACTGTATCGATTTGACGAACAATCATGGATTCTGCCCAAGTTGGATCTTTAATGATACCTTGTTTTACTTTTGTATATACAACGATATATTTTGCTAATGGGCCAACTTCTGCAGTTTTGCCTTTGAAAGTTGGGGATTTAATCCAAGAATATTTTTTATCTTCATCAAGGAATTCCCATTTTTCTTTTGTACCAGATTTAGGGCCTGTAAACTTAGGATCTGTAACACCTTCGATAGGATGAAGAGAGCTTTTACCATCCGGATATGTGAACCAGGAGTGATCAACCTCTTCACTGAGGTATTGAGGATCCATGAAGTCTTTACCTTCTAATGGAATAAATGTAGCTTTATCTACGCCTAATGCAAAGTTTTCAACTACGCCATTAGAACGAACCACACATTTTTTATGGTAGTCACCATTAGAAATGCCAGAATATGTATCATCTGGATAGTCACCGTAGGACATAACGCGTTTTTTCGCAAGGCCACCGCCATCAATCATGCCTTTTTCTACATACATTTTGCCGATAGCTAATAGATCTGGCACGTAGAAATTATTTACCAAATCTTTAGCCAATGCAATAGATTCTTCTACCGCAGCAAGACGTTGTGTATTAATAGGCGCATTCATATCATTCATAGAAATAGAACATGGCATGCCACCTACAACATAGTGCGGATGAGGGTTTTTACCACCAAATACAACGTGAGGAATTACGATATCACGTTGACGGTCAAGAATATTCAAGTAATGGGATACGGCCATCAAATGAACCTCTGGTGGCAATAAATTATAATCAGGATGATCCCACCATTGAGCGGAGAAGATGCCTAATTGACCAGATTCTACGATTTTCTTAACCTTTTGTTGTACAGCTGCAAAATAGGCAGTGGTAGCTTTAGGGAACTCTTTAGGATATGCAGAGTCTTTAGACGCAGTTTCAGCTGGCGCCAAACCACTTACATTATAAGTAGCTAATACATCATTTTGTAATTGTGCAGTTTTAGCTGGATCTGCACTAAGAGCTGCTACTGGGCTAACCCAGTCAAGAGCATGTAAGTGATAGAAATGTACGATATGGTCATGTACATCTAAAGAACTATGCATGATGTTACGAATATAGTTTGCATTTTTAGGAATAGTAATGCCAAGTGCATCCTCTACAGCACGTAACGCTGCCAACGCATGTGTTGTAGTACATACGCCACAAATACGTTGTACGAAAGCCCAAAGGTCACGAGGATCGCGATCTTTAGCAACAAGTTCGATACCCCGCCAAGCAGTACCAGAAGACAATGCGTCCTCTACCTTACCACTGGCTTCATCAACTTTTATTTCTACCCGTAAATGACCTTCAATACGGGAAATCGGATCTACTACTACGCGTTTCATTAGTGACCTCCTCCATTATTATGTTTCTTTTCATCCCATAAGCCTTCTTCTTTTAAGCGTTTTTCTTCTTTCATATCAAGAATTTTATTACGCGTAAGAGTTGCAGCACCATGAACAATAACAGCTGCAGTGGCACCAACAGCAGCTACGGTACCGATTGTATCAGCAGTTGTGATGGTATTAGCCAATGGAATATCTGGTAAACGTTTATAGAATACGTCATTATCCCAGAAGCCCTTTTCAGAGCAGCCAATACAGCCGTGACCGGATTGAATTGGGTAGGATAAACCATTCCACCAACGCAAGTTACCACAAGAATTATATGTTTGAGGTCCACGACAACCTACCTTGTACAAGCACCAACCAGATTTGGATGCATCATCGTCAAATTTTTCAACGAATAGACCAGAGTCAAAGAAGGCACGACGATAGCATGTATCGTGAATACGATTGCCATAAAATTGTTTAGGACGACCTTGAGAATCAAGAGGTGGGATTTGGCCGAATAATGCATAATGCATAATTACACCAGTCATAACCTCTGGAATTGGAGGACATCCAGGAACTTTGATAATAGGCTTACCAGATACAACAGAAGATACAGATACTGTATTTGTTGGATTCGGTTTAGCCGCTTGAATACCACCCCAAGATGCGCAAGAACCATATTCAATGATTGCTGCTGCACCTTTAGCGGCTTCTATTAAGGACTCTTTAAATGTACGTCCTCCTACTGTACAGTAGACACCATCTTCATCAAGTGGTACGCCACCTTCAACAGCCAAAATATATTTGCCTGCTTTTTCTTTAATGATTTTCTCTAAATGTTCTTCTAATGGTGCACCAGATGCAGCCGACAAAGTATCATCATATTCAAGAGAAATCATGTTCAAAATTACATCGGATGTAAATGGAGAAGATGAACGAATGAATGATTCACTACAACCAGTACATTCATGACCATGTAACCAAATTACCGTAGGCAATTCAGTTGTTTCAGCTGCCTTAACAACGGTATCTAACATCGTTGGTGGCAAACCGAGAATAGCGGTGAGTGCTACACAGGATTTCATAAATGTGCGTCGACTCAAACGTCGCTCTTGGAAGAGTGTCCATAAACTGTTTATACGATTCTTCACGGAATATAGCCTCCTTACAACAACTTTGCGCAATATATCAATATTACTTAATAAACTACAACTATTATGATAATAATCATACTATGATAATTAATTTTACCATTCAATATATCATAGCTATTATGATAATAATCATATTCTTACAACTTTATTATATCACTTAATAAATGTTAAAACTACAGATTTTAAACAAAAAAACTGTATACAAGAAAATTTATTTAACTTGTATACAGCCTTGTATTATATGATATTGTTAAAAATTTCAATTATCACTAAATTAGATAACTTCCTTGATTAGAGACTCAAGCACATCAGCTTTCTTGTAACCTACAAGGGAATCAAGCATTTTGCCATCGCGATAGAACACCATGGATGGAATACCATCGATGTCTTCTTTCAACAAAACGCCACGAAGATTTTTATCTTCTGCATCAACGCTAAAAAACTCTACTTGTCCTTTCAAACGTTCTGCTACAGCTTCTACCTCTGGACGCATAACAGTGCAAGGTTCGCACCAGGCAGCCCAGAAATCAACAATAGCTAAACCTTTAGAGCCAAGTACTTTTTCATCAAATTCTTGTACACTAGTAATCGCTGTAATTGCCATGAAGTTCTCCTAACAAAGATCTACAATCTTATATACTATAAATTATATCTTAAATATGGAAGCAAGCAATCAATAAGCCGAGTTCTGTTCCGCTTGCGCGGTGACGATTATCTTTCTAGGCGTACAGTCGCCTGCACGCTCGAGCGACACAACCCGGAAGGTAGGCGGGACCACCCTTAACCCTTCCCTATTCGGTCTTGCTCCGGATGGGGTTTACCGAGCCAGCCTGTTACCAGACTGCTGGTGAGCTCTTACCTCACCTTTCCACCCTTACCACTGACGTGGCGGTTTCCTTTTCTATGGCACTTTCCCTAAGGTTACCCTCGCCAGACGTTATCTGGCATCCTGCCCTATGGAGCTCGGACTTTCCTCGAGTCCTATGGACTCGCAACCGTCTTTCATACTTGCTTCAATTCAGTTTATCATAGCTAGCCTATTTGTTGCAAGAAAATGCAATATTATAAGAAAAAGAAATCATTCTGTTCTATAAAAGCTTTCACAGGAACAGGTAGTTTTTTACTAAGTAAATAGTCACATAAACCCTCAGAAACTATAGATTCTGTGCCAAAATGCCCCGCATCAACTACGAGCAATCCCAGCTCTTTGGCCAATTGTGCATCATGATATTTCACATCACCTGTAATATATGCATCCACATGTAGCCGAGCTGCATCCTTAATAAATTCTGCGCCAGCACCAGAGCAGAGTGCTATAGATTGTATTTCTTTGGGAGCTACTCCAGCAAAACGAATATTAGCCTCTGGCAATGCTTCCTGAACCCATTCACGGAGTGTATCTAAATTGAGTGCATTTGGCAAACGACCAATACGACCTAAATATTGAATCGAACCTTTTGGCTCAACCAAGGATACTACTTCATAAGCCACCTCTTCATAAGGATGAGCTTCTTTCATCGACTCTACAACTTGACTTAAATGTGTACCATCAACGACAGCATTCACTTGTACCTCAGATGCTACCGTTAAAGCACCGGCTTCACCGATAACAGGATTCGAATCTTCGTTACCAATAAAGCGACCTTCACCATGAATACTAAAGCTACAGTACTCATAGTTACCAATTTTGCCAGCACCAGCAGCCCCCATAGCATGACGAACCGCATCAGCTGCATTTTCAGGCACAAATGTAGTTATTTTATATAGTGCATCTTCACCAGTTTTGATAAAACCCTTAACATCTATAAGACCTAATCGTTCTGCCAACATATCGTTTAAGCCACCAGGTGCAATATCAAGATTCGTATGGGCACTGTATACGGCAATCTTATGTTGAATCAATTTATGAATCATGCGACCTTGAGTCGTATCACAAGATAATTGTTTTAATCCTTTAAAAATTAAAGGATGATGACTAACAATCAAATTACAGTCATGTTCAATGGCATACGAAATGGTTTCCTCTGTTACATCTAATGTAGTTAATACACCTGTAACCATAGCGTTTCTGTCGCCTACCATTAGGCCTACATTATCCCAAGATTCGGCATAAGATCGAGGTGCTAATTGTTCCATTAAGGTAATGACTTGTTGAACAGTTGTCATAAAACTCACTTCTTTCTATCTACTTTCTAAAAGGCTGCGAAGAAATTCGACTTCGCGCTCTAAATCCCGATATTTATCAGTATGACTCAATTTCTCTGTCATACCATCTAAGGCACATTGTCGTTGATATATCAAATACTCAATATATTTATTCCAAAGAGGTGGACGTTCTTGTTCTAAAAGAGCTCCTACTGACCATAGCAAGGATTCTTCAGGCAATGCGGCATACACATTTTCATGATTTGCTGTGCCCGTATAGTTTTCCAGGCAATCCTCGCGAATCGCTAAAAACGCAGTATATAATTTACCAGTATCTTCAACAATAATTTCAAGAACAATAACATAGCCTTTTTGCACCATATACTGACGCAATTCTTTTTGCCCATTCTGTGGTTGTAATACGTAGAATTCCAACGGTTCAGGCCCTTCTTCTACGATATCGCGCATCAAGAAGCCACCCATACCACAGCAAATAGCACCACTTAACTCGCCCTTCTCGGTAACCTTGAGGCCATCCCCTAAACGGCAATCTACCTTAGACTCAAGTCCTCGGGACTTAACATATTCTTTTGCAGATTCTAAAGGTCCCTTATGTACATCACCGGCTATAACAAAGTCAGCACGATTACGGTTGATAAGTTCTACTGCTAAATATCCATGATCAGTACCAATATCAGCTATTGCACGAGCCTTTGGCACAATCGAAAAAACCGCCTCTAAGCGATCCATCATAGGTCTAGGTTCCATAATTCCTCTATTTGTTATTTATCTCTTAGGAAACTCATAAATCAGACAATGGATACTCTAGAATATCATCTACTATCCATCTTAGTAATGACTATTGTATCTAAGAAATAAATGGATTACATATAAAAATAACCGCCCTTGAAATCTCAAGGACGGTAGATATCAACATAATTGGTGGGCCCACCTGGGATCGAACCAGGGACCGACCGGTTATGAGCCGGTTGCTCTACCCCTGAGCTATAGGCCCACAGTTAGTTTCTAGCTCATTAATTATACCGAATAGCCTAACTATTAGTCAAGATATCTGGTCTACGACTGTTTCATCAACATAAAACGGTGAATCATATTATCTTCGTTAAATACGCCCTTTGTAGCTAATGTAGTAGTCTGGCTATCTGTAGATTTAATCCCTCTCGCACTCATACAACTATGAGAAGATGTAATATGAACAATAACATCCTCTGACCCTGTAGCTAGTGAAATAACTTCAGCTATATCTTCTCCAATTTTTTCTTGTAATTGCAATCGTTTGCAACACATTTCAGCAATGCGAGGTATTTTAGATAAGCCAATAACACGACCTTTAGGAATATAGCCAATACTAATACTCATATCATACATCAAAGCCATATGGTGTTCGCAATGGGAAAAACACGTAATATCCTTTACTACAACCATTTGATTTGTATCAACTTCAAAGGTCTTACCATACATCTCTGCAATCTCAGCATTCGTATACTGAATCCCTTCGTATACCTCTGCCATCATTTGAGCAACGCGTTTAGGCGTTTCTACTAAACCTTCACGATTAGGGTCCTCCCCCAAGGCTTCTAGCAATTGATATACAAGTGATTCTATTTTTTCTGTATCCATATGTTCCCCTTTATATCAAGGTGTCATCATATCATAATATATCATACTGCATTAGAAAACACTCGATACTCTACATTCGATACTCTACCTACACCCTAACTATACTATACACCTTTCGCATCAGGATCCCATACAAATTTATGAATCTGTAATTGGAATCGTACATTTTGTAGATTATGCTCTTTCATATAATCAATAATGTCAGCTGCCTCTATTTTTCCCCACACTGGCGATACATAGATTTGAGCCTTTGTAGGATATTGATTAATCATACGACGCATACAGTCTAAATCCTCTACGGAACCTACTACAAATTTAATTAAATCATGTTCCCTAGAAACTTTGAATATATCTAAATTCATAGATTCCTCAGCTAAAGAGGATGGTGTTTTATAATCGTAGGTAAACCACACATTTTCTCGGTGAAAGCTCGGTATAATCGTACCATTTGTTTCAATATTGAAATCGTAGGGACTTTCACCATCTAATACGTCTTGAGCATCTTCAGATACGTTATTTTTCGTAGTCGATTGTTTATCAGCACACGGTTTATCCTCTACTTTAACAGATTTACGACGATTTAATTCATCAATTAGCTCCACTACAGCAGCTTCTTGTAATAGTGGCTCACCACCCGTAATGGTAATTCGATGATTGCCTAAACTTTCAATAGCATTAGCGACCTCTCGGACGGTCATGTCTGTGAAAGTACTATCAATGCCATAACTATAGGTAGTATCACAATATGAACAGCGTATATTGCAATCATGAAGGCGTAAGAATGTGGTTAATAGCCCTTGCCGACTTCCTTCACCATCAATAGAAGCGAAGATTTCAATCACGTTCATAAATAGCTGTGTTCCCTTCAGACTCTTGAACCTCTACCTT
This sequence comes from Veillonella sp. ZSJB6, assembly GCF_051549505.1. Taxonomy (NCBI): domain Bacteria; kingdom Bacillati; phylum Bacillota; class Negativicutes; order Veillonellales; family Veillonellaceae; genus Veillonella; species Veillonella sp. ZSJB6. The sequence goes on along the minus strand of NZ_JBPUGE010000001.1, from coordinate 105,623 downwards.
GAAACATTTAGGGCCCAACTCATCAGCAATCCATTTTGCCATGTTTTCAGCAGTAGGATTGATATCGCCTAATACATCATTGATGTGGCGATGATCTAAGCGGCCATGTATTTTTTCTTTAATAATGGTAAAGTCGATTACCATGCCATTATGATCTAACTCTTCAGAACGAGCATGAACCGTAATAATCCAATTATGCCCATGTAGATTTTGACATTTGCTTGGATAATCTAATTTCAATTGGTGAGACGCACTCACCTCTAATCGTTTTGTAACTGTAAACATTATATCTCCTAAATATTATATGAACTTTAATATATTATATGCACTTTAAAATTTGCTATGTATTACATTAAAAGGCTTTAACGTACTTTTATCACTTACGTTTATCACTTACGTTTACTATCTTTAATTATATCACAAAAGGGTTGCAACACAGCACAATAGCACTGTATTACAACCCTTAAGAGATTCAATATCTTATAAGAAGTCTTTAATTTTATCCCGTTTACCACGATTGCGCAATTTAGTAAGCGCTTTACCTTCGATTTGACGGATACGTTCACGGGTTACATTGAAATGTTGACCTACTTCTTCCAATGTACGTGGTTTACCATCTTTCAAACCAAAGCGCAAGATCAATACTTGTTGCTCACGGTCAGTTAAGCATGTAAATACATCTTCAATTTGTTCTTGTAATAAGATGTAGCTAGCTGCATCATCTGGAGCAATAGCATCTTGGTCTTCAATGAAGTCTCCTAAGTGAGAGTCTTCCTCTTCACCAATTGGAGTTTCCAATGATACTGGTTCTTGTGCGATTTTTTGAATTTCACGCACACGCTCTACCGTAATCCCCATACCTTCTGCAATTTCCTCTGGTAATGGTTCACGACCTTTATCTTGCAACAATTGTCGGGAAATACGAATCAATTTATTGATTGTTTCTACCATATGTACTGGAATACGAATTGTACGAGCTTGGTCCGCAATAGCACGAGTAATGGCTTGACGAATCCACCATGTAGCATATGTGGAGAATTTATAACCCTTTGTATAGTCGAACTTATCTACAGCTTTAATAAGGCCCAAGTTACCTTCTTGAATCAAGTCCAAGAATAACATACCACGACCTACATAGCGTTTTGCAATACTTACTACTAGGCGCAAGTTAGCATCTACCAATTTTTTCTTAGCCTTTTTGGCAAGTTGAATGTCTTTATATGTAGCATCTTCTGCTGCGCCAGCTTCAATTTGCTTAGCTAAAACAATTTCCTCATCAGCGGAAAGCAATGGAACACGACCGATTTCTTTGAGGTACATACGTACTGGATCATCAATGTTAACGCCAGAGTCTACACTTAAATCGATGGAGATATTCTTTTCACTAGAAGTATCCTCTTCATCCTCTTCTTCTGGCTCTATTGGATTAGCATCAGCGTCCTCACCGTCGATATCAGCCACGACTTCAATATTTAACTTACCAAATGTAGTATAAATATCATCTAATTGTTCTGCAGTAAGATCAGTCTGCTCATGAAGAGCATCTGAAATCTCTGATTGTGTCAACACGCCGGTTTTTCGGCCTTTTTCAAGAAGTTGTTCAACAATCTCCTCTATTTGACTTTTTTGTACTTTCTTAGCCACAGCGCTCTCCTTTTTACATTATATTACTTAGACCATTCTCTAATTAAGTTCTGTATTTCCTGACACTTATGTAATTCGCTAATAAATGTCGAATCTCCTGCCCGTTTTAGTTGATCCGCCATAATTGAATGCGCTTTATACTGTTCACGCAATGAATGAAGCCTTATCTTGCGGATTAATCCAGGCACTTGCACCTTATATTCATCGTCACTCATAACAACCAATCTAGAGTAAATATCATACTCCGATGGGGATAAAACAGACTGAATGGTAGTATCATCTAGACGACCTTCTTGTTTAAATAAGGTGAATATCTTTTCTATTATACCGCGATATTCAATTTTTTCAAAGTCCTCTAATGGCAAGTAGCTCATCATATGTTGTAACACTTCACCATCTGTAAAGGCTAAGGACAATAATTTCTCTGCATCACCTTTAGGTAAATCCTGTGTTGGCAAAGGTGCAGATGCAGTATCCACTAATTCAATTTGTCCTTTTTTTACATAGTCTCTGAAATATCTAAAGATACTACTATTATCAAGCCACAAAGGTAATGCCAATGTTTTTAATGCATCATCCCGTTGTGTTTGACTATCTATATTAGCAATATACGGGAATACATCAGCCAAAACAGCTTGCTTCCCTTCCGTATCATTTGTATCGTGTTTAATTAAGGATTCACTCAATAAATAATCAAGAGGCTTAACCGCTTTAGCCACTAAATCTTTAAATGCTTGTCCTCCATGATTACGTACATAATCATCTGGATCTTTGCCATCTGGCATAGCGAGGACACGCACCTTGAAGTCCGTATTTTGCAATAATTCTATAGCTCTAGCCGCCGCTTGACGACCTGCTCCATCCATATCATAGGCCAGCACAATTTCATCGGCTTGCCTCATCAAGATATGCCCATGGTCTCGTGTATAAGCTGTCCCCAAAGATGCTACCACATTAGTAACACCATGGTTATGGGCAGAGATAACGTCCATGTACCCTTCCACAAGGATTGCTTGTCGTTCTTGACGAATGGATTTATAAGCCTTATCAAAGGCAAACAATAGTTTCCCCTTTTCAAAGATGGCTGATTCTGGTGAGTTCAAATATTTGGGCGTACTGTCATCCATGACACGTCCACCAAAGGCAACTACACGACCTTTACCATCCATAATGGGGAACATAATACGGTTTCTAAAGAAATCGTAAAACTGTCCCTTTTGGTTCTTACGAACTAAATTTAGCTCCAAGAGAATTGAGTCATCAATGCCCCGTTCGTGAAAGGCGCGATACAACTTATCCCAACCATCTGGTGCAAAGCCTAATTTAAATTTTTCAATCGTCTCTTTTGTAAGGCCCCGTTTTTTTAAGTAATCAAGGCCAACCTTACCAATCGATGTTTGAGTAAGGCAGTTATGGAAAAATGTAGCCGCTAGTTCTGACGCTTCATATAGTTTTTTCCGTCGTTCGTCTCGAGCTCGTTGTTCTGGTGAAAGCTTAGCCTCTGGCAATGGAATATTAGCGCGATTAGCAAGGCGCTCTAAGACCTCAACAAAGCTTAAATGCTCAAGCTCCATAAGGAATTTAATGACATTTCCCGATGCATGACAGCCAAAACAATAATAAAAGCCCTTTTCAGGGGCAACACTAAAGGACGGCGTCTTTTCATTATGAAATGGACAACAACCCCAATAGTTCTTGCCCCGTTTCTTTAAGGCTACATGCTCAGATATTACAGATACAATATCATTTGCATCTTTGATTTGTTCAATCAATTCATTTTCAAAATATCGGCTCATAGCCAACGCCTCCTTCCCTTATATATATTAATTCGATATACAAATAAAAAATCCTCTATTTGTAAAGTAATTTAATCAATTATCAAGTCGACCGATTGAGTAACTGATACGAATCATAGGAATCACCATCTATTTAGGATCAATACATGGTGATTCCTATACGCCGTATCTTTTAATAGTCTGCGAATAATATTTGATAATAATAGGCTGCAATGAAATCATTGCAGCCTATACTTATCGCTTATAGCATATTATTTTGCGTAATCCACAACGCGAGTTTCACGAATAATTACGACCTTAATTTGGCCTGGATATTCGAGTTCAGACTCGATGCGTTTTACGATATTCCGAACGAGTAATGTAGACTCAGCTTCATCAATCTTATCCGGTTTTACTACAACGCGAATCTCACGACCTGCTTGAATAGCAAAGCATTTTTCAACGCCTTCGAAGGATTCAGCGATTTCTTCCAATTTAGATAAACGTTTCAAGTAGTTTTCTAATGTTTCTCGACGTGCTCCAGGACGAGCCGCAGAGATAGCATCAGCAGCTGCAACTAATACAGCTTCTACAGATTGGAACTCTTCATCACCATGATGAGCGCCAATGCAGTTAATTACTGCTGCGCTTTCACGATATTTACGAGCCACATCAACACCGATTTGAACATGAGAACCCTCAAGTTCACGGTCCAATGCTTTACCAATATCATGGATCAAACCACCTCGTTTAGCCAATGTTACATCACAGCCTAGTTCAGCTGCCATCAAACCTGCTAAATGAGATACTTCAATAGAATGTTTCAAAACGTTTTGACCGTAACTAGTACGATATTTCAAACGACCTAAAATCTTTACAATTTCAGGATGTAAGCCATGAACATCAGCTTCAAATGTTGCTTGTTCACCAGCTTCTTTAATAGTTTGGTCAACCTCTTTACGAGCTTTACCAACCATTTCTTCAATACGAGCTGGATGGATACGACCGTCTACAATCAATTTTTCCAAAGCAATACGAGCCACTTCACGACGAATTGGATCGAAGCCGGAAAGAATAACTGCTTCTGGTGTGTCATCGATAATCAAGTCAATACCTGTTAATGTTTCGAGTGCACGAATATTACGGCCTTCACGACCGATAATGCGACCCTTCATTTCATCATTAGGCAATGCCACTACGGATACGGTAGTCTCCGCTACATGGTCAGCTGCGCAACGTTGGATAGCAGAGGAGATAATTTCTTTTGCTTTTTTCTCCGCGTCATCCTTAGCTTGCTGCTCCATTTCCTTAACCATAATCGCCGTTTCATGACGAATTTCTTGTTCCACATTCGTTAACAAGATATTCTTAGCTTCTTCAAATGTCATACCAGAAATACGTTCCAATTCTGCCATTTGTTTTTCATACAAAGCTTCAATTTTTTCACGGCTTTGGGCTAAGTCAGCTTCTTTGCGATGTAAAGCTTCCTCTTTGTGCTCAATATTGTCTAATTTTTTATCCAAAGATTCTTCTTTTTGAAGAATACGACGTTCCATACGTTGAAGTTCAGAACGGCGATCTTTATTTTCTCGTTCTACATCAGAACGGAGCTTATGAATTTCTTCTTTCGCTTCTAATAAAGCTTCTTTCTTTTTAGACTCAGCTGTGCGTTCACCATTAGCGATGATACGTGCAGCCTCTTGCTCAGCTTGATTCAGTTTTCCTTCAGCAATATTTTTTCTTAAAAAATAGCCTACCCCTAGTCCAATCAGTACCATTACCACTGCAATTAGACTATACTCTAAAATCAGTCTCACCTCCTCTTAAATTCTCAAAATTGAGCTTTCATGCTCCTTTTTATGCCCTTCATGCATTAAAATTATCATTTAGCCATATCATCATATAAATAAATAAGGCTATTATTAATTTTAGACTTGAAAGCCCTTTCTGTCAAGATTTTACAAGCCTAGTAAGGCCTCTTAAAAAGCACTATCTATTCATAAAAATCATTGCATACAACTTGGATAGTGCTCGTTGAAAATCCTCTATATTTGAGAAAATTAAATACTTTTACACGAGGAGTGTCTTCTTCATTGAGAATGGAGCCAAATTTTTTCTCTACTACGCGATAAGCGGCTTTCACTTCATCATAATTAGAAATTTCCTGAGGCACTATAAGACCGCGCAGCTTCATCTTTTGCTTAATCATATACGCACCGTATTTTTGTTCTTTCATCAAGTACGCCAATACTTGCTCAGATAAGCGCTCATCATTGATGTAATCATAGTCTCTAAGGCGTTCAAGGACCCGCTCAATGATTGGGTCCTCGATTTGTTTACGTCTCATTTTTTGTGTCAGTTCATAGGAACTAAGAAATCGTTGAGCCAGGAAGCGATACGCTTGATCCATAGCAGCTTGCATCGTTTCGTCACTCATGATTATACTTCTTCAGTTACTTCTTCACCGATTACATCAATTTCTTCTGTACCAACAGCTAATGTATCGCGAATAATACGATCGATTTCATCAGCGATTTGTGGATTATCTAACAAATATTGTTTAGCTGCTTCTTTACCTTGGCCCATGCGTTCACCATTATAGGAATACCATGCACCAGATTTATTGATGATTTCCATATTTGTGCCAATATCGATAAGTGTACCAGCTTTGGAGATACCTTCACCGTACATCAAATCAAACTCAGCTGTTTTGAATGGAGGTGCTACTTTATTCTTAACAACTTTAACTTTAGTGCGAGCACCAACATTTTCGTTATTAGCTTTAATTAATTCACCCTTACGAACATCAAGACGTACGGAGGAATAGAATTTCAACGCACGACCACCTGTTGTAGTTTCAGGATTACCAAACATTACGCCTACTTTTTCACGCAATTGGTTGATAAAGATAACAACAGTTTTAGATTTGCTGATGATACCAGTCAATTTACGCAATGCTTTACTCATCAAACGAGCTTGGAGACCTACATGAGCATCGCCCATTTCACCGTCGATTTCTGCTTTAGGAACCAAGGCTGCAACGGAGTCAACTACGACGATATCTACAGCACCACTGCGAACAAGGGCTTCTGTAATTTCAAGAGCTTGTTCACCATTATCTGGTTGAGAAATCAACAAGTTATTGATATCTACGCCCAAATTACGAGCATATACAGGATCCATCGCATGCTCCGCATCAATAAAAGCTGCAATCCCACCTTGTTTTTGCGCTTCTGCTACAGCGTGAAGAGCTACTGTTGTTTTACCAGAGGATTCTGGACCGTAGATTTCAATTACACGGCCACGAGGGAACCCACCTACGCCAACAGCGATATCGATTGCAAGAGAACCAGAGGAGATAACCTCTACGTTCATGCGATCTGCTGCTTCACCAAGACGCATAATAGCGCCTTTACCAAAGTCTTTTTCAATTTGTTTTAACGCGTTATCCAACGCTGCTTGTCTGCCATCTACAGCCATTCTTTTATTTCCCCTTTTCTGTTATATAAGTATAAACATAGTAAAGTGCTAGTTCTGCTGCACTTTGTCTAATATCTTCACGATTACCAATTAAATTAGCCTTATGAGCCACAGTCCCATAAGGTCCAGTAACCCCAAACCATACAAGACCAACTGGCTTTTCAGGACTACCACCGCCAGGACCAGCTATACCGGTTGTAGAAACGGCATATGTTGTTTGACCAACAGTTCGTGCCCCCTCAGCCATAGCCTTAGCAACTTGCTCACTAACGGCCCCATAGGTATCTAACATATCTTGAGGTACCCCTAATACACGATGTTTGACATCATTGCTATAGGAGATAACACCGCCCATGTAGTATTCACTGCTACCACTGACATTAGTCAATAACTTACCGACTAAGCCAGAAGTACAAGATTCAGCAGTACTAATCGTACTATGTTCCTCTAGTAAAGCACGACCCAGAGTTTCCTCCATGGAAATAGATAAATCGCGACCTACCCGAGAGCCTAACCGTTCTCGAATGATAGCATCCCAAGGATTGAGAAGCTCATGTGCGGCCTCTAAGGTATCAGCCTTAGCCGTAATGCGCACCTCAATATAGCCTTTTTTGATTAATAGCGCTATAGTCGGATTTGATTGATTCTTAATGAGATCCATTAAGGTATTTTCCAAATCGATTTCGCGAATATCATATACACCATATCGATAAGAGGTAACCACACCTTGTGAACCAAAGCGATCATTCAAATAGGGAACTACACTATCTTGGAACATTCCCTTCATTTCACCAGGAGGTCCTGGCAAAAGAATATATGTAGTATCTCCATCTTCAACGACAACACCTGGCGCTACACCCACTGGATTATGTAGTACCTTTGCACCTTCTGGCAATTGTGCTTCTCGACGACTTGCATCAGGCACAGTACGTTTTACACGTTGGAAAAATCTTTCAACCTCATCCATCGCCTCTTGATTAAATATAATCTTTCGGCCCACAGAATCGGCCAATACATTCCGTGTAATATCGCCCTGTGTCGGGCCAAGCCCACCAGTACTAATAACAATATCTGCCCGAGAGCTAGCTAACTGAAAAACTTCAGCCATACGCTTTGGATTATCCCCTACGACAGATTGATGAGCAATAGTATATCCTAATTTATTTAATTCTTGTGCTAACCAAGATACATTAGTGTTAACTGTATCACCTAGCAATAACTCTGAACCTGTAGAAATGAGTTCTACAATCATCAGATCACCTCCACAATCGAATGTATCGAGCTGTGTTTTATTCTACAACCGTAGCTACTACGTCGTAAGCAAAGCCCTGCTCTACTTGTACCTTAAGAATATCTCCAGGTTGAATCTCTTCTCCGCAGTCTTCAATGTACATATTACCGTCTACATCAGGTGCTTGAGATTTTAAGCGTCCTTTAGCGAGTAATGTACCATTCTCACCTTCCTCGATTTCTTCTACCATTGCATAGTCAATAGTACCTTCTAAATCGCGGTTATTTTCTTCAGAAATAGCGGCTTGGATGGACATGAGAATATGATAACGGTCTTCTTTTACCTCTTCTGGCACTTGGTCTTCACGCGCACCAGCTGGTGTACCTTCCTCTTGAGAATAAGTAAATACGCCCATATTATCAAATTTGATTTCTTTTACAAAGTCGCAAAGTTCCTCAAATTGCTCATCTGTTTCACCAGGGAAGCCAACGATAATAGATGTACGCAACGTAATATGTGTAGGAGCATTTCTAATTTTCTTAAGCAACCGTTCAATATCATTGCGATCATCTCGACGATTCATTTGTTTTAAAATATCGTTATTAACATGTTGTAATGGGATATCTACATATTTACAAAGTTTTGGCTCATTAACGATAAGATCTAACAATTCATCGGAGAAGAATGTTGGATATAGGTATAACATGCGAATCCATTCGATGCCTTCTACCGTAGTTAACTCCTTAAGCAATGTAGTCAACAATGGCTTGCCATCGTTAAGGTCAATACCATAACTAGTTGTATCCTGAGCAATAAGAACAACTTCCTTAACACCTGCTGCAGCTAATCGTTCCACTTCAGCCTTAATAGATTCGATAGTACGACTGCGGAATGCACCGCGCACCTTTGGAATAATGCAGAAGGTACAACCATTGTTACAGCCTTCCGCAATTTTTACATACGCACTGTAACGAGGTGTTGTTTGAATACGAGGCATGCGTTCATCATAGATATTTGTAATATTTTCCATGATACAACTACGATTGCCATGCTCAATAGCATCAACAGCTACCATGATTTGGTCCCATGCACCTGTACCAATCAAAGCATCAATTTCAGGAATTTCTTTGAATAGCTCATCCTGATATTGCTGACTTAAGCAACCTGCTACAATAAGGCCTTTACATGTACCATCTTCTTTATATTGAGCTACCTCAAGAATGGTATTGATAGACTCCGCTTTGGCTTTCTCAATAAAAGTACAGGTATTTACGACGATAAGATCTGCTTCGCTTAGGTCCTCTGTAATCGTATAGCCATTATCTTTCAATAAGCCTAACATTACCTCTGTATCTACTAAGTTTTTAGCACAACCTAGGCTAACATATCCTAATTTCTTACCCATTCTATATCCTTTCTTAACAAGATTATTTTCAATTTACTACCTTAATAGGATCTATATAACTGAGTTATTCCTTACGGAAACGCACTTGGCTAACCCAGTGATTTAGTAATAATTTTTTACCATCAATGGTGTAACCGCCATTTACAGGCCATAAAATTAGCTCATGTCCCAATGAGTCTTTTGGCTCATCCATTTCTGGGTTTGTAAATATATAGGTGAAGTTATTTTCAACCATATACTTTGCAGTCTTTGTAGACAACAACCAATTAATAAATTCGACGCTATCTGCTTTATGTTTTGAATTTTTTAATACGGCCGCCCCAGTTACATAATAAGAGGTCCCATCTGTTGGATAAATGACCTTAATTGGATATCCATGACGCGTATATTGGGCCGCATCAGATAAATTACCAATGCCGATATTAGACTCCCCAAGCGCTGTTAAACGAACTGGGGTAGACAAGAACTTAGCATGTTGTATTATATGTGGCTTTAAGCTATATAAATAGTTCAGTGCCTCAGGCTCGCCTCTATATTCCACCATGTTATATAACAAATTAGCTGCATTTTGGGATGCTACAAAATCGGTCATCACAATAGACCAATCACCTTGTTTGCCCAATGTATCCCAAGTAGTAATATATTTACCTATCCCATTGTAGAAGGTATCATTTTGAACAAATACGATAGGATCATACCAAAGACCTACCCAATATCCATTTGTATCCTTTAGATTGTCACGAACCTCGTCAATTTTCTCATTAACGATAGGTGCATATTTTCCAGTATTAGCACCTACAACAAGGTTATCCTCAGAGGTAAGTACAATATCACCAGATGTATCAGCTACATTTGAGGCCGAACGTTGCGCCATTTGCTCCTCTGTAAGAGGCATAACGGTAACTTTTACATTCTTCTCATCTTCATAACGATCAGCAAGCAATGTAGTTATATTATTTGGTAAGTCTGTATAAACTGTAATCTCACCACGAACTGGCTCTTTTGCATGTTCCAATTGTTCTTGATGGTAAAAGTTTACGCCATAGGTCAACATTCCTACCACAAAAAGGGCTAAAATGCCCGGAGCAATCCATCGTTTCATATATGCCTCCTATAAGACATAAAGTATCCCCAAATGAGACTCGTAAAACTAATCTCTATAATTAACGACCACCACGGCTTTTGTTAGAGGGACGACTTTTAGTCATACCACTGCGAGATGATCTTCCCTTACTACGCTGCTCACCGGACTGACGTCCGCTGCGACGATTATTAGCTTGTACACTATTGCGGTTTCCACCGCCCGTACCAGTACGATTACTATTGCGACCAATTGGGCGTGGTGGAATCAAACATTCTGGTCCAAATCCAATTAAATCACGCCGATTAGCTTCAATGAGTGCTTCTTTTACAAGATCATAATTTTCAATATTTTTATATTGCATTAAAGCACGTTGCTTAGCTTTATCTCTACCTTTTTTTGCTACATATACGGGCTTTCCATCTAGAGGATTAATACCCGTATAATACATACAAGTCGATAGGCTGCCTGGTGTAGGAATAAAATCCTGTACTTGTTCCGGATACATATGTTGATCACGCAAGAACTCTGCTAATTCAATAGCATCCTCCAAGGCACAACCAGGATGAGAACTCATAAAGTATGGCACTAAATATTGCTTCTTACCAAGCTTTTTATTAGCCTCTTCAAACCAAGATTTGAACGTGAGAAACTCTTCCTTACCAGCTTTCCCCATCATATTTGTAACCCGTTTAGATACGTGTTCTGGTGCTACCTTCAATTGGCCACTAACGTGAAACTCACACAGCTCTCGTACGAAGTCTTTATTGTTATCTGCTAGAACATAGTCATAGCGCAAACCAGAGCGAACAAATACCTTTTTGACCCCTTTTAGCTTACGTAATTTACGGAGTAATGCAATATAATCATCGTGATTTGTATTAAGATTTTCACAAGGCTCTGGAGCCGCACATGTACGACCTTTACAAGCGCCATATACAGCTTGTTTATCACATGCTAAATGACGGAAGTTTGCCGTAGGGCCCCCAACATCGTGAATATAGCCCTTAAAATTGTCCATCTCAATCATAGTTTGAGCTTCGTCGATTAAAGACTCATGACTACGATTTTGGATGATGCGACCTTGATGATTGGTAATGGCACAGAATGAACAGCTACCAAAACATCCGCGTTGACTAACAAGGCTAAATTGTACTTCACTTAACGCTGGTACGCCACCTTTATCATCGTATTTAGGATGCCACTTACGTGTATATGGCAAGTTATATACACCATCCATTTCCTCCTGTGTCAAAGGCAAAGCAGGCGTATTTTGAATAAGATATCTGTCCCCATGCTTTTGGACCACCATACGACCATAAAATGGGTCTTGTTCATCATATTGAATACGGAATGCATCAGCAAAGGCCATCTTATCGGTTTTAATTTCCTCAAAAGACGGGCATTCAACATAGTCTATAGTAGGAATTTCCTTTGCCATGTAACAAATACCGCGAATAGATGGCAAGGACTCTTTAAAGCGACCTTGATCTAACGCATCTGCTAATTCCACAATTTGAAGTTCACCCATACCATAAACAAGTACATCGGCCTTAGAATCAACTAAGATAGAGCGACGTACCGTATCTGACCAATAATCATAATGACCAAAGCGACGCAAGGATGCCTCTATACCACCGATAATAAGCGGTACATCACTATATGCCTCTTTCATGCGGTTCGCATATACCAAGGTAGCCCGATCTGGACGATGACCAGATTCACCACCGGGAGAATAATCATCTTGACGGCGAATCTTCTTTGCGGCCGTAAATTTATTGAGCATTGAGTCTAAATTTCCTGCTGTAACAAGGGACGCTAGACGCGGTTTACCTAGTTTTTTGAAAGCCTCTACATCATTCCAATCTGGTTGATCTATAATGCCTACACGATAGCCTTTGGACTCTAGGTACCTGCCGATAACGGCAGGAGCAAAGGACGGATGGTCTACATAGGCGTCCCCACTGATGAGGACAAAGTCTAATTCGGCCCAGCCACGTTCCTTCATATCCGAAGGTTCTGTTACTAAAAATCTATCCATCGATTGAGTAAATGCCTTTCTTTCCTTTTATCAGAAAAGGAATAACCAAAGTAAAAATAATGCCATACAGAACAAAATTATGCCTAAAATAATGCGTTCCTGTACAATAGAACGTTGACGTTTACGTTGACGCGTTTCTAAGGACATGCGCTTTTTAGATGTTTGATATTCAACGAATTCACTTTGCACCAAATTTGGTGTCGCTTGCGCTTTCTGCCGTGTAACAGAACGCAAAGAAAAGGTATCTATATCACCTACCTGACTTTGATAAGCTTTCACCAAGCGATCACCATCAAGATCTAAATAATTACCGTAATTACGAATAAAGCCTTTTACGTAGACCTGACCAGGAATGATGTCATACTTACCATCTTCGATAGCTTCTAAATAGGTTGTTTTAATGTGCAGTACTTGCTCCACATCTTTAAAGGTTAAATTACGTCTTACCCGTTCACGTCGTAATTCTTCGCCTAATTCAGCCATTTTCGTTCCTTTCTAACTCTACATACTACTCATATCGTAATCATTTAATTATTGCTCATCATTGGAGTCTGAGAAATATCGCGCCTTAGCTTGTTCAGGGCTCATCAAAATTTCTCGAGCCTTACTGCCCATACTAGGACCAACAATTTTAAGATCTTCCATCGTATCTACTAGGCGAGCCGCACGAGTGTAACCTATGCGGAATCGACGCTGTAACATAGATACAGATGCTTGACCAGATTCCATAACGAGATTAACAGCACGTTCTAATAATTCATCGCGGTAAATATCATTTTCTTCAGATGATTCTTTTTCTGTTTCCTTTTCAGCCTCTTGCGTAACAGTATCATCATATTCTGGTTCTCGTTGAGCTTTTACAAATTCCACAAGATGTTCCACTTCATCATCAGAGATGAATGCACCTTGTACACGAATTGGTTTATTCGCCCCGATTGGAGCAAACAACATATCACCTTTACCAAGTAATTTTTCTGCCCCTGCCATATCGAGGATAGTACGGGAATCAATTTGAGAACCTACGGCAAAGGAAATACGGCTCGGTACATTGGCCTTAATAGAACCAGTAATAACATTAACAGATGGACGTTGTGTAGCAAGTACCATATGAATACCCGCAGCACGCGCCATTTGTGCTAAGCGGCTAATAGATTCTTCAATATCATCAGGAGCTGTCATCATAAGGTCAGCTAACTCGTCAATAATCAGTACGATTAATGGCATAGCCGCCTTAGGATGCGCTTCATTATAGCTCTTAATATCGCGTTTACCAGACGCTGCAAAGGCTTTATAACGAGCCTCCATTTCACGAACGGCCCAACGCAATACAGCAGCTGCTTTTTTCATGTCTGTTACAACTGGCGCCATCAAATGAGGAATGCCGTTATAAATAGACAATTCAACCATCTTAGGGTCGATTAATAATAACTTGACCTCTTCTGGTTTACGACTAAATAGAATACTGGAAATCAATGTGTTAACACATACAGACTTACCAGAACCCGTAGTACCTGCTACGAGCAAGTGAGGCATCTTCGCAAGGTCAGTAATAACAGGTTTACCTGCAATATCCTTACCAAGACCAACTGGAATGCCACCACGAGCATCCTTGAAGTCACTGCAATCAAGAACATCGCGCAAATGTACAGCCTCTGTTGTCTTATTAGGAACCTCAATACCAATAGCGGATTTACCAGGAATTGGCGCCTCCATACGAATATGTTGAGCCGCTAAATTAAGGGCAATATCATCTGTTAAATTAACGATTCGGCTAACCTTCACACCTGGTGCAGGTTCAATTTCATAACGTGTAACAGTTGGGCCTTGCGTTGCATTAACGACCTTAGCAGTAATGCCAAAGTTACTCAATACATTTTCAAGCATCATTGCATTTTGTGCTACTTCTTCACCATTGCTTTGACTCCCCTTCCCTTTCGCCAAAATATCAAGGCTTGGGAAATGGTAAGGTCTATCATAGGTACGGTGAATTTGACCCTCTTTAGACACTGCCACTTGTGCTGTATCTTCTGTAGTACTAATGGTAGACGGTACTTGCAAGCTCATGCCATTCATACCTGCACCAGCACTTACAGAACTTGCAGCAGCACCTGTTCCAGGTACAGCAGAAGCTATAGCAGCGTGATTAGTTTCCAACGGACCAATCGTTGTATTTTGATATGTGAACTCCGGCTGTTCCACATGAGTATTGTCTACTGATTCAGAATCATCTGTATACCCTTCATCTGGAGTATATGTATAATCCTCATCTGGAACATATACATAATCATCACCTGTAGATCTACTAGCATCAGAGAATTGATCGAAATCATCTGCATCATAAGACTTAGCATCACCAGAAGCTTCAGAAATATTCGCCAATTGTTCCGCTGCTCGATTGCGGGCCTCTATCTCGGCTAATTCTTTCCAAGATGTAGGAGCCTTTGGTGTTTCCACAGTTGTCACTGTGTCTACCATAGGTTCATTATCTACAAGTGTACTAGTTTCAAAATTATCTCTATCAGCAGTTATACCGCGTTTTTCCAATGCATCTAGCGCTTGATCGGCAGCATCAGCAAAGCGTGTATCCTTTTCCCTGTTATACGCTTTACGTTGCTCTGCTGCTTCTTTACGTTGTTCGTTCCAGTCTTCAAAGACTTCTTTAGCTACAGCCACCTTTTCAGCAGCCACTTCTTTAGCTACATCTAATCCTACTTGAGTTTTATCCGCCGCTTTTTGCAAGCCACTGCGCAAGGATAAACGGGTAATTAGAATACCAAAGGCAAGTAATAAGAACACATCTAAAATGATAGCCCCTAGTTCACCTAATAATGTGCGAAGGAATGTAGCGATGGCGCCACCTACAACACCACCTTGATTAGCCAATTGTGTTGTGATGAGTTCCTGCCCCTCAGGAACGCGCCACAATGGAACGAGAGCTAGCAAAAATAGGAAGAACAAGGTCATTACAACGCCTCGTTTAGTAATGGAAATAAATGTTCCCTTATATAATAATCGCCAGCCTACCCAGAAAACGCCAAGACATGGAATAATACCGCCTAGGCCAAAGCCATAACGGAATATACCTGTTAAAATCTGTCCTACAAGACCGAGTTCAAAGCCAAAGAACCCGAGCAAGGAAATAACTGCAAAGGCAATTACAATTAAACCTTTAACTTCGCTACGCAAGGAAAACCCTTGAGATTTAGTTTGTTGTTTTGTACTTGTTCGCTTTCGTCGTGTATTGCGTTTTTTGGTGGAAGTTTTTTCTTCTGCCATAAATCTATACAAACCCCTTACTATATAACACTACTGTAAATTAACTTATCATTATATTATAGCATATATCGAAGTATTTAGTTAGCTTTTACGCCGTTCCTCCCAGTCACGAAGTAACTGTTCTTCTTTCCCTCGCTTAATACCATTGTAGTATGTAGCATCTACAAGAGGTGTTGGTAAATACTGCTGCTTTACATAGCCATTTGGATAGTTATGAGCATACTTATAGGTGTTCCCATGGCCTAGTTTGCTAGCCCCACTGTAATGACTATCTTTTAAATGATCTGGAACCTGACCACATTCCTTATGACGCACATCGGCAACAGCTGCATCGATTGCCATATAAGCAGAATTACTTTTCGGCGCTAAGGCTACATAGCAAGCCGCCTCAGATAATATAATGCGCGCTTCAGGGAAACCTACCATATGAGCAGCTTGAGCTGCTGCATTGGCGAGAATTAAAGCTTGAGGGTCTGCTAGACCTACATCCTCAGCAGCACAAATTACGATACGACGAGCAATAAAGTTAGGATCTTCGCCAGCTTCAATCATACGTGCCAAGTAGTGCATCGTTGCTTGCACATCAGAGCCACGCATACTTTTAATAAACGCAGAGATTGTATCATAGTGGCTATCACCTTTTTTGTCGTATGTATAAATACGGCGGCCTACAACCTTTTCAAGGACCTCTATAGTAATAGCCCCTTCATCGGGTACCATTGCTGCAGCTTGCTCTAAAATATTTAACGCCATACGCCCATCGCCATTGACGAAAATCCCCACATCTTCAAGAACCTCATCTGTCACCTGTAGACGACGTTTACCAAGGCCTACCTCTTCATCTGTAATAGCACGGCGCAAAATTTGGCCTATAGCCTTTGGTGTAAGTGCCTCTAAGGTAATTAATCTTAGACGAGATAAAAGAGGTCTATTTACCTCAAAAAATGGATTTTCTGTGGTAGCGCCAATAAGGATGATTGTGCCATCCTCTACACAAGGTAATAACACATCTTGTTGGCTTTTATTAAAGCGATGAATTTCATCGAGGAATAAAATAGTTCGTTGTTGTAAAGATCGCACCCGCTTACGAGCATCCTCTATGATATTACGCAGCTCACTTATGCCCGCATTAGTAGCATTTAAATTTACAAAATGGCTATTGCTAACCTTCGCAATAATACCTGCCAGTGTAGTTTTACCCGTTCCACAAGGGCCATAAAAAAGCATAGATGGAATTGTATCCTTTTCAACCATGGCGCGCAAGAAAGTCCCCTTCCCTACCGCTTTTTCTTGACCATATAAATGGTCTAATGTGGTAGGACGCATACGCACCGGTAACGGTTCATACGTATTGGTAGGCGTCATATCAAATAAACTATCCATTCTATCACCTCAATCCATAACATCTTATCTATTAACTCTAAAGTTTTATTAATCGTACAGTCCAGTAAATTGTATTCATTAAGAATATAATTTATAGATCAATAGCCTATAATAACGATATTGGCTGGTCTTTTCTATATATAGTATATGACATTACATACCATTTTTACACGCAAAAAAGCCCCACCATGCCGTAATGTACCGCGTTTTGATCCTGCTTAGGGCAGGTGGGTGTCCTCCTCATCCTTCAGTTGTCCCGTAAGGGCGTAACGTTCAGACGAGAGTTCGGACTCCCGAAGTAAATGTGTTGGCTCAAAACTGCGATATCACACGCACATGGCAGGGATATCTTATACATAAATAGTATCAGAAAGATTCGTAATTAACAAGTCTTGACATTTCAAATTTAATCAATTCTTGCCTATGTTTTTACACCAAAGATTGCTCTTCTTCTTCCTCGATATCTGGTTTAATATGCAACTCTTTTAATTGCTTAGGTTCTACTTCAGATGGAGCTTGGCTCATGATATCAGAAGCAGATTGAGTTTTAGGGAATGCGATTACGTCGCGGATAGATTGACGTTTTGCCATCAACATAACAAGACGATCAAGGCCGAATGCACAACCAGCATGAGGAGGTGCACCGTATTGGAATGCATCAAGCATGAAGCCGAATTTAGATTTAGCTTCTTCTTCAGATAAACCAATAGCTTTGAATACTTTTTCTTGTACATCGGATTGGTAAATACGCAAGGAACCGCCACCGATTTCAACACCGTTCAATACCATGTCGTAAGCAATCGCTTTTACGCTGCCAGGATCAGATTCCAATTTATCAAGATCTTCATGACGAGGCATTGTGAACGGATGGTGCATTGCAACATAACGTTTTTCATCTTCGTTATATTCAAACATAGGGAAATCAGTTACCCATGTGAATGCCAATTTATCTTGGTCAATCATGTTCATGCGGCGTGCCATTTCAAGGCGCAATTCGCCTAATGCACGTGCCACAGTGGCAGGTTTATCAGCAATCATCAATACAAGGTCGCCACCTTTAGCGCCCATTTTTTCACCGATATTGCGGATTGTATCTTCACCTAAGAACTTCATGATTTGAGACTTGATGGAACCATCTTCATTGAAGCAAGCCCATGCAAGGCCTTTTGCACCGTAACGGTTTACATATTCAACGAGGTCATCAAGTTCACGACGTGGAATACCAGCATCGCCAGGTACAACGATACCTTTAACTACACCACCGTTATCGATTACAGAGCGGAATACTTTAAATTCTGTATCTTTAACAAGATCAGTTACATCAGTAAAGGCCATGTCGAAGCGAAGGTCTGGTTTATCAGAACCGTATTTATCCATTGCTTCATCCCATGTAATACGAGGCATAGGCAATGGAATTTCTTTGCCCAATGTAGTTTTAAATACATGAGCAATCATTTCTTCAAGCATAGAGTAAATGTCTTCTTCATCTACGAAGGACATTTCCAAGTCGAGCTGAGTGAACTCAGGTTGACGGTCTGCACGCAAATCTTCATCGCGGAAGCAACGAACGATTTGGAAGTATTTTTCATAACCAGCAACCATCAAGATTTGTTTGAAAATTTGTGGAGATTGTGGCAATGCATAGAATGTACCAGCATTTACACGAGAAGGTACTAAATAGTCACGAGCGCCTTCTGGTGTAGATTTAGTAAGCATTGGAGTTTCAATTTCCAAGAAATCGCGGCTATCGAAGAAGTCGCGCATTGCTTTCGTTACTTTGTGACGCAAAATCAAGTTGCGTTGCATTTCTGGACGACGCAAGTCAAGGTAACGATATTTCAAACGAATATTTTCATCTACATCGATATCATCTTGAATATAGAATGGAGGAGTTTTAGCGGAGTTCAATACGCGCAACTCTTCACAGAACATTTCGTATGCACCTGTAGGAAGGTTTGGATTAATAGCGGCTTCATCACGTTTTGTAATTTTACCACGTACACAAAGTACATATTCATTACGAACATCCTCTGCTTTGTGGAAAGATTCTACGTTATGATCTGGAGACGCTACCACTTGTACTACGCCAGAACGATCGCGTAGATCCAAGAAAATCAAACCACCGTGGTCACGACGGCGTTCAACCCAACCACATAATACGACCTCTTTACCTACCTCTTGTTCAGAGATGGTGCCACAACCGTGCGTACGGTGTAAGCCTTGCATTGTTTCCATTCTAATTGTCATCCTTTCACCAAAGAAGTTATACGTTCAGAAACTGTATCAAGTGGTACAGTTTCTTGTTCACTAGTTTCCATGAATCGGATTATGGCTTCCCCACGAGCCAATTCATCATCACCCAATATGATAACATATTTTGCATTAATTTTGTTAGCATATTTTAATTGTGCCTTCATACTCTTGCCCTGTCCGTCCATTTCAACAGATACATATGCATCATGTAATGCTTGGCAAATTTTGAAAGCCTCTACCTTAGCCGCATCACCAAGAGCCACTACAAATGCAGATGGTTCAACAGATGGTTCAGGCAATAAGTTTTGTTTTTCAAGTGCTAATAGCAAACGCTCCATGCCCATAGCAAAGCCAATTGCTGGCGTATGAGGACCATCAAGTTCCTCTACAAGGCCATCGTAACGACCACCACCTGCTACGGCACTTTGTGCGCCTAATGGAGTGTATTGTACTTCGAATGCTGTCTTTGTGTAATAATCAAGACCACGTACAAGGCGAGGGTTCAATGTATATTGCACATTAGCAGCCGTTAAATAGGTCTTCAATTCTTCGAAGTGATCATGACACTCTTCACATAAATGTTCGTGAATTTCAGGAGCACCTACGGACAAAGATTTACATGTTTCATTTTTGCAATCCAAGATACGCAACGGATTTTTATATAAACGTTCTTGGCAATCACTGCATAATTGTTCTTTTTTAGGTTCAAAGAATTCAATTAATTTTTCACGATATACAGGGCGGCATGTTGGGCAACCTACAGAGTTCACCTCTACATTAAGGTCTTTAAGGCCAAAGTCTTTCAACAATTGTACAACCATACAGATAACTTCACTATCTACCACTGGAGATTGAGAGCCTAGTACCTCTGCACCAAATTGATGGAATTGACGGTAACGACCTGCTTGTGGTTTATCATGACGGAACATAGGTCCCATGTAATACCATTTTGTAAGGCCTTCTTTACCATATACTTTATTTTCTAAGTATGCACGTACAGCAGAAGCCGTATTTTCAGGACGCAATGTGAAGCTAGAGCCACCATCATCGCCTGTAGTAAATGTATACATTTCCTTTTGTACTACATCTGTAGTTTCACCGATACCGCGCAAGAATAATTTAGTATCTTCAAAGGCAGGTGTGCGAATTTCATTGAACCCGTATACTTTACAAATTTCACGCATACGTTGTTCAATATAGTGCCAATTTATCATTTGCTCTGGCAAAAAGTCTTGTGTACCTCTTGGTTTTCTAATAGCCATTACACAACCTCCCAAAATTTCTCACAAATTCTATGTCGTTTCTCTAATAGTGCATCTATCGTTGCGTGGTAAACATCAACATCCTTTGGCATGTGCTGTTTCAATTGACGATATTCAGGGGCGCGCATCCACTTAGATGAGCTACCAGGTCCCATGGATAGAATACTTTGTCGCTCTTCCATGATCTGAATATTATATTCGCACGCTTTACCTGGCAAGGTATAGCCAATATTCTCTAATTGCCCTCTCATATATTGTTGGCGATATAGATAATATGGCACATAGCCAGCTGCTTCAAGACGCTCTTTACCATATTGTACCATTTCTGCTACGAGATGTTCTTCAGGAATATCATCTTGCATATGTAAATCATACAATGGGCTACCACGTTTTAATGCTAACGTATGAATTGTAACATTTTCCGGCAAATTTTGACATACGTAATCTATATTCTCTACCATGTTTTGCATCGTTTGATGCGGTAAACCTGCAATAAAATCCATATTTACAGCAAATGGTGTATTAACTTTTACATATTGTAACAATTCATCAATATCCTGCGCACTATGTCCACGCCCAATGCGCCGCAAAATATCGTCTTGCATCGTTTGTGGATTAATACTGATACGATTTACACCAAAATCGAGCATAGATCGTATCTTCCGAGGATTAACAGAATCTGGACGCCCCGCCTCTACAGTAAACTCATGTCCTTCCGGCACTAAAACAGATAACTGTTTTAGGACTTGGTGAAAGTCTTCATTCCCTAATACCGTCGGTGTACCGCCACCCATATAGAGGGTATCTACCGTTAAGCCATAAGACTGAGCAATATCTTTCATATCATCCATATCACGGCCTAAAGCTGTTAAAAATTGACTTTTATCAGTGTAATCCTGATAAAGACCATAAGGAAACGAGCAGTACACACAACGCGTATCACAGAAAGGAATGCCACAATAGAGACTCACCTTTTTATCGTCTGTATCAGCCAAAAATGGACGTTGATACTCGCCGATGGCCCCCAACGTTGTAAGCTTTTCCATAGACACAGAAAACTCGTCCCTAATGTGACGAGTTGCTGCGTGGACAGAGCCATATGTATCTATATATTTATGTAATAGCTTTGTAGGGCGCACACCGACCATAGTCCCCCATGGAGCATCGGCTGGCAAGCCTTGATATTCACGCAGATAGCGCAATAAGGCTTGGCCAATTCGACGACGACCCATAGATGAAATATCACCGTCAAAAGTTTTTACGACCTCACCAATGGTTACAGTCAAACGATATAAACCGTCTACCTCTATAGCCTCTAGAAGAACCTCTGGATTAACTTTATCAGAGAATAAACCAGCAGCACCACAGTTATGGGCTACTACGGAGCCAAGTGGTAATGGCCCCGTATATAGATATCCATTAAGCATGGTGATGAGCCATACGTTCTAATTTTTCAAGTTCTGCTTCAGTCATATGATTTTGGCAATCGCTGCAGTACCCATATACTTTCAATTGATGGTCAATAGTGCGGAAGTTCAATTTTTTAGCGATGATGGACTCTAATGTTTCAAGCATATCGTCTTCGAACTCAGATACTTTACCACATTTTACACAAATCAAATGATGATGGAAATGAGCGAACTCTTCATCATTTAATTCGTAACGGTTACGACCATCACCGAAATCAAGACGTTTTAACAAATCAAGTTCAGTGAATAGATCAAGTGTTCTGTAAATAGTAGCTAAGCCGATATCAGGAGCTACTTCTTTTACAAGTACATATACGTCTTCAGCGCTCAAATGATTTTCATCAGCATCGATGAAGGCTTGTAAAATTGTTTGACGTTGTGTAGTCAATTTGTATTTTTTATCTTTAATGCGTTCTTTTAATTTCTCTAATGTTGTGTTCATGATAACTATCCCCTTTACTTCTTACAAAAGTTTTATAAAACCTACGCCCCAACGAATGGGTTGTATTGTTTTTCATAACCTATATTTGTTTCTGGTCCATGACCAGGATATACCATTGTATTGTCAGGCAATTTATAAAGCTGAGTTTTAATGGATTCCATTAATGTCTCATAAGAACCATTTGGAAAATCTGTACGACCTACGGAATCTCTAAAGAGAGTATCTCCTACAAATACAAGACCTTCCATGTAATAACATACCCCACCTGGCGTATGCCCCGGTGTTTCAAGCACTTCAAGGTCAATAGCACCACAGGTAATGTGGTCACCTTGTTTAACCTCGATAATGTCAGCCTTTACCTTGATTGGTGTTGGATTACTATAAGCGCTGAGATTGAGTTCAGGATCTGACAGATACGGTATATCACCCTTTTGAATATATACAGGCACATGATATGTATCTACAATCTCTTGAACGCCACCAATATGATCACCATGACCATGGGTTAATAAAATCGCCTTTGGTTTCAAGTCGTGCTTCTTTAGAGACTCTAATACTTCAGCAGTAGCAGGATCAATAATGAAAGCTTCGCCTACCGCTTTATCTCCAATAACATAACAATTAGTCCCTAATGGACCTAATGGCATGCGCATAAGCACTAATTGTTGTTCACTCATTAAGCCCCTCCTTTACTACGCTGTACTGTATATACTTCACGAATACGGCGCAACTTAGTCATAACAAAATCAAGTTGTGAAATATCACGGATATCGGCCACAACATTGATACTTACAGTTTTAGTATCTTCTTGAACCTTAGCATTGATGTT
Organism: Veillonella sp. ZSJB6; assembly: GCF_051549505.1. Lineage (NCBI taxonomy): Bacteria > Bacillati > Bacillota > Negativicutes > Veillonellales > Veillonellaceae > Veillonella > Veillonella sp. ZSJB6. The sequence goes on along the minus strand of NZ_JBPUGE010000001.1, from coordinate 82,052 downwards.
TGTAATGGTGATTTTTAACTCTGAAAGTACTGCCATAACCTCCATCAACAGACCATTTCGATCGTATGCTTGAATATCGATGCCTACATGGAAGGATTCACCAGAGGAACCATCCCAAGAAACTTCAATCATACGCTCTAAATCTTCTGGCGTATGGCCAAGGCTCGTACAATCGGAGCGATGGACAGATACACCACGACCACGCGTGATGTATCCGATGATATCATCACCAGGAACTGGGCTACAGCATTTCGCCATACGTACCATGACACCAGCTTCCCCTTTTACGAGAACGCCCGTACCATTCTTGGTCGTTTTTGGCCCTTGAGCTTTTAACTTCTCAATGATTTGTTCAGTGCTGCGCTTAGATTCTTCTGCTTCTTTAGATTTTTTATAAAGTTCAATTAACCGCAAGAGAACAGTGCTGACAGGAATACCACCATAGCCACAAGCAGCAAACATTTCCTCTTCAGTACCTGCTTTCAGCTGTTTTGTAACTTGTTGGAGACGATTATCAGCGATTAATTCTTTCCAACTATAGTTTAATCGTTTTGCTTCTTTTTCAAGTGCTTCTAGGCCTTTTTCAATATTTTCAGCTTTATTTTCACGCTTGAACCAGTTGCGAATTTTGCTCTTACTTTCAGAAGAGCCTACGATATTAAGCCAATCAAGACTTGGGCGACCTGTTTTAGATGTAATAATATCTACAATATCGCCATTTTGTAAGGTGTAATCTAGCGGTACAATTTTACCGTTTACCTTAGCCCCTACACAGCGATGACCAACATCGGTATGAACACGGTACGCAAAATCAAGTGGAACCGAACCGATAGGCAATTTAACAACATCGCCCTTTGGTGTGAATACAAATACCTCACCAGAGAAAACGTCTAGTTTTAACGCATTAACTAGTTCTGTTGGATTACTTGTATCTTGCCATTCAAGGACTTGGCGTAACCAGGCAACCTTTTGGTCGAAATCCTTATCGCCATTTTTATTGCCTTCTTTATAGCGCCAATGAGCAGCAACACCATACTCAGATACACGGTGCATTTCCCATGTACGAATTTGGATTTCTACAGGTTGCCCCATGGTACCGATAACCGTTGTATGCAAGGATTGATACATATTAGATTTCGGCATGGAAATGTAATCCTTGAAACGATATGGCAATGGTTTCCACAAGCTATGCGCAATACCTAGTACGGCATAGCAATCTGGAATTGTATCAACAATAACGCGAACAGCAAGCAAGTCGTAAATTTGAGATAAATCACGGTTGTCCTTTTTCATCTTCTTGTAAATACTGTAGAAGTGTTTTGGACGACCTTTGATATCGGCCTTAATATGAGCTTCTCCTAAAGCTTTAGTGAGTTGACTCATCGTATCATTTACAATGTCCTCACGAGCTTGGCGTTTTTGTTTCATTTGATCTACAAGATCATAATATTTTTCCGGCTCTAAATAGCGGAATGATAAATCTTCTAGTTCCCATTTCACATTGAAGATACCAAGGCGATGTGCTAGAGGAGCAAAGATTTCTAATGTTTCCTTTGCAATACGCTTTTGTTTGTCGCTACGCATATGCTTTAAGGTACGCATATTATGTAAGCGGTCACCCAATTTGATAACAACGACGCGCACATCCTTCGCCATAGCCAAAATCATCTTCCGATAATTTTCCATTTGGCGATCTTCTTTTGTTTCATATTGAAACTGGTTTAATTTCGTTACACCATCAACGAGGAAAGCCACCTCAGAGCCAAACATTTTCTCTAAGTCTTCCTTCGAATACGATGTATCTTCAACTACATCATGCATAAGTGCAGCCATAAGCGTAATATGGTCGATTTGTAAGTGTGCCAAAATTTCAGCTACTGCTAGTGGATGCATGATATATGGCTCACCAGAAGCTCTTAATTGACCTTCATGAGCCTTATCAGCAAGTTCAAAAGCCTTCAATACTTGGTTACACTCATCATCTGTTAAATAGGTATGGATATATTCCATAAATTCAGCTAAAGCTTTTTCTTTGTTGAATGTACCTTGTTCAACCAAAGCTTTACCTTCTTCATTTACAGTTGTCATGGTGTCACCTCCTATACACTATAGGTAAGAAATGTTACGGATGTGACAAGATCTAATTTTCCTTCAACGGCATTCCATCTTAGCATTAATTGACCATCATCACTTGTATATTCTTCGATGATGCCCAACTCCTTAAAAACATCTAAGGATGTAAGGGCACTACGATTATTTTGATCTGCCGGCTTGCGGCGCAAAATTTCTTGTTCCACATTGTAAACCGATTGACTACGACCACGCATAGCTTGTTTGACTATGACATACATTTGTCTAAGCCCTTCTGTTGAAAGTGTAATAGGCTCTTCATTCAATGGTTCAATAGCTTGGATCATAAGCTGTGGAGAAACCATCCCTTGCCATTCATTCTTTTGCAATGAAAATGCTACTTTCACCACAGTTCCAACAAATATGGTTTTAAACAAATCTGGACGATTCCAAGCAATGGCATCTAACGTGCCACTTGAGGTTTCTAAAATCACCTTACAATGATTTTTTAACTGACCCATAAGCATAATATCTTGTACCGTTGCTTCCATAACGGCAAAGACCGGCGTACTATTAGCCATACCATACGGTTCAAGGGCTGATACGCGGTCAATGATATCTACATCGATATCATCAACGGGTAGTTCCGCATCAATAGCAACGACAGGAATGTATTCTTCCGGTGTTACATGCTCTTTACAATACGCCGTTAAGCGGTCTCGTAATTCATCTATACGACTTGCATCAATACTAAAGCCTGCTGCTGCAGCATGACCACCAAACTGTAGTAACACATCTTCACAGGACTTGAGTGCATCGTAGATATTAAAGCCATCAATACTGCGGCAGGACCCTTTACCAACGCCATCATGAATACTGATGACTAAGGTTGGTTTATAAAACTCCTCAACTAAACGAGAAGCCACGATACCGATAACACCAGGATGCCAGTCTTCACCAGCCACCACCGTTACATAATCCGCTTTATGACCTTGATTAGCCACATCGATGCGAGCAAGTTCATGAATATTCCGCTCCAGTTCTTGGCGTTCACGGTTAGTTTCATTTAATTCCTCTGCAATAGCTTCTGCCGTATCAGCATCATCGGTAACAAGTAACTCAACAGCACGTGTTGCATGCGTTACGCGACCTGCTGCATTAAGGCGAGGTGCCAAAGTAAAACCGATATGTCCAGATGTTATAGTTCGTTCATGGAGACCTGCTACATCGATAAGCTTTTTAATGCCTAAATTAGGATGACTATTCATCTTCTCTAAGCCTGCTTTTACAATGATGCGGTTCTCACCGACTAACGGTACTACATCTGCCACAGTACCTAATGCGACAATATCTAAATCATCTAAATACCATTCACCATATTTTGTAAGCCATAAGGCTTGGCATAATTTAAAGGCAACCCCAACGCCGGACAAGTTTTTATCCTTATAAGGACAATCCTTCTGCTTGTGGTTAATAACAGCCTTTGCTCGTGGAATCAAATCTGGTGCCGTATGATGATCCGTAATAATCATATCAATACGGTCACGTACAGCCTCTACAATATCGTAAGAGCTAATACCGCAGTCTACGGTAATAACTAGAGCCGTCCCTCGCTCTATAAGGTGCTCTAAAGCCTCTAAATTGAGTCCATAACCTTCGCTTTGACGCTCTGGTATGTAATAGGTAACATCGGCACCTAATTTCTTTAAAAATCGATATAGAACAGATGTTGCAGTAATACCGTCTACATCATAATCGCCATAAATAACGATTGGTTTATGCTTTTCAATTGTCTCCTGAACTAGCGAAACAGCTACATCCATATCTTTTAATGTGAATGGATCTAACAAATCTGACAAAGAACCTTGTAAAAACTTCCGCCCTTCGTCAACATCTATGTGGCGATTTACCATTAATTTTGCCACAATAGGATTTACACCAAGTTCACGGATTAAGATATTTTCTTGTTCTTTGTCGCTTGTAGAAATGCGCCAACGTTTTTTCTTAATCATCATATCCCTCAGTAGTTTATAATCAATATTATTATAATAATTCAACGTATTATCATTATCATTTTTATTTATTATACATCAAAAAGCGAATAAAATAAACCATTTTATATATTTTATTCTCATTTAACTTTTGACATTTTCTCAACAAAAAAGAACCTCCCATTATCAATAGGAGGTTCACGATCAGTGAATTACTTAGAACCGGAAGTCTCGTTCGCCGTCTTTCATCTGTGCAATATAAGCTTTAGCTTTATCTTTAACTAAATCATTTTTGATATTTTCTAACTGTTGTTCAATAACCTTAGCGCCATGAGCTTTAGTTTTTTCGTCACCATAATCCATGATGTATTCGTTTAATGTCATCAATGCATTAGGTTGGCAACAGTTATGGATTTGGCCGGATTTAGCGAGGGCCATAAATCTGTCCCCTGTTCTACCTGCTCGATAGCATGCAGTACAGAAACTAGGCACATATCCAAGATCTAGTAACCAATCTACGATTTCATCTAATGTACGTGTGTCACTGCGATCAAATTGAGCCGAATTATCCTCTGGTTTCTCTTCTTCTTTATAACCACCTACGCTAGTACGAGAGCCACCACTAATTTGGGAGATACCTAATGCCAATCCGCGTTCACGCATGGATTGACTTTCACGGGTAGACATAATCATACCTGTATACGGTGTGGATACACGAATAAGAGCAACGATTTTCTCAAATATATCGTCAGGTACAGCATTACTGAAATCATCTACATCGATATCATCAGCTGGACAAATACGAGGTACAGAAATTGTATGTGGACCTACACCAAATACTGCTTCTAAATGCTCTGCATGCATCAACAAACCTACAAAATCATATTTATAATGTTCTAAGCCATAAAGAACACCGATACCTACATCATCAATGCCACCTTGCATAGCGCGGTCCATCGCCTCTGTATGGTAGGCGTAGTCGCTCTTAGGGCCTGTTGGATGAAGTGCTTCGTAGTTTTCTTTATTGTACGTTTCTTGGAATAATGTATATGTACCAATACCAGCTTCATGTAATTTCTTGTAATCCTCAACGGAACAAGCTGCAATATTTACGTTTACACGGCGAATTTCGCCATTTTTATTTTTAATACCGTAAATAGTCTTGATAGATTCCAAAATATATTCAAGAGGATTATTAAGAGGATCTTCACCAGACTCAATAACAATGCGCTTATGCCCCATTGCTTCTAAGGCAATAACCTCTTCTCTAATTTGGTCTTGAGTCAACTTTTTACGTTTAATATCGCGATTTTTAGAGTGGTACGGACAGTATACACAACCATTAATACAATAGTTAGACAAATATAATGGTGCAAATAGAACGATGCGATCACCATAAATAGCTTTCTTGATTTCTTTAGCTAACGCATAAAGCTTTTCCTTATATTCAGGCAACGGACATTCTAATAGAACAGCTGCTTCTCTATGGTTTAACCCCTTAAATGTAGCAGCTTTTGCTAAAATAGCATCTAACAACTCCCTATTTTCCTTGTTTTCCTCTGCATAGGCAAGGGTGTCAAGGATTTCCTGATGGGAAATAAATTCCTCCGCCTTTGGAGATTTTACATCATACATAGTACTTACCTCAAATCTTTCTAGTGGCAATGCCACCCCTCTTTAGGTATATGAAAGTATATGACAACCAGTCTTCTGGTATTTCACTGATACTGTACATAGTATACCACTATTCCTACTAAAAAACATAGGAATTTGACACACAATAATAAAAGGTTACTCCCTCATAAGAGGAAGCAACCTTTATAGTATGGGAATTTCTAATTTATATCGATTATCTATATCGAATATGACTAAAATGTATGTAATTAAATTAATTCCTTATTTACTATTAAGATTTTAATAGAAATTACTTATATAATTGATTTCTAGTATTAAAAAATGTCCTATAAGACAACTGACAGGTAATAAAACAAGCAATCGATATAGTGGATAACGACATAAATGTAACGATCATTTGATATTTTACAGCTTCTAATGGAGGCATGCCTGCTAGGATAAGGCCTGTCATCATCCCCGGCAGCGCTACGATACCTAATGTCTTGGCACTATCTACAGTAGGTTGTAGACCCGTCTTTATAACATCACGAACTATTGCTTTCGAAGCTTGTTTAGGTGTACTACCCAAGGCTAATTTAATTTCCACCTCTTGTTTACGCAATTCAAAATTTGATAGCATTTGACGATAACAAAGCCCAATGGCTACCATAGCACCACTAATGACCATACCACCAACAGGAATCAATTGGTACGCAGTAAAACTAAGCACGCCAGTTACCAATAAAATAGATAAGGTTATCCATGCACCAATGGTGATAGCAAACCAAGAAATCCATAACGCATGCGGAATCCCTTGCCCTCGTTTAGCTGAGTTATAAGCGGCATTAAAAGCCATAAATCCAAGTAAGCCAATAATAAATATTGGACTTTCCGTACTAAAAATATAGGATAAAATAAACCCGATGACTAATAGTTGAACTGTAGCACGTATAGCACTGATGAAAATATCCTTTTCTAGCTTCAATTCTTGTCGATAAGACATAATCATACTAATAATAACTAGCACTGATGCAAGGCACAACGATATAGTAGATATAGTTTGAAACTGACTCATATCAGTACCTCCTCTTTAGCTAATTGACCGTCTACGATAGTGATGCGGCGATTTGCAGTACGCAAGCTTTGCTCTTCATTATGAGTAATGGAGATAATGGTGATCCCCTTTTTATGAAGCTCATCAATAACATTTTCTACAATAGATGTATTCGTCGCATCTAAGGCAGACGTAACCTCGTCTAAAAGCAACACTTTAGGCTCAAAAATAAGGCTCCGAATAAGGCATATTCGTTGCATTTCACCACCAGACAACTCATCATTACCGCGCTCCATATAATTTAGTGGCATATGTAGTAGATCAAAGAGATATTCTATACGACTCATATCCGGTTTTAAACCGCGAATATCATAAGGAAATAGAATATTACGACGTACTGTTTTCGCAAACAAATAAGGTCTTTGAAAGCAGTAGCCCACCTCTCTACGATAAGATTCAGGATCTATAGCCGTTAAGGGACGATCATTATAAGTAATAGTTCCCGATGTAGGACTAATCAGATCACTACATAATTTTAAAAGTGTACTTTTACCACTTCCAGAAGGACCTACAATAGTAATATAATCGCCTTGATTTACCGATAAAGATACATCACTGATAATAGATTTGTCTTTTACAATATAAGATATATTTGATAATTCTAGCAGCGCCATAAAGCCCCCTATCTCGTCATATGTGTATTAAAAGCAAAATATCGGCTCACTGTTGCTAGTTATTTAGTATTCTTAAGCATAATGATTCTAATTATGATATCATTGCCAATATGATAATGCTAAACTTAATTATAATATATCTATCAGACACATACTACAGAAAGCAAAAAATCCCTAGTGGAAAACCACTAGGGATTAATAGTCTTTGTAAAATTAAGCTTCTACAGGGTATACGCTAACTTTACGGTTGTAACGACCAGCACGTTCGAATGCTACTTTACCAGGCACAAGTGCGAATAAAGTGTCATCTTTACCGATACCTACGTTAGTACCAGGGTGGAAGTGAGTACCACGTTGACGAACGATGATGTTACCGCTCTTTACGATGGAACCATCATGGCATTTAACACCAAGACGTTTAGATTCACTGTCACGACCATTACGAGTACTGGACACACCTTTTTTATGTGCGAACAATTGCAAATCAAAAGTAAACATTAAGTTCACCTCCTATATTTCGTGTATTTGGACAAACTCTGGATATTGACGGCTAATTTCCTTTAAACCAAGGATCATAGTCCCCAGAATATCCTGTCCACTCTGGTTAATTGTACCAGAGAGAACCATATCACATCGACCTTCGCTATTCGTATATTCCCCTTCTTGCTGAGCAATCTGGGTAAGTCCTAACATTGCCGTTGCCGTTAAAGCAGACACTGCAGCACATACGATATCGAAGCCATGCTCATCATATCCTGCATGACCGGATAGGTGACAACCAATGACTTGACCATCACTATTCCGCTGGATTTCAATAGAAACCATAATTAAGCTTGGATAGATTCAATACGAACTTTTGTGAACGGTTGACGATGGCCTTGACGACGACGGTAGTTGGATTTAGCTTTGTATTTGAATACTAAGATTTTTTTACCTTTACCATGCTCAAGAACTGTACCTGTAACTTTTGCACCGTTTACAAGAGGAGCGCCAACTTTAACGTCGCCGTCATTCACTACAGTCAAAACTTCTTCGAATGTAACGGACTCGTTAGCAGCTGCTTCCAATTTTTCGATAGTAATTACATCGCCTTCAGCAACGCGATATTGTTTACCACCAGTTTTAATAATTGCGTACATGAGAACACCTCCTTGTTATCGAACTCGCTGAATTCGGTATCCCGACCCGAACTTCGGTCGGGCGTTTAAACCTGCTTCACGCGGATTGCAAAGTTCAGTAAACCGAACTAATACTGATATAGTATATCGTATTTACCTATCTATGTCAAACAAAATTCAACATACATAGCTCAGTTTATGATACTTTCATATATATACAAACCTCTAAAATTCTCCAATAATACCGAGGTGTTGTAAAAGTATTTTTGTACCGATGAGAATCAATACACCCCCACCTAGTATGTCTGCATATTTTCCCACGAACTGGCCCATAAATTTGCCTAGGTACACACCAATAAGAGAAATACCAAAGGTAATTACCCCTATCATAGTAGAGGCTTCCCATACATTAATAGGTAGAAAAGCAAAGGTTAAACCAACCGCCATCGCATCAAGGCTAGTTGCGACAGAAAGCATAATCATTTCCCAAGCGCCTAAAAACTGTTTATCATCATCTTCATCGTCATCACTAAGGCCTTCTCGTATCATAGCAACACCTAAATAGCCCAGAAGTCCAAAGATAATCCAATGATCCCATTCAGATATGACATCGATAAACTGGCGACCAATAAGCCAGCCCATAACAGGCATGAGAAACTGGAATAACCCAAATAAGAATGCCAATGTAACCTTTCGGCCATTTTCACCTACCGGCATTGATAAACCTTTACCAATCGATACACCAAAGGCATCCATGGCTAGACCAATACTAATTAATATAATTTCAAATACAGACACGAAACTCACCTATAAAAACTACTTACTTATTCTGCTACTGCCATCAAAGAATATCCTTCTCGGCTAATTTGTGAATTCACTACAATCGAAATCTTACGCCCTATAGAATCGCCTAACTCCTCAAGGACAGCCTTAGTTAAGTATTGGGCTACCTCTGGATGTACTTCGATTTCTAGATTAGATTTAATGCGACCTGATTTAAACAGCTCACGTATACGACGGATAATTTGCATGTATACAGTTCTACCTGACAACATGTATCCAGTGCCTCCACATTGAGGACATGTATCAAACATCAAAGTTTGCAAACCTTGACGGGCACGCTTTCTTGTCATCTCCACAAGACCAAGCGAACTAATACCACATACTACAGTTTTCATCTTATCTAACTTGGCCTGTGCGCTCAACAATTTTAACAACTCTTGTTGATGGGACTTATCCTTCATATCGATAAAATCGACGACGATAATACCACCAATATCGCGCAATCGCAATTGTCGACAAATTTCCTTTGCCGCCTCTTTATTGACTGTAAAAGCCAGATCTTCTAACTTATTAGACTTACCTGTGTAATGAGCCGAGTTTACATCAAATACGGTGAGAGCCTCCGTATGATCAATACGGATAGAGCCACCGGAAGGTAGATTGATATCACGAGAGATAAGATCTTCTAATTGTGGTTCAATATGATTAGCTTTAAAGATAGGTGTGCTACCACGGTGACGTGTCACTTTAATTTGCTGTGATGTAGGCCCATGACCTAAGAGGTCCATCAATCGAGACTCGCCCATATCAGAATCTACAATAATCTCTTCTACATTGCGATGCGCATAGTCTCGCACAAGGCGGAACCAAAAATCCGCATCACTATAGAGATCAGTACCACTCTTAGCCACCTTAAATCGTTTTAACACATGTTGCCATGTACGCCATAGATATTCCATATCACGACCGATTTCGTCAGCACTAGCCTTGGCAGCTGCGGTACGAATAATAAATCCACAGCCTTCCTGTACATAAGGCGCTGCTAATTCTTGTAATTTAGCACGTACTGCTTCATCAGTAATTTTCTTAGAAATATGCATGCCTTCAGAATATGGTAAAAGCACCATAAAACGTCCTGCCAAACTCACATCAGCTGTAACGCGAGCGCCTTTACCAAGCATTTCCTCTTTTACCACTTGTACGAGAATTTGTTGCCCTACAGATAGGCGTGGCAAGATTTTCTGTTCTTTCCCCTGTTGAAGGTTCAAGTACGCATTTTGCGAGCCTCCTATATCAACAAAGGCCGCTTGCATACCATTTAACACGTTCTTAACAGTGCCCTTATACATATGATTTGCCATATGAGACTCATCAGTACGCTCTAAGACAAAGTCTACTAACTGCCCTTCTTCGTCGATAACAGCCATGCGGATTTCTTCTCGCATAACATTGACCAAAATTTTATGCATCCTATCCCTCCCTTCGTTCAATTTAAAATATATAGCTCTTTTAAAGCACTAAAGCGTATATAAATCGCTTATGATTTATGTAAAGATATTAGTAATTTAGATGTATATAACGAGTATTAGTAGTTAATTTCCAATGGAGTGTAACGACCATCTTCATTTTCCACCATAATCGCTTTACGATGAATTTCATAGCCACTTGTAATAGGCCAATTATATTGGTCTTTACCAAGATTCCACACTTCGCTAGGTTTGATTGTACCTTGCGGATAGATGCCAATGCCCATAGTAAGGGTTACCATACCGTCCTTAACAGATGCTACGATAGGTTCTTTTACAAATTCTTTCACATCAATAGTGCGAGTTTTCTTAGGCGTTACCTTTTCATAAGAAATCTCCGTAGCTTCATTGAAAGGTTTTAGTAATGCATTCCAATCAGCGTTTTCATCTGTTACAGGGCCTGTTACCTCATAAATAGCAAAGTTACAGATAGCCATCATCTTTTTAACCTTTTCAGGCATTTCCTTGCCACCTAGCACCTCAAGACCTGGCGGTGCTACGCGATTCAAACGCTCCATAATAGACTCTAAAGAGTCCTCTTCTAGCACATCCATATCGATATATTCAGCCGCCGCTGTTACACCTAGGGCAAGTGCAGAGGAAAAGCTAATTTTCATATGTGGATTAAAGCCTTCAGAATAAGCCATTTTAATTTCTGCGCGGCGAATCATACGTTCTACTGCTTGTGCATAATCAAGGTGCGACAAGAATCGCAATTTTTCGCCTTTATTTAAGGCCAAACGTAACTTTTTCAACTCTGCCACCCTCCTTATAGTCAATAATTGCAGTATTTAGCTCTGGACATACGTTACAGCCCTTACATGGACCGCGACGGCAATCACTTGTTAAGTTTGCCTCTACCGCTTGTTCCCACTCTCGTTTCAAGAAAGCTTTACTTACAGTGCAATCCAAATGATCCCAAGGTAATGGTTCGTCAAAATCACGAGTACGACGTGCAAAATATGCAGGATCCAAACCACAGTCAGCGAATGCTTTTAACCAAGTTTCATAGTTGAAGAACTCAGTCCAACCATCAAATTTACAACCTGCTTCCCAGGCTTTTACAAGAACTTCAGATAATCTACGGTCCCCACGAGCAAAGGCAGCCTCCATGTAGCCCGTATAGCCATCATGGTAATGATAAGAAATATTGCGATTATTGATGAGAGATTTTAAGTAGCGTTGTTTACGATGAATTTCCTCTACATCTTGTTGACCATACCATTGGTATGGAGAATGTGTTTTTGGCACAAAGAAGGATACGCTCACAGTTACAGAACCATTGCGTTTACCCGTAATATCACGGTGTAAATCAAGCACCTTGTACGCCAAATCAGCAATACCTGCTAGGTCTTCATCAGTTTCAGTAGGAAGGCCCATCATGAAGTACAGTTTAACTGTATTCCACCCAGATTTAAAGGCATTTGTACACGCTGCCAATAAATCTTCTTCGCTAACGCCTTTGTTGATAACATCGCGCATGCGCTGTGTACCCGCTTCAGGAGCAAAAGTAAGACCACTCTTACGTACTTGTTGCACCTTTTTTGCAATATCGATGGAGAAACTATCGATGCGCAAGGATGGCAAGCTTACGCTCACTTGTTTGTCTTTGAACTCTTCCATGAGCATGTCTACCAGCTCTGGCAATTTAGAATAATCCGCAGAGCTTAAGCTCATCAAAGAGATTTCATTATAACCAGTGTTAGCAATCGTATCCTTAGCAATTTGAAGCAAACGCTCTGGCGTCTTTTCACGAACAGGGCGGTATAGCATTCCCGCTTGGCAGAAACGACAACCACGTGTACAGCCGCGGAATAATTCTAGTACTGCTCGGTCATGCACGATATCTAAGAAAGGCACTACAGGTTTTGTAGGATAAAATACATTTTCTACATCCTCTACGATGCGTTTCTCTACAGCTGCCGGTACCTCTTCAAAGCGAGGTGTAATAGATTTAAAATCACCTTGTTCTGTGTATTCTACATCGTATAACGCTGGACAATAGGTACCAGGAATTTGAGCCACTTTACGCAAAAACGCCTCTTTACCACCAGGGAAACCTTTTGCTTTTTCAGCTTTATAGAGGTCGATAAATTCATCGCCCCATTCTTCGGATTCACCGAGAGATACAATATCAAAGAAATCTGCAATAGGCTCTACATTAAATGCACATGGGCCACCACATACGAGTAACGGGAAATCCATATCACGATCTTTAGCGTACATAGGAATGCCAGCCAAATCGAGCATATTCAAAATATTAGTAAAGCTCATCTCATATTGAAGCGTAAAGGCTAGTACATCAAAGTCTTTAATAGGCGTACGAGTTTCCAAAGAGAATAAAGGAATGTTGCGCTTGCGCATTTCCTCTTCCATATCATGCCACGGAGCAAACACACGTTCCGCTGCTGCATCTTCACGACGGTTTACAAGACCATATAAAATTTTGATGCCCAAATGGCTCATAGCCACTTCGTATACATCTGGAAAAGCTAATGCCATTGTTACATCAACAGTACTGTGATCTTTTACGATACTGTTATATTCGCCACCCGTATAACGAGCAGGCTTTTGGACATGTTGTAACCATGACGTATCTAATTGAATCATACATCCTCCGTCTTTTCTGAAAGACTTCTTTCACAATCAATCCTATATATAGGTTATTTAAAAAATATATTTTGTCCGTTGCATTGCGATATTTAACAAAATACCAATACTCAACATATTCGTAGTCAATGCACTAACACCATAACTAAGGAATGGCAATGGAATACCTGTAACAGGCATAATACCAATGGTCATGCCTACATTAACGAGTACCTCAAAGGTAAACATGGTGCCAATCCCTGTAGCTAGTAACATACCAAAATTATCATTACACATATATGCTACTTTAATGCTGCGATAAATCAGCATAAAGAGCAAAAACAACACGATAATACAGCCTACAAAGCCAAATTCTTCACCAATAACAGAGAAAATAAAGTCCGTATGGTTTTCTGGTAAGAAGTTCAACTGACTTTGTGTGCCATTAAAGATACCTTTGCCAAAAATCAAACCTGAACCAATGGCAATCTTAGATTGAATAATATGATAGCCAGAGCCAAACGGATCAATATCTGGATTTAAAAATACGAGAATACGTTGTTTTTGGTATTCTTTCAGTACAAACCAGCCTAACGGCATCAATAATAAACCAGTGCCTGCGATGATTTTTATGAGTCTAGTTTTAATGCCAGAGATAAATAACATCCCCACAAAAATGGCAATGTACACAAGAGATGTACCTAGGTCAGGTTGTAAAAATACAAGTCCAATAGGTACCCCAACATATAATACAGGCAATATTAAAGACTTAAATGTATCTAACTTGCCAATACGAGGCTCTAGCATTTTGGCCATACAGATAATCATCAATAATTTAGAAAATTCTGATGGCTGAATGGTAATAGGACCCAGTTGAATCCACCGTTGAGCACCCAATGCAGATGTACCAACGGCCATAACGGCAATTAACATCAAAAGGGTAATGCCATAAATGATATTGCCCCAATCCTTTAACCGATGGTAGTTAAGAAATTGCATGCCTATCACAACGGCTACATTAGCTAGGAAAAATATGAGTTGTTTTACTACTAAACTACCAAATCCAATAGGCTCTTGATTAACATGCGTTGCACTGCCAATGGCTGCTAAACCAATACAAACAAGTAAGAAAGTACATATGATAATAGCCCAGTCGCTATCGTTCCATAGTTTCCGCCACATCATATCACCTATTTCAATTTACGACGGCGCCATAAGCTTTGCTTACCTTGCACTAATAAACGCTGAGTAGTCCAACCGCCGCGATTAATATAGAGAACATTATTCGAGTCTTCAAAGATAGACTCACCAGCTGCAGCAAGAGTAGGTGTACCTTGTTTTTCTGTAGCAGCCTTTTTCTTCGCTACATAGGCATCAAATTGCTTTTGTACATCATAATCTTCCCAGCAATCCCCAGTTACAACATAGTCCACAAGAGGTGCTAATACATTGCGGAATTCATGAGAAGCTAAATCTAACAGCTGTCCATCTTGTGTATAGGTTAACACATCTTCATCATAAGGAATCATAGCCCCTACATATTCGGCGCGAAGAACTTCTAGCATATCGTATAAGTCTATGTCTTCACCATCTGTAGGTACTGCATTAAAAGCAATAGCAAAATCGCGAATATTATGTTCCTCACACACTTGAATCATGCGCGCTCCATTACGTAAGGATACCCACAACGGATGCGTTACAACAATACAGCGATTTACTAAGTCTAAAATAGACTCTATGCCCTTACCAATACCGGCTGGAGCATCAATCAAAATATAGTCATATACATCACAAAGTCGACGAACTAATTTCTTATACTTCTTACGACCTATATCTTCCCAACGCGCACTTTGACTAGCCGGTAAGAAATCTAGATTTTCTGCAATTGATACAATAGCATCATCTGTATATTCTTTATCTTCACTCGCATCAAGTGCATCATAGATGATTTCATCTGCTACACCTAACACAAGATCCAAATCGCGCAATCCAAAGTCCCCATCACAGAGCAATACGCGGTGCCCTGCATGACTTAAGGCTACACCCAAGCATGCGGTGACAGTCGTTTTACCTACGCCACCCTTGCCGGATACAACACCAATGATTTCGCCCATACTAATCCTTTCTTGGTTGCCCACTAGTTACTGCCTTCTCCGGTTTTTGACCATTCGTCGTATTGCCTACAGTGGCAGCATCTTTATTACTTTTAGTATTTGTATCATTCGTTTTTTTATTCAACGGTACATTGAAATATGCCGCTAACACATCTCGTACGATTGGGCCTGCAGAACCGGCACCAAAGCTACCTTGTTCAACGAGTGCAACCACAACAATTTGCGGTTTATCATATGGTGCATAGGCTACGAACCAGCCATGATCTCGGCCATGTGCGTTTTCCGCAGTACCAGTTTTACCCGCTACATTTATAGGGAATCCTTTAAATAAATCCCCTGCTGTACCGCCCTCATTCGTTACATCACGCAAGCCTTCTCGAATGAGATCCATAATATTCTTAGGAACTGGTAGAATTCCTAATTTATCAGGTCCAAAAATTTCTTTTGGCGTGCCATCTTTATTATCGATGCGGCTTACCACATACGGTCTATATTTAATGCCTCCATTAGCCACTTCACTGAGCATAACCGCCATTTGTAATGGCGTAACCAATGTGAAAGATTGACCAATTGCGGCATCAAAGGTTTCCCCTAAGTACCAATCTTCATCATATACTTTTCGTTTATACTCAGGGCTTGCCATAATGCCAGCGGCCTCACCCGGTAAATTAATACCAGTCTTTTCACCTATGCCAAAATACGCAGCATATTTATCGAGATTTTCTATGCCTACACGATTGCCCATTTCATAGAAGTAAACATTGTCAGACTTAGCAAGTGCTTTATTAAAATTAAGCCAACCTAATGCTTCACCTTCCGCATTTCGTTTATCGATCAACCAGTGCTTACCACTATCAAAGATCATCTCTTCAGGAGTAACCTTTTTAAGGTCTAATGCGGCCGTACCAGTAATAATCTTAAACGGTGAACCTGGAGGATATTCACCAGAAATAACCTTATTATCAAATGGATGATTTTTATCATTGTTTAACTGATTCCATTGAGCCGTTGTAATGCCTTTCGCAAACCAGTTTGGATTGAATTCAGGAGCGCTGACCATAGCTAAAATAGCCCCTGTATTAGGATCCATAGCCACCACTGCTGCCCCTTGTGCCGGAATACCTTGAGCACGCAACTGATTAAGCTGGTTCTTAACAGCCTCTTCAGCAGCCTTTTGAAGGTTTACATCAATGGTTAAATGAATATTAGATCCTGGTACTGTATGCTTTCTATCTACCTCAGCTACAGGACGACCTGTAGCATCGACTTCAACTTGCTTACCACCATCAGTGCCACGCAAGATAGAGTCATATAATTTCTCAAGGCCAGAACGACCTAGAATAGTACCACCACTTACCAGTGTATTAGGGTCTTGCTGTTTTAGCTCTTCTAATTCCTCTTCACTCACTTCACCAACATAACCAAATAATTGAGAAGCCATCGTTTCATATGGATAGTATCGAAGTGGCTCAACATCAATGGTTACCCCTGGTAATTCATGTCGATGCTCTTCAATGGTTGTTACTACGTCCATTGAAATATCATTAGCAATACGTATTGGCTCATAGCCATACTTATGATCATTAACCTTCTTTGTAATATCTTCAGGTTTCATTTTTAATAAAGCTGCTAATTTAGCAACTTCACCATCATCCAAAGCCTTTCCAGTAGGCATGATAGATATAGTATAGGCAGGTCGAGAGCCTACCAGAATTTGACCATTACGATCATACATAACACCTCGTGCTGCAGTCATCGGTACCATGCGCAATCGGTTGCCTTCCGCCTTGGCTTGATAATAGCCACCAGCCAAGATTTGTAGCATAAACAAACGCAATGCTAACACTATAAATATGCCCGCTACAATGTAAAAGAGTACATCAAAGCGACTCGTTTTTCTTCGTTTATAGAGGCCTTCAAGCACTCTTTCACCCCCTTACCAAATTATTACCAAATATAATCTTGTTGTTCATCCTTACGCCACAACAAGCCATGTACGATGGCGGCCAATACGCCGTTCCAAAACAGTACAGGTATAACCATATGCCACATATATAAGCCAATATGCAAATCCCCACCACTAGCCAAGATCATAAGGCTACGGATAAAACCATCTAGCAAGGTACATATCGCTACAATAGCACTAGACCAATACCAACGTTCTTCATAGAGTCTATGTTTTACAGCGGATAATAGATAAACCACAAGAACGTAAGGGAATAAATGGAGCCCAAAGAAATTAGATATCAATACATCATGGACGATACCACCTATAACAGCGGCCATTATTCCCATACGACGCCCTTTAAAAAGAGTAACCATAACAATGATGGTCAAGATTAAATTGGGTAACCAATTCGTATGAAAAATAGCAGGCAATAATTGAGCCTGTATAAAATAAATTAAGAATCCACAGAGGACTAAAGCTAGACGCGTCATGGTTTAACGGCCCCCTTTGCCCCTTCTACTTGATCTCGTTGTGTTTGAGGTACAAGCTTAGGCTCAAGCCCTGGTTTTTGTGGTGCACTAACAGAAGATGATGTAAGAACAAACACCTCTTCCAAACGGTAAAAGTCTACACTAGGTGTGATAACGGCATTCTTAACAAAGCCTTCTGTATCATTTTCGATAGACTGTACATTGCCAACAGGTAATCCTTTTGGATAGATACCACCGTACCCAGAGGTTATTAATTTATCCCCTACTAATACATCGCCATCACGGGCAATATTTACCATTGATGGTGTACGAGGTGAATCTCCATCCCCCTTTACAACACCAGATAAACGGGATTCAGGACGCTGTACGATAACACCGATTGCACTACGCGGGTCAAGAATGGTTTGCACACGAGAGGAATGAGGATACACATCGGTAATAAAACCAACTACCCCACTTGGTACAACGACAGCCATATTAACGGCCATCCCATCTTCACTGCCCTTATCGATAGTAAAAGTATTTGTCCATGTACCGTAATCCTTTGTAATAATACCAGCCAATGTCATGGAAAATTCTGGATGACTACTCTTATAGTTAAGAAGCTGGCGAAGTCGAATATTTTCTGCCACTACCTCATCATAGTTAACTACCTTTTGTTCTAAGGCAGCTTTACGAGATGCTTCCTCATCACTTTCAATCGTTGCAGAAATAGCATTATTAAGCACTGTGAAACCTGTTTGCACACCGTCAAGTAAGCGTGCAGAGCCATAGGCAAATGGTGTTGTAATACCTTCAAGAGTAACAGTAACAAAAGGAATACTAGTTCGTTGTTTCCATGCAAATCCGAGCAAAGCCAATAGGATACAGCTAATAACAACGACGATAATTAACTTTTTATCTGACTGTATCATATTAGTCTTGGCCCTTTCTATTTTTAGAATTTACAATAAATCGCGATAAGCTCACTAAGTCCGATGAAGCCCCATTAAGGCCTACAACAACTTTCGTCTCAGGTGCATCGGGAACGTGTACAGGCACACCTAATTCGCCACCAATACGCTCTGCCAAGCCAGACAGTTGCGCTGTACCACCAGTGAGGTAGATTCCATATTGCATAATATCGGCTACAATTTCAGGTTCAGCGGAACGAATCATTTGTTTTAATTCATCCAAAAGGCCTCCGATACAGTCATTAACAACTTGGTATACTTCAGACTGATGAATGACACAACGTCTACCTAAACCATTCATCATATCACGGCCTTGAAAGGCATATTCCGCATCTTCTAGTGGTGCCACAGCAGTACCTACAGTATGTTTAATATCCTCTATAATTTCATCAGAAACGATAACCCCAAAACACTCGCGTACATAGCGGAGCAATGCATTATTGATATCTGAACCACCAAAGCGTATAGTTTTGCTATCTACAATACCGCCCAATGAAACAATGCCCATATCTACGGTGCCACCACCAATATCAATGACCATGGATCCACGAGCTTCAAAGATAGGTGCACCGCAACCAATAGCTGCAGCTACAGGACGTTCAATAAGAAATACTTCGCGGGCTCCCGCCTGAATAACGGCATCCATCATCGCTCTTTGCTCAACATCAGTCATCCCGCATGGAACACCAACAAGAACTCGAGCACGACGTAATGCATTAGATACCTTATTCAGAAAATAGTTAAGCATCGTATGCATAACACGATAATCCACAATAAAGCCATCTTTCAACGGTGTCAAAGGTCGCCACATATCTGGCATACGCAATACAAGGCGAGCCGCTTCATCCCCAACGGCTACTACTTTTTCTTGTTTCGTATCAGTGGCTATAATAGATGGCTCGCTTATAACGGTTCCTCGCGTCCCCCCCATGAGGCGCGTCTGTATGGACCCAATATCTATACTTACATCTTTTCCTAGAGTAGGTAAAATGGAACTCATAGTAAAATCTCCTTCATTACATCATCATTCCATTTTACCACATATAATGCGACTTTTTCTATTAATATCAAGGCTTTTACCATTGTTAAAAGCACAGAAAATGCATAATTCAAGTACCCTTAAGTCATACATAATTTACACACTCACAAGTGATACATTACAAAGCCACCTATAGGTCGAATAAAATAGAAAAAGCACCCATATCATGATGCATTCTCTATTTACTAGACATAATAAAGAACGCATCATTATGAGTGCTTATTTACTGATACAACAAACTATAAAGCCATAATTATACGGTTTTAAACCTTATCATATAAGGATAACTTAACTGAGTTTACCGATTTCACTAAGGCTAGTGAATTCATTATCACCAATGACGATATGATCTAATACAGGTATCCCCATGAACTGACCTGCACTGACAAATAACTTGGTTAGTCGTATATCTTCATCACTAGGACGACTATCGCCGGATGGATGATTATGTATTAAAATAATGGCCGCCGCATTACACGCTATGGCCTTCTTAAAAACAGCACGCTGCTCTACAAGGCTAGATACTAACCCTCCATTAGAAATATGTTCTAACTGAATTAACTTATTTCGAGACGTCAACATCGCCGCCCACACATGCTCTACCTCTTCGTGGCGCAAACGCTCCATTACATATTGGGCTATAACAAAGGGCTGTGAAAAATCTTCGTAAGTTTCCTTGATTTTAAGCTCTCCCAAGCGCCGCCCCATCTCAAGAGCTGCACATAAGGTCACCGCTTTATCTGTACCAATACCCTTGATTTTAACGAGTTCTTCAACGGTCATTCGATTTAAACCATATACGCCATCATCAAAGGATTGTACGATATCGTTAGCTAAGGAAATGGCGGACTGCCCCTTTACCCCTGTTCGTAATAAAATAGCTAATAGTTCCTCCATCGCCATATGGGATGGCCCTAGGGTAAGAAACTTCTCTCGCGGCCGTTGAAACGGCAACATGTCTTTTACACTTACTGTTGGTACTTCCATAGAATCTCTCCATTCAAATAGATAACACCATCTATCGATCAAGCAACCAACACATCTACTCTCTTTATATATTACTTGTACAGCACAGCACAGCACAGCACAGCACAGCACAGCACAGCACAGCACAGCACAGCACAGCACAGCCAATTATAATATTATTGCTACAAAGCGATAGTATTATTTAGCGCCTAATGCCTTGCATAGTTCATCATACACATGCTCAACAGGCAAGCCCACCACATTGGTATAAGAGCCTTCAATCTTTTCTACCCATAAAGCACCTTTACCTTGTATACCATAGGCGCCAGCCTTATCCATAGGCTCACCACTACCGATATAGGATTCAATTTCAAAAGGAGCTAACTTTTTAAAATATACCTTTGTTTCATTATGAAAAACTATTTCCTGATCTTTAATGAGTAAGGCTACTCCCGTAATAACAGAATGAACTTGGCCTGATAAACGTTCTAGCATATGACGGGCCTCAGCCGCATCATGAGGTTTGCCTAACACTTGATTATCTAGCACGACAATCGTATCTGCGCCTAACACAATACTACCTTCAGGGACATCTACAGCAGCACGAGCTTTACCTAAAGCCTGTGCTTTTACCATTTCAATGGGATCATCATATCCAGTATTAGCCTCTTCATAGGTGCTCGATACGACAATATGATCAATGCCAACTTGTGTTAATAATTCAGTTCTTCGTGGTGATTGGCTCGCCAAATATAATCCAGCCATTTGCACTCCTTTACGGTATAAGAATTTTAGTTAATTTAACTATTTTATTAATAAGACTAACTAACATAGCTCAGAAAATATAGATCACAAAATATAAATCAGAATATTTGTAAACTAAACAGTAATATCTGGGCCATCCTTTTCAGGAGTAGTTAACTTTTTATAGTACTCTTGTACATCTTCTCCGTGTTTTACCGCATCAGCACGCACTGCAGCATAGAATACAATGTCTGCTTGCGGCACACGGATACGCCCTGGTACATGTTCTTCTAAGATTTCAAAGAATTTATCATCTGCTTTCAGTAAAAGGCGACCATTTTGGACCTTATCACCCTTTACAATCGCATACACTAGAGACCATATAGGACGTGGATCAGATGTAGAACATTTTCTGTATTTATATCGATATTTAATATTCGTCAATAATTCACGTTCAAACTTAAACACCCCATCAATCATATCGTAATCTACTTCAAAATGGCGTTTTCTAAAGATAGAAGATTCTTCAATGACCAACTTTGTATCTGTCAAAATATAGGTATATCGGCTAACCGCCTGTTTCACAATTACGATTATGGCCATAATTTCAATAAAGTATTCAGCTATTAGCACAGTATGTAAATTAATGCTACGATATGTAGTGTATGCTACACCGCATAATAATAGAATGACAAAACATAATACTAACCACTCTGCACTTTTAGCACGTTGAGATTTTTCTTCATATAATACTGTCATGTGTTACCCCTTTAAAAGAACTACTACTTTATAACTATACATTCTATTATAAGGTATTCTAGGTATAAAAACTACAAAAACCCCGTCTATACCTAAGATATAGACGGGGTTTTATGACTCTATTAGTCACCTAGTTCAGATACGAACTATATTATTTTTTCAAGGATGCTGTAATACGTTGAGTATCGCGAGCAATCATGATTTCTTCGTTTGTAGGGATTACGAAGATTTTAACTTTGGAGCCTTCAGCACTGATTTCTTGTTCTTTACCGCGGATATTATTACGTTCAGAGTCAATACGAGTACCCAAGTATTCTAAACCGTTGCAGATTGCATCACGGTTACCGATACCGTTTTCACCGATACCAGCTGTGAATACGATAGCATCAACACCACCCATAACTGCTGCGAATGCACCAATTACGCGGCGAACTTTGTAATGGAACATGTTCAATGCTAATTGAGCACGTTTGTTACCATTAGCTGCTGCTTCTTCGATAACACGGAAGTCATTGGACACGCCGGAAATACCAAGTACACCGGATTTTTTGTTCATTACAGTGTCTACTTCTTCGTAGTTCATGCCAGTTTTATTCATCAAGAATGGAACGATAGCTGGGTCAATATCACCAGTACGAGTACCCATGATCAAACCGGACAATGGAGTGAAGCCCATTGTTGTATCGATGGAACGACCACCTTTAATAGCGGAAACGGAAGAACCATTACCCAAGTGACATGTGATGATACGAAGGTCAGACATGTGTTTACCCATCAATTCAGCGCAACGTTGTGCAACGTATTTATGGGATGTACCATGGAAACCATAACGACGGATACCATAGTCTTCATAGTATTCGTAAGGAAGCGCATACATATAAGCTTCTTTAGGCATTGTTTGGTGGAATGCAGTATCGAATACAGCTACTTGTGGTACGTTTGGCATGATAGCTTGGCAAGCTTCGATACCTTGAATGTTTGGTGGGTTATGTAATGGAGCCAATGCGCAGCATTCTTCTAATGCTTCCATAACAGCTGGAGTGATCAATACGGAGTCAGCGAATTTTTCACCGCCATGTACTACACGGTGACCAACAGCGTCGATTTCGTCCATGGACTTAATTACACCATATTCAGCAT
Source organism: Veillonella sp. ZSJB6 (assembly GCF_051549505.1). Classification (NCBI taxonomy): domain Bacteria; kingdom Bacillati; phylum Bacillota; class Negativicutes; order Veillonellales; family Veillonellaceae; genus Veillonella; species Veillonella sp. ZSJB6. The sequence continues at coordinate 58,479 of NZ_JBPUGE010000001.1, read as the reverse complement.
CAACTAAAATATCAAGCAAAATGCGAAGAGCTTCTTTATGGTTCAAAATTGGTTCAACGCGTTCTAATTTGTCAGCGTTAGGACGTTTATGAGTGAAGATAGCATCTTGATCACCAATCTTCTCAAAAAGACCTTTTGCCAATTCTGTTTCAGTTGTCATATCAAGTAATTGATACTTCAAGGAAGAACTACCGCAGTTAACTACTAATACGTTCATCGATTAACCCTCTTTCTGTTGTGTAACTTGAATCTTGTTTTGAATTTCTTTGCTGATATCAGCACCTACCTGATCCTTTTCAGGATATTGGTAGACTATATTCCACAATACGCCATGATCTAAGAATACGTATTGAGAAAATCTAAATGTTTGCCCTTGAGTCGTATAGGTCACATCAAGCTTTTTAGCAGATGCGCCATCTAAAGCTACAGACTCTTCCTTGATGGTGCCACCAATTTTAGTAAACTCAGATTTGCTGCGGTTAACATACTCATCTACCGTTGGCAAAGGTTTGTTTTCACCAGCACGCAAAGCCTCAACCTCAATTACCATATGTTCTGTAACAGATCCATAAATATCAATAGGATACCCATCATCAGACATATTTTTTGTACTTTTACCCATTTCATAAGGTAAAGCAATGGTAATTTCAGATTGACCAACACGGATAACTTGATGGCCAAAACTATATGTATCCATTACATTTGTAGAGCCACATCCCGCCATTGCTAGTAGCGCAGCACCGAGCAGAGCCCCTTGTAATGTACGTTTCCAATTTTGTTTCATCATATACCTCACATCAATTCAGCATTTACAGTTAATTATAGCCTATAGAACAAATAAAATCTACAATAAACTTTAGTTTTACGTACATTTTTACGTCTATTTCTTCACCATATCCCCTCTTAAGTTCAAAATTTATTTACAGTACCTCTATGCTTTGTTACACTAACAATAATGAAAGGAGTCACTATGAAAACCATCGGTATTATTTGCGAATACAATCCATTTCACAATGGACATGCACACCAACTACATACGTTAGCTTCAAAATGCCCTGATGCATTGCGCATCTGTATTATGAGTGGCTCCTTTGTACAACGTGGTGAGCCGGCCCTATTCTCAAAGTTCGATCGTGCTCGTTGGGCCATTCTTGGCGGTGCAGATGTTGTTATCGAACTCCCTACACTCTATTCCTTAGGCAGCGCGCAACTATTTGGAACTGGCGCCATCCGTATGGTGAAAGCACTCTCTATTGATACCCTCTCCTTTGGTTCTGAAACTACTAATCTAAATACGCTCATAGGTATAGCCAAACGTATGGATTGTGAAAGTACCCAAAATGAGTTACGAAATTATTTAAATGAAGGAATGTCCTATGGAACGGCCTTCCGTAAAGCCTTAGGCTCTGAAATGCTTAGCACACCTAATGCCTTATTAGGGCTAGAATATATACGAGCTGGATTAAAATATCACCCAGATTTAGCGTATATTCCTATTCAGCGTACCTCTGATCACCATAACCAAACTATCAATCAAGAGTTGCCATCAGGTACAGCATTGCGGCAACTCATCACAACGGCTACTCCTTTAGATATGTATTCAGCACTTCAAGTTGCTATCCCAACACCGATTCTAGATGATATGACTCATAGAATCACAACTGGTGACTATGTCGATTACAGTCGATACCATGATATGGTTCATATGTTGAGTCGCCGCATTTCGGCAAGTGAATTAGAACGATTCGTCGATTTCACAGAAGGTATCGAGCACTTATGGTTAAAAGCAGCACAACAGCCTTCATGGGAATCTGCCATTGAGCAAATAAAATCCAAGCGCTACACCTACGCCCGTTTACAGCGCATGGGTGCATATCTTACATTAGGCATTACGAAAGACTTGATAAATATCGCTATGCAAGACGGTCCTCAATACGCTAGATTACTAGCCTTTAACGACAGAGGACGTCAATGGCTGAGGACTAAACATGACATTCCACTCATTCAAAAATGGGCTAAAGCACCTACTCAGCTCAATAATCTTGGAAAATCTATGCATCATATAGATACACTAGCTACAGATATACAAGCCTTATGTTTCCATAATAAAGGTAAACGTATAGGGCATACAGACTATACCTATACACCGCAATATATCAAATAAAAAGTATAATTTTAATTTAAGCAAAAAAGGGGTTACAATACAGATTATTCCTGTATTGTAACCCCTTCTTCACCATCTAAGTCTTCTACGGCAACTCGTACACTTTCAAGATGTGATGTAGGAATATTTTTACCCACATAGTCTGCGCGAATCGGCAATTCACGATGACCACGGTCCACGAGTACTGCTAATTGAATAGATTTAGGTCTACCAGATGTCATCAATGCATTTAACGCTGCACGAATAGTACGCCCTGTGTAAAGTACATCATCCACGAGAATGATTGTTTTCTCCGTTGTATCAATCGTACATGGTTTCCCCTCTTTTTGGCGAGCATCACGATCATCACGATACATAGCAACATTGAGTGATTCACATTCAATACGAATACCTTCAATGCGTTCGATTTCGGCCTGCAAACGTTTTGCCAAAATAACACCACGTCGTTCAATGCCTACAATAAGAGCATTAGATAAGCCTTTATTACGTTCTAGGATTTCGTGACTAATACGACGAATCGCGCGCATAATAGCATCTTGATCCATCAATAAGCGTTTCTTTTCCATATATACGCCCTTATAGCACAGAGTTCTCTATGCCCCTTTACAAATATAGTTAGAAGATTATTTAGTAAACCACAATATAAGACAGTTATTTCATTTGCATGTATTTACGTTTGTCTACGTTTGTCTACGTTTCTTTACATTTCGTTTGATTTCTTTTCATTTTTTCGCTTATTTACGCTTATCTTCTCGATATGTTTTAGCAAACTCTATACATGCTTTGAAGTCATCTGGAAGAGGCGCCTCAAAATGCATACTTTCACCTGTAATAGGATGTTTTACATCTAAAGATTTAGAGTGCAATGCCTGTCCTTCAATAGGAAAATCCATACGACGGTAACCATAGAACGGATCATTAACAACAGGATGTCCAATATGAGCAAAATGTACACGAATTTGATGTGTGCGCCCAGTCTCTAAATTACATTCAACCAAGGTTTGATGGCCAAATCGTTCAACCACGTTAAAGTGAGTGACTGCATCCTTACTATTTTCAAAGACAACAGCCATTTTCATACGATCCTTAGGATGTCTTCCAATAGGAGCTTTAATAGTACCCTTTTCTTCTACAATATTACCTTGTACTAATGCTAAATATGTCCGTTTAGCAGAATGCTCCTTTACCTGCTCCGCTAAACCTATATGAGCTGCATCATTTTTAGCAGCCATCATAACACCAGATGTATCCTTATCTAAACGGTGAACAATACCAGGTCTAATCTCACCATTAATACCGGACAAATCCTTACAATGATATAGCAATGCATTAACAAGTGTACCCGAATAATTGCCCACCGCAGGATGAACAACCATACCACGTTGTTTATTTACAATGATAATATCATGATCTTCATACAATACATCTAAAGGAATATCCTCTGGTTTTACCTCTACAGATTCAGGCTCCGGTATCTCTACACGTACAACAGCATTTGGTGTAAGTCTAAGATTTGCTTTCCCTACCTTAGCACCTACTGTAACGTGACCACCTTTAATTAAACTTTGAATATAACTACGAGACCCTTCCATATGTTCTGTTAAGAATACATCCAGTCTCATACCGTCTTGCTCAGCATTTACAATATATTCGTTCATCCTCTACCTCTCTATGAGTTAAGTATCATATATTAATTAATTATATGTCATAATATATGAATTATTTATCATCATCTTTTAATGTAAATAAATAGTAGACTACTAAAGCTACGCCTACACAGATACCAATATCAGCAACATTAAAAATAGGCCATATACGGAAATCAAAAAAATCTACCACACCATGAATCATGTAACGATCAATGCCATTACCAATAGCACCAGACACTAATAAAGCAGATCCAATCTGTAAAGTCCACGGACCTTTTGATAAGCGCTTCCAATAATATGCACATGCGCCTAGCAAAATAACCGCTACCAGTAAGAAAAACCATCGCTGATTAGCAAGCATACCAAATGCTGCACCGCGATTAATAATATATGTTAAATGAAATACATTGGGTATAACCACTAAAGACTCACCTAACATAAAATGATTCATAATGTAATATTTAGTCCATTGATCTAAGAGTAACCAAAGAATTAGTATAATATAAAACAAGCTGTACTCCCTTATAATAATATATATCTTAATAGTCCTATTATACTAAGTTAAGCAAATTTAGGCAAAATAAAAAGCCCCTCAATGAGGGGCCGTTTAATTTGTGATTACTCAGCGGAAATTACAGATACTGGGCAAACGGATTCGCAAGAACCGCAATCGATGCAAGTATCGTTGATTTCATATTTAGTTTCGCCTTCAGAAATAGCAGAAACTGGGCAAACAGATGCGCAAGAACCACATTTAATGCAACCATCAGCAATAACTCTCATAATTAGGACCTCCATAAAAATATAGATCAGAACTTTTTATTATCATTTAGAAAGGCACTTGCCTCAACTTATGTTCTCATTATCACACAGTTCTTTTTGAAAGTCAAATGAAAATGATAAAAAACTGTATATATTTTTGCATATTACTTTTTCATTTTTATCATACAAAGCCTATGTTTATAGGTATTTTGATATTACTTTTCATTTAATTAATTGAATATGATATTCAACAAATGAGAATGTTGTAATTATCAATTTTATAAAATCCTAATCATTATAATAGGAATTTAATTATCAATATTTATTATCATAAAAACTATTTTTTTATTACAACAGATTTAACGCTTATCTATATTTTAATCTAACATATAAACTTCACTCTAAAAAAGGCCGAATCATACGATTCGACCTCATTTATATTTATAAAGTAAAGTAATATCTTTACTATTATTCACTATATAACAATAATACTATTTTTTTCTTATAGCACTTAGAAAGATGTTAAGAATGTTAGTGTACCTAAAATAACGCCTGCAAGGTTTGGTACGATTAAAATATAATCACGTTTAGGTGATTTTGTCCAACCATATAATACCCAGATCAAACAGGATACTGCTGCAAATAATGGTTGCCATGGTTGACTAGGTTGACCATGAAGATTAGCAATTATTTGTGGGATATAGGCTAAAAATACAAATACACCAATAAATGCACCAATAGAACCAACTAACATGTTAAATCTTTCTTTTGTCATAGATGACCTCCTTATTCAACATTACATTATTATATCTTACACAATATACTATATCATATTTTTTTCGATGTAGTCAATTGTGTAAAATTAATCATGCAAATTAGTTTAATTCATATTGCTTTTGATTACACTTATATGTAATCTATATTAAAATCATATAGGCTAAAATCATAAAAAACGAGGCCGAATCTTACGATTCGACCTCGTATGTGCTTTATAGTAGAGTAACCTATCCCCTATTATTTACCAGGGAAGAATGGCCATACCATTGGAATGATAATTAAGCTTACTACGAAGCAAACTAAAATCAATGGAACGCCGGCTTTTACATAGTCTGTAAATTTGTATTGACCAGGGCCAAGTACTAATGTATTTGGAGGTGTACCTACAGGTGTACCGAATGCACAAGATGCAGCAACGCCGATAGCCATCAATACAGCATGAGGGTCAGCGCCCATACCTTGAGCAATGGAGATACCGATAGGAGCCAACAATGCACAAGATGCTGTGTTAGACATAAATTGAGTCATAACACAAGACAATGCGAATAATACTGCTGTTGCAAAGTAAGGGCTAGGGTCAGAACCCATAACACCGATTACTGCATTAGCAATCATTTTACCTGCACCAGATTGGTCAAGTGCAGTTGCTACTGGCATCATACCAGCAAATAAGAAGATTGTTACCCAGTCAATAGATGTGTAAGCTTGTTTTTCGTTCAAGCAACCAGTTAATACGCAAAGCATTGCGCCAATAACTGCAACCATGCTCAATGGTAAGTTGATACCATAACCTTTTAGGAAGTCACCTAAAATCATAGCAATGATTACACCTAAAAGAATAAGACCAGAGTATAATTGTTTCTTAGGATCGTTAGAAATATCTTCAGCAGCTACTTCTTGTTCAACGTCGCCAGCATCTTGAATTTCATGTTTAGGCAATAAATGTTTACCAATAAGCATCATGAATACGATTGTGGCGATAGTCAAAGGAATACCGATCCAAGCAAATTCGAAGAAACCAAATGGTTGTTCACCAAATTTAGTTAATGTACCACTTACAATAATGTTTGGAGGTGTACCAACCATTGTAATGATACCACCAATACCTGCAGCGAATGCTAAAGGCATCAATTGGCGAGATGCAGGAATCTTAGCAACAGCACAGATACCAACAACTACAGGAAGTAAAGCAGCTGTAGTACCAGTGTTAGATAAGAATGCGGACATAGTTGCTGTAACAACCATGATTGCTAGCATTAAGCCATTTTCGCTAGTACCAGCATGAGATACTACTGTTTCCCCAATTTTTTGAGCCAAACCAGTGTAGAACAATGCTGCACCAACAACGAACATGCCAGCAAACAACACAACTGTACTATCAGATAAACCAGAGAATACAACCTTAGGAGTAATAATACCCATAAGGCCAAGTGTAATAGCGCCGCCTAAAGAAGTAATAGCTAAAGGAATAATTTCCGTAACAAATAAAACAGCCATGACTGCGAGGACGATTAAGGTTTGTTCTGCAGTACCCATACATCATCATCTCCCTTCAGAGAAATGCACTGATATAGTTATAAGAGGTATAAAATATAACCTACGATACCAATGGCGGAAGCCATCAAAAAAGTAATCCCATATCCCTCTCTTGTTTTAGGATACCCAAAGAATAAGGTTTCACCTAAAAATCCTCGGCGATTAAACCAAGTATATTTAGTTCTGCGTTGAAACCATTTAGCTTTGCCTTCAACACCGATAATCAGTGCCGTAATAAAAAATACAATAAATGCCCAGATAAAACAAATCAGTATTTTTAATTCTACAGATAACAAGTGACCACCTCTACTAAATTTAAAGCACTAGAAGGTTATTGTGTGAATGCTTGTATCACCTAATGACCGATCTGAAAAGCATTTATTGCAAATATACCCTATTTATGCATGAATACATAGATTTGAAGGGTTTTTATATTCACCAATAGGTGTACCTAATTAGGCACACCTTGGTGAATAATTATTAAATTACTAGTGGCTGGACAACATAGCAAGCATTGTACCTGCTGCTACTGCTGTACCGATAACGCCAGCTACGTTTGGACCCATAGCATGCATGAGCAAGAAGTTAGCTGGGTTAGCTTTCGCACCTACAACTTGAGATACGCGAGCCGCCATTGGAACCGCGGATACACCAGCAGAACCAATAAGTGGATTTGTTTTACCACCATCTACTAAGCTCATCAATTTACCGAATAATACGCCACCAGCAGTGCCACCGATGAATGCAACCAAACCTAAGCAAATGATAAGGAGTGTTTGCACGCTTAAGAAGTGTTCCGCACTCATTGTTAAACCAGTACCAGTTGCTAAGAAGATAGTAACAGTATTGATCAAAGCATTTTGAGATGTATCGGACAAACGATCAGTTACTCCAGATTCACGGAACAAGTTACCTAACATCAACATACCTAAAAGGGATGTAATGGAAGGAAGCAATAAGGAAATGAAGATCGTAGAAATAATTGGGAATACGATTTTTTCAAAACGTGTAACTTCACGCAATTGTTCCATAACAATTTCGCGTTCTTTTTGCGTAGTGAATAATTTCATTACAGGTGGTTGAATCAACGGTACCAAGGACATATAGGAATATGCGGCAACCGCGATAGCACCTAATAAATGAGGAGCTAGCTTAGTAGCTAAGTAAATGGATGTAGGGCCGTCAGCACCACCGATGATACCGATAGCAGCTGCTTCTTGAGCTGTGAAGCCAAGCATCATTGCGCCACCTAAAGCAACGAATACGCCGATTTGAGCAGCAGCACCTAAAAGCAATGTTTTAGGATTAGCAATGAGTGGACCAAAGTCAGTCATTGCACCTACACCAAGGAAAATTAAAGGTGGGAAGATTTCTTGGGAGATACCTGCGCTAATAAGTGCCATAACGCCTTCTTCGAAACCATTACGAGGAATATTAGCAAGTACACAACCAAACGCAATCGGACCCAACAATAAAGGTTCAAACTCTTTAGCAAATGCCAAGTACAATAGGATCAAACCTACAAGAATCATAATAGCATTGCCTGTTGTAAATGCGAGGAACCCGCTATCTGTAATAACGGATTGAATCGCAACAGCAAAAGCCTCCATATGCGTTCCCCTTTCACAAATATAAAATTGTTATATGACGCGGCTCAGCCGCGCCACACACAACTTGGTATTAACCAAGAACAACCATGTCGTCGCCAGTGGATACAGTTTGGTTAGCTGCTACGCGAACTTCAGAAACTACAGCATCATGAGGAGCTGCGATTTCGTTTTGCATTTTCATAGCTTCAAGGATCAACAAAGTTTCGCCTTTTTTAACTGCTTGACCAGCGGATACTGCTACAGATAAGATTTTACCAGGCATTGGAGCTTTTACAGTTTCAGCACCTGCTGGAACTGGAGCTGCTGCTGCAGCTGGAGCTGGAGCTGGTGCAGGAGCTGCTTTAGGAGCTGCTGCTGGAGCTGCTTTAGGAGCTGCTGCAGGAGCTGCACCTTTTACTTCATTAACTTCTACATCATATGCTGTGCCGTTTACTGTAATGTTGAATTTTTTCATTTTAAATTCCTCCAAAATGTGTAGTGTCTACACAATACTTATAAATTTTCTTTACACATATAAATTGGATAATCTATTAGATTATCTAACTGCCAATAATCTTATCGATTACCGCGCAAACGTCCTTCCATTTTCCAATTATAGCTTACGATTGGACGGATATGCGCGATTTGATCAGCGGAATAACCCATTGCCGCTAATGCACCAACGATTACTGCTACTACATCTTGAGATGGAGCTTTACCGTTAGTTGTTGTAGCATTGCTCATTACAAATGCCTCCTAAAATATTATTAACCTCTACCGCTTAAACGACCTTCCAAGCGCCATTTAGCACTGGTTGCTGTAGGTCGAATAGATGCAATTTGTTCAGATGAATACCCCATCGCCACAATGGCACCTACGATAGCTGCTACTACTTCACCTTCATTTTGAGCAGATGCATTTGGTGCAGCCACCGGTGTAGCTGCGGGAGCCGCAACAGGTGCACTTGGTGGTACGTCTTTTTTCTTCTTAGTAGGGTCAATCAAATGAACGATTGACATCAAAATACCTAAAAGAATCAACACAACAAATACAACTGTCATATTAATGGCCATGATTAACCAAGGATTGGTAGTAACTGCTTGTCCTTCCATAATCATTCCCCTTTCTAAAAAAGTAGTAAAGAAAGGTATCTCCCAAATTCGATGATCTTGTTATCGAATCGAATTATAATGGAATATTACCATGTTTCTTTGGAGCACGGTTTTCGCGTTTGCTTGCAAGCATAGCCAAAGCGTTGATAACTGCTGGACGAGTTTGTTTTGGTTCGATTACAACATCTACGAAGCCACGTTCTGCAGCTTTATATGGAGTTGCGAACTCTTCTACGTATTTAGCTGTTTTAGCGTCTTTGTCTTCATCTTTTTTGAAGATAATGTTAGCTGCACCAGCAGGACCCATTACAGCGATTTCGGATGTAGGCCAAGCGTATACTTGGTCAGCGCCCAAATCTTGGGAACACATAGCGAGGTAAGAACCGCCGTATGCTTTACGAGTGATAACAGTAATTTTTGGTACTGTAGCTTCAGAGTAAGCATACAACATTTTAGCACCATGACGAATGATACCGCCCCATTCTTGATTTGTGCCAGGCAAGAAACCAGGAACGTCAACGAAGTTAACGATTGGAATATTGAAAGCATCACAGAAACGGATGAAACGGGAAGATTTGTCGGATGCATTGATGTCCAAGCAACCAGCCATTACTTTTGGTTGGTTAGCAATGATACCAACGGATTGACCGTCAAAACGTGCGAAACAAGTGATAATGTTTGTAGCATAGAATGGTTGTACTTCATAGTATTCGCCATTATCTACAGTAGCTGCGATAACATCTTTCATGTCGTATGGCATGTTACTGTTATCAGGCAACAAGCTGTTCAAGCCTTCGTCTTCGCGAGTTGGATCATCGCCAGTGTCTACTAATGGAGCATCTTCCATGTTATTGGATGGCAAGAAGCCTAATAAGTAGCGAATTTGAGCGATGCAATCATCTTCGTCTTCAGCTGCAAAGTGAGCAACACCAGATACGGAGTTGTGAGCCATTGCACCACCAAGGTCTTCAGCTGTTACTTCTTCACCAGTTACAGATTTGATAACTGCAGGACCAGTGATGAACATTTGAGATGTGTGTTTAACCATGTAGATGAAGTCAGTCAATGCTGGAGAATATACAGCACCGCCTGCGCATGGACCCATGATTACGGAAATTTGTGGAATAACGCCAGATGCATTTGTATTTTCAAAGAAAATTTTACCGTAACCAGCAAGAGCATCTACAGCTTCTTGAATACGAGCACCGCCGGAATCATTGATACCAATGATAGGAGCACCCATTTTCATTGCTAAACGTTGTACTTTAACGATTTTAGCAGCATGCATTTCACCAAGGGAACCACCTTCTACAGTGAAATCTTGTGCGAATGCATATACTAAACGACCGTCAATAGTACCATAACCAGTTACTACACCTTCGCCTGGTAATTCTTTCTTGTCTTGACCGAAGTTAACACAACGATGTTTAACAAATTGATCAAGTTCAACGAAAGAGTTATCATCGAACAATTTAGCCAAACGTTCACGAGCAGTCATTTTGCCTTGAGCATGTTGTTTCTCAACGCGTTTTTCACCGCCACCAGCTTTAACTTTAGCTAGTTTTTCGTGCAATAACTCGATTTTTTCTTGCACTGTTGCCATTATAGCACCTCCAAATAAAACTTGTTACAGTATCATTTTATTTCATTAATAATTAAAGTTCAAGCATGCATACATATTTAATATATAACTCATGATTATATGAATATGTATATCTATTACTCATACATAATGATGTGAATTGGATACTGTATTATTTCATACGTTGACATAATTCAAGCAATACGCCGCCTGTTGCTTTTGGATGTAAGAAAGCAATGGAGGAACCGCCTGCACCGTAACGAGGTTTTTCGTCAATCATACGAACGCCTTTAGCCATCAAATCAGCAATAGCATTTTCAATATTATCAACGCGCAATGCAACGTGTTGGATACCATCACGACCGCCATTTTTTTCGATGAATTTACCAATAGGGCCATCTGGAGTTGTAGTTTCTAAGAATTCAAGTTCAGCATCGCCACATGGGAAGAAGGATACTTTTACTTTTTGTTCTTCAACCACTTCATCTTCAGGAAGATGTTCAATACCCAATGCATTTTTATAGAATTCTTTAGTTGCTGCTAAATCATTAACACCAATACCGATGTGATCCACTTGTAATACTTTAAAAGCCATTTCGATTATCTCCTTTATAAGGCTAAATCTCTAATGCTATGTAGTCGCCGTCTACTTTAGCACGCTTGTCATTACGCCGTTAACAACTGTGTATGGATCGCTTTCGCGTTCATTAACAGCTGCCACTTGGCTATTAAATTCGTCGCTTGTAACGATTTTGTCAGCTACATAACGACCAATTTGTTCATTAATCATTGCGATGATTTCATCACGAGTACGTTCTGCCCGACGAGATTCCAATTCACCAGAATCTTCAAGATACTCAAAATGTTCATCTAAAGCGTCGATGAGTTCATCTACGCCTTGGTCTTTACTAGCAATTGTGCGCTTAATCGGTGGGCGCCATTTTACTTCACGAGAGTCTAGGTCAAGCATCATTTCAATTTCTACATTCAAACGATCACAACCATCTCGGTCAGCTTTATTGATAGCAAATACATCGCCAATTTCAAGAATACCTGCCTTGATAGCTTGGATATCATCACCGAGACCAGGAACAAGTACAACCAATGTAGTATCTGCATTTTTTACGATATCTACTTCAGATTGACCTACACCTACTGTTTCAATGATTACTAAATCCATGCCAAAGGCATCCATGAGTTTTACAACGTCTGCAGTCTTTTTGGACAAACCACCAAGACTACCACGCGTGCCCATGCTTCGAATAAATACATTTTCATTTAATGTCAAATCATTCATTCGAATACGGTCCCCCAAGATAGCACCACCAGAGAATGGGCTAGTTGGGTCGATGGCAACGATGCCGATTTTCTTACCTTGATCTAGATAATGTTTAACAACTTTATCTGTCAACGTACTTTTACCAGCACCAGGGGCCCCAGTAATACCGAGAATACGTGCATTCCCTGTTTTAGGGTAAATAGCCTTCATAATATCAATGGCATTATCATACTCGTTTTCTACAGCTGTTATGGACCGTGCTAAGGCTAGTCGAGAACCTTCGAAAAGTTCTTTAACTAAATCCACTCGCCTCACCACCTATCTTAGAATATGGGAATAGAGGGGAGCCAACTATTCAGTTGTGCTCCTCTCTTGCCCAATTAATTATTTAACGTTTTCGTTGATGAATTTAACGATATCGCCAGTTGGTGTACCAGGTGTGAATACTTCTGCTACGCCAGCTTTTTTCAAGCCAGGGATATCAGCGTCAGGAATAACGCCACCACCGATTACAAGTACATCGCCCATGCCTTTTTCTTTCAAAAGTTCAACAATTTTAGGGAACAATGTGTTATGAGCACCAGAAAGAAGGGATAATGCAACTACATTAACGTCTTCAGAAAGAGCTGCTTCAACGATTTGTTCTGGAGTTTGACGAAGACCTGTGTAGATTACTTCGAAACCAGCATCGCGAAGTGCGCGTGCTACTACTTTTGCACCACGGTCATGACCATCAAGACCTGGTTTTGCTACGATTACTCTAATACGTTTTTCTGCCATGATTAATTACCTCCGAAATTAGCCGATATTATAATGTGGAATGAGCTTCGTATTCACCGAATACTTCGCGCAATACATTACAAATTTCACCCAAAGTAGCATATGTTTTAACTGCATCAAGAATTAATGGCATCAAGTTAACGTTTTCATCAGCTGCACCAGCTTTAAGAGCTGCTAATGCTTTATCAACTGCTGCTTGATCGCGGTTAGCGCGAACTGCTTGAGTTTTCTTGGATTGGTTAACACCAACGGAAGCGTCTACGCGAAGTAAGTCTTTTGGAGCTTCTTCTTCAACTTGGAATTTGTTTACGCCAACGATTGTGCGCAAGCCAGATTCAACTTCCATTTGCCATTTGTAAGCGGATTCTTGAATTTCTTTTTGGATGTAGCCTTTTTCGATTGCTACTACAGCGCCGCCCATTTCATCAATTTTCTTAATGTATGCCATAGCTTCGTCATAGATAGCGTTAGTCATAGCTTCTACATAGTAGGAACCACCCAATGGGTCTACTACGTCAGCCAAACCAGATTCGTAAGCCACGATTTGTTGTGTACGAAGAGCTACTTGTACAGATGCTTCTGTAGGAAGAGCCAAAGCTTCGTCACGGGAGTTTGTATGTAAGGATTGAGTACCGCCCATTACAGCAGCTGCAGTTTGAAGAGCAACACGAACGATGTTGTTATCAACTTGTTGTGCAGTCAACATGGAACCAGCTGTTTGAGTATGTACACGAAGCATCATGGATTTTGGTTTTTTAGCACCAAAACGTTCTTTCATGATTGTTGCCCATAGACGGCGGGATGCACGGAATTTAGCAACTTCTTCAAGTACGTTGTTATGAGCATTCCAGAAGAAGGAAAGACGACCAGCAAATGTATCAACATCAAGACCAGCTTTCAAAGCTGCTTCTACGTATGCGATACCATCAGCAATTGTGAATGCGATTTCTTGTGCTGCTGTGGAACCTGCTTCACGGATATGGTAACCGGAGATGGAGATTGTGTTCCATTTTGGAACGTTTTGAGAACAATATTCGAAGATATTAGTGATCAAACGCATGGATGGTTTTGGTGGGAAAATGTATGTACCACGAGCTGCGTATTCTTTCAAAATATCATTTTGAATTGTACCTTTCAATTCTGTGGAAGGTACGCCTTGTTTTTCAGCTACTGCGATGTACATTGCCAACAAAACGGATGCTGGAGCGTTGATTGTCATGGATGTGGATACTTTACCAAGATCGATGCCGTCGAACAAGATTTCCATATCTGCCAAGGAGTCAATCGCTACACCTACTTTACCAACTTCGCCTTCTGCAACTGCATCGTCGGAGTCATAACCGATTTGTGTAGGTAAGTCGAATGCACAGGAAAGACCAGTTGCACCAGACTCGATTAAGTAGCGGTAACGTTTGTTAGATTCTTCTGCTGTAGCGAAGCCTGCATACATACGCATTGTCCAGAAACGACCACGGTACATAGTAGGTTGTACGCCACGAGTGTAAGGGAATTCGCCAGGCATACCCAAATCACGTTCATAGTCAAAACCTTCGATATCAACTGGTGTGTATACACGGTTGTATTTTAAATTTTGACGTTCTGGAGTTTTTGCACTTTTTTCGTCACAAAGTTTGTTGTACTCAGCAATTTGGGCTTTTAAGTTTTCGTAAGCCATGTTTTCATCATCCTCCTAAAAAAACAGGTTATTTTTTCATGCTTCCAGTTTCTGTGAAGCGTTTATGCCAAGAAAGAGCTTCATCAAGCAACATAGGTGTATGGGCATTCTTTGTTGCAGCTAATGCTTTTTCTAGGTATTCAGTTAACATAGGTTTGTAGTCTGGGTGAGCACATTTTTCAATGATTAAACGAGCTCTTTCCACTGGGCTCAAACCACGGCAGTCAGCAACACCTTGTTCTGTACAGAAAATCATAGTGTCATGTTCTGGATGATCCACATGAGATACATATGGAACGATAGAACTGATGTCGCCATTTTTAGCAACGGAGTTAGTGCAGAAAATAGTGAGATATGCACTACGTGCAAAGTCACCAGAACCACCAACACCATTCATCATTTTGCTACCCATAATATGAGTAGAGTTTACATTGCCAAAAATATCAAATTCGATAGCGGTATTCATGGCAATGACACCAATACGGCGAGCAATACCAGGGTTGTTGGAAATTTCTTGCGGACGAAGAATGATTTTTTTACGATATTCATCAATATTCGCATAGAAACGTTTCAACCCATCTGGAGAAGGACTTAATGCAGTACCGGAACATACAGTTACTTTACCAGCATCGATCAAGTCGAACATACCATCTTGGATTACTTCTGTATAGATGGACAAATCTGTGAATGGGCCTTTAGCAAGACCACTGATTACCGCATTTGCTACGGAACCTACACCAGATTGTAATGGAAGCAAGTTTTTAGGCAAACGACCTTCTGCAATTTCTTGTTCGAAGAATTTGATAAGGTGTTGACTCATTGCTTTTGCATCATCATCGATAGGTGCCAAAGGTCTTGTTGTATCAGGAACATCACAAGGTACAACTGCAACAATTTTACTTGGGTCACAAGGAATTGCTTCAGTACCAATACGATCACCAGGTGTTTCCAATGGAATTGGTTTACGATGTGGTGGATCGAGTGGTTCATAGATATCATGCATACCTACCAAGGAAAGTGGTTGGGATACGTTTACTTCTACGATAACTTTTTTAGCTTGGCTAACAAATGTTGGAGAGTTACCAACAGATGTTGTAGGTACTAAAGAGCCATCTTCGTTGATTTGACAAACTTCTACGATAGCTACGTCTAAATCGCCAAAGAAACCATAGCGAACATTTTGTGCCATTGTGCTTAAATGCATATCGATGTATTTAACAGCACCGCTATTTAAGGCTTTACGTGTATCCCCATTTGTTTGATATGGGAAACGACGATTGATACCGTTAGCACGAGTTAACGCGCCATCAGCTTCATCACCTACGGAAGCACCTGTCCACAAATCAATTTTGAATGGTTCTTTTTCCATTCTTTCTGCCAATGCCAATGGCACTGCTTTTGCATAACCAGATGGAGTAAAGCCGGAAATACCAACTTTATCGTTAGGGTTAATCAAAAGAGCTGCATCATAAGCAGTGACAATTTTACCTTGGAGGGCCGCACATTTAACGCGGTCTTTGATGTCTATCACCATTACCATCTCCTTTAAGAGTAACATTGTATAAACGACAGTTTGATCTCTTGGTCGTTCCTTAAACCGACTTCATCGTAGTCCACATCCAATGCATTGTCAACTTATATGACTAAAATGTATTTTTTATCACACTTTGATTAGCATTATGATTAAAATGCATAGATTTTCACATTTCCACATAAGTTTTATTCACATCGTTATAACTCACAGGAATCATCGATATATGGCATATATTGATGTTTTTCAATTAAATCGAACTCTCTCTATACAATATATAGACCCTTTTCAATATAAAACAACATCTCATATACAAGAACTAGACCTTACACCTCCCTATAAAGATACAATGATATACAAAAAACCGGCTTTCAAATGCTAACGATAATGTTCAATTATGTCTAACATTAGAAAACCGGTTATACTACCTAATACATACCTACCCAAGGTATGTATTAATTATACCATATTATGAAATTATATATCTACCATAAAACATGCTAATTATACAAGATATTACAATTATGCAGATTTATCAGCAGATAACTGAACTTTTACAAAAGCCCCTACCCAACCAAACAATTGCCAAAATACGATGGTTACTTGATGACTATATAGCTCAAAATCGGATAAGCCACTAAATAAAACACCTATAGCTAACGCACCTACACCAACTTGTGCAGCTTGGCGGAATATATCCCCTTTAAGTCTTATAGATGTTATAACATGACCAATAATAACTGCTAGGAATGATATCAATCCTGGGATGCCTGATTCAGCTAATATATTAAGATACAAATTATGAGCATGATACATCAAGATGTGAGGACCTTGAATATAATAGTTATAATCTGGATATACTAAGTAAAATGTATTCCACCCAATACCAAAGATTGGGTTTTCACGTACGATATACATAGTACTATCCCACAAAGCCCATCGAAGATCAGCTGACGTATCATGACCTTGGAATATGGACCATAGTCTAGAGGCGATTTCACCATCATAAAAGTACAAGATAATTGGCACTACTAATAGGGATAAGAATAATCTTCTATCTACAAAGATAGCCCAATAGAGGATCATGGCCGCAAAGCTAATCCAAATGCCTCTAGAATAGGTTAATAGCATCGTTAAGAATAATATAATACCTATAACGAGCATCGTAACCACTTCACGAGTACGATTTTCTTTCATATATACCAAGATATAGCTGATACATACGCTGAGTACCATCAATAGATAGGCTCCCAACAAATTAGGGTTTTGTAATGTAGAAGACATGCGTCGCATCAATTTTGGAAACTGTGCTGCATCTACCCACTCTTTTATATGAATATTAGGAACGAATACATATTGATAAGCACCTATGATACACACGAGTACAGCAGTACCTAATAGAGCACGAAGAAAATAATTCCACTGTTTAGGTGTTTGAATGTATGTGCGAACTAGATAGTACATGCCTCCACTGGCCACGATTTGATAAAACCAACTTTGAATTGACCAATCCCAATTTTCTGATACTAGTGCAGATATGCCAGTCCATACCACAAATATCATAACAGACCAGGATAAATAGCCCGTTGGTAAGCTCAGTGATTTACTAGATATCAAATCATATAAAGCAAGCCCTATCGCTAGCCACAAAAGTACATCCCCCACCATAGGTTGTAATGGCATAGCAACTACAACACCATAAATTAATCGTTCAATATAGAACGTAATTCTCTTCTGATTAGGAATAAGTGAGAGTTCCATATGCTCACCTTAGTGACTCATCTCATGGTTAAACCACTGACGAGCATCTCCTAAAATATATAAAGAACCACAAACAGCGATAATATCACCATTCTTTGTATGTTTATAGGCTAAAGCCAATGCATCTTCAACAGAATCAGCCGTTTGAGCTACAGCTTTTGGAACAATGTGACGTATTTTTTCAACTAAAACCTCTGGCACTTCTGTTCTATCTGTAGGTGCAGGTACTACAAGTACCGTATCCCCTTCCTTAACGACTTCACGAATAATAGCATCTTGATTTTTATCTTTAAGAATTGCCATCACAATCGTTTTTGGGGCGTCCTTAAATAGCTCACCATAGGTCATACTGAAGGATTCTGCGCCAGCCGCATTATGAGCGCCGTCAAAGATAAAGGTGCGATCTAAACCGCGTTTAACTTCAAAACGCCCTGCCCACGTAGTACGAGCAAAGCCTTCGCGCATCGTTTCTTCACTGATGCTCTTATCTTCTTTCATCAATAGACGTACAGCCATCAATGCACATGCGAGATTTACAGATTGATGAATACCGGCCATTGTCGTAAATAACATTGCAGGAGCGGCATCATTAGTGCTCACAGTAATCATTTGACCACCTGTTACAGCACTACGGCTATCGATACCAAAATCTTTATTGAAAGCATATACTTTAGCATGCTTCTCTTTAGCTGCCTCTTCAATAATACGAAGAGGCGCATCCTGTGCTGCTGTTACAACAGGGACTTTGGATTTAATAATCCCTGCCTTATGACGTGCAATTTCCTCAACAGTATCACCACAGTAGGCTTGATGATCGATTGTCACATTTGTAATAACAGATACTTTTGGAGTCACGATATTTGTGGAATCTAGAAGTCCACCTAAGCCAACTTCTACCACTGCATAGTCTACAGCTTGATCTTTGAAAAACAAAAAGGCTGCAGCCGTCAAAATTTCAAATTGTGTTGGCGCTTCTATGCCGTTACTAATGATAGTATCAACTGCCACTTTTACACGGCTAATTAGATTACCGAAGGCTTCCTCTGTAATATTTCCATCATTAATTTGAATTCGCTCCGTATAGGATTGAAGGTGAGGCGATGTAAATCGCCCCACCCGTAATCCACTTGTAAACAGTGCGTAGGAAATATATGAGGTAACCGAGCCCTTACCATTCGTCCCTGTAACATGAACAATTTTATAGTCCTCCTGTGGATTCCCTAAGGCTTCCATAAGGGCTGTAATTCGTTCAAGGCCAGGCTTAATACCGAATGAAGATGCCTGTTCTAAATAGGCTAAGGCCTCTTGATATGTCATATAAACCTCCTATTATAAGGTTTCAAGGAACGCTTCACGTTCCAATAACGCTTGTTGTTTTTGTTTATATTCTTCTAACTTTTCTTTTTCTTTTGCTACTACAGCTTCTGGAGCTTTTGCTAGGAAGCCTTGGTTAGACAACTTGCCTTCCAAACGAGAAATTTCTTTTTCCATTTGGATTTTTTCCTTTGCAATACGCTCTCTTTCTTTTTCGCCATCGATTAAGTCTTTAAGCAAGAGATATACTTCCATACCATTTACAACTGTTACAGTCGCATTTTCTGGTTTTGGATCATCGGCACCAAGAATAGTTACCTTCTCAGCCCAAGCTAATGTTACAAAGTAATCGCTATGATCTGCTACAGTTTGAGCCAATGCTTCATCTGTTGGCGCCACAATAACCTCAGCTTTTTTACCTAAAGGCACATTCATTTCAGCACGCATGTTACGAATACCTTTGATGGCATCCATCATAACTTCCATTTGACGTGCTGCACCTTCAAGATTATCAAACTTCAATGCTTCTGGCCATTTAGTGACAACGATGCTATCCCCTTCATGAGGCAAGTGTTGCCAAATATGTTCTGTTACGAACGGCATGAATGGATGTAATAATTCAAGCATGTGACGCAAGATTGTTACGAGTAAGTATTGAACTGTACGACGATCACGTTTATTACCATCGTTATATAAACGAGGTTTAGCTAACTCAATATACCAGTCACAGTATGTATTCCAAATGAAGTCATATACGGAGCTTGCCGCTTCACCAAGTTCGAATTTATCTAGGTTAGAAGTTACACTTTGTACTGTTTCATTGTATTTTTGAACAATCCATTGGTCTGCTAATGTCAAATCATCTGCTGTTGGAACGAAGCTTTCATCATAATTTGTAAGATTCATCAATACAAATTTGGATGCATTCCAAATCTTATTAGCAAAGTTGCGATTTGCTTCAACGCGTTCCATATAGAAGCGCATATCGTTACCAGGTGTATTGCCAGTTACGAGAGTAAAGCGCAATGCATCAGCACCATATTGGTCGATAACTTCAAGAGGGTTAATACCATTACCCAAGGATTTACTCATTTTACGACCTTGGCTATCGCGCACAAGACCATGAATAAATACATGTTTAAATGGAATTTCATGTTCAAACTCAAGAGCCATGAAAATCATACGAGCAACCCAGAAGAAGATGATATCGTAACCAGTTACAAGAACACTTGTTGGATACCATTGTTTAAGTTCTGGTGTTTGTTCAGGCCACCCCATAGTAGCAAATGGCCATAAACCAGAGCTAAACCATGTATCAAGAACGTCTGGATCTTGTGTAACATGACCGTGGCAATGAGGACATTCAGTAATATCTTCACGGCTTACGATTGTTTCACCGCAGTCATCACAGTACCATGCAGGAATGCGATGGCCCCACCACAATTGACGGGAAATGGTCCAGTCGCGGATGTTTTCAAGCCAGTTTACATAAGTTTTTGTAAAACGTTCAGGAACAAACTCTACTTCGTGGTCTTTAACAACCTTAAGAGCTGGCTCTGCTAATGGTTTCATATCTACGAACCATTGTTTAGATACCATTGGCTCGATAATTGTATTACAACGAGAGCAATGACCTACTGCATGGTCATGATCATCGATTTTTTCAAGTAAACCTAATTCTTTGAGTTCTGCTACTACTTGTTTACGAGCTTCTTCACGAGTCATGCCATTGAACTTGCCCGCACCTTCATTCATTGTGGCATCATTGTTCATAACAACGATGGATTCCAAATTATGACGTTGGCCCATTTCAAAGTCATTAGGGTCATGAGCAGGTGTGATTTTTACACAGCCTGTACCGAAGCTAGCATCTACATAGTCATCGGCAATAACAGGAATTTCGCGATTAACAAATGGTAAAATCAATGTTTTACCAATGAGATCTTTATAGCGATCATCATCAGGATTTACTGCTACGGCTACGTCACCAAACATTGTTTCTGGACGAGTTGTAGCAACAATTACAAAGCGATTTTCTTCACCTTTTACAGGATATTTAATATGCCATAAGTGGCCATGTTCATCTTCATGTTCAACTTCAACATCAGATAAAGCAGTGGCACAACGAGGGCACCAGTTAATAATGCGTTCACCGCGATAGATTAATCCTTTTTCATAAAGGCTTACAAATACTTCGCGCACTGCATGATAGTATCCTTCATCCAATGTAAAACGTTCGCGAGACCAGTCACAAGATGCGCCTAGGCTACGGATTTGTTTTACGATAGTATCACCGTATTCTTTTTTCCATTCCCATACGCGCTCTACAAATTTTTCACGACCTAAATCATAGCGAGATTTGCCTTCTTCTTTAGCGAGCATCTCTTCTACCTTGATTTGTGTAGCAATACCAGCATGGTCAGTACCAGGCATCCACAATACATTATAGCCTTGCATGCGTTTAAAACGGATAAGAATATCTTGCAATGTATTATCTAAAGCATGGCCCATGTGCAACATACCAGTTACATTAGGAGGCGGCAATACGATACTAAATGGTTCTTTATTTGTGTCTACTTCTTCGTGAAAGTACCCTTGGTTTTCCCAATAAGAATACCATTTCCCTTCTATTTCACCGGGGTTATAAGTGGTTAAATTTTCGTAGGTTTTCATCGTTCCTCCTAAATAAACTCCTTAGCGCTTCATAATCTTAGCCAATACAAATAGGCTCGTTTCATATAGCAATATCATAGGCAATGCAATCATCGTTTGAGAGAACATATCCGGTGTTGGTGAAATGACAGCACCTATGATAAAGGATATAAGAATAAATATCTTTCGCTTCGTTTTTAAAAAACGCGATGTAATTAAGTTGAAATATCCCAAGATGATTAAAATCAACGGCAACTCAAAGATAAATCCAAAGGGTAGTACAAAGGATAATACAAAGTCCATGTACTGACCAATGGAAAATAGCGGTTGTAATTCGTCTGTAGCAAAGCCCATAAAGAACTTTACGGCTGCTGGTAGCACGAGAAAATAAGAAAACACAATACCGATGCCAAATAAACATATAGCAACCGGTAAGATCCAGTTAGATAGCTGTTTTTCTCGCACCGTAAGGGCAGGCTTAACAAATAGCCAAATCTGATGCAATATAATAGGCGCCGCTATGATAAGACCACCTACTATAGACACCTTCATATAGGTAAAGAAGGCTTCCGTTGGTTTCATATAATAGAGCTTACCAGCTGGTTTTAGGAGTATTTCCAATAAAAAGTCTACATAATAATAAGAAATACAAGTTCCTATAACAACTGCAATAGCCATTATAATCAGACGCTTTCGCAATTCAGATAGATGCCCCACAAGGGATAGTTCCCGAGCTTCGTCCATCATTTTCTGTTCCATTTCAGTATAAATGGGTTCATCCTCCGGTTCCTCAGGAACTTGTAAATTTGCCACCTTATACCGTTCTTGCTCAGCCTTTAGTTCAGCTTCGCGACGCTTTTGACGAACTACACTATCAAAAGAAGGTTTTTGTATGGGATATTCGAAGTCCGGTTTTGGTTCGAATGGTTCCATATTATACCTTTCTATCAGCTAAATTTTCTACTGCCATCACAAGGAATTCCTTCCCTGGGAAATCACGTACAGCATTGAGTGCTGCCAAAGCATCTTTGCAATATTGATCAGCTACAGCTAATGTATTATCAATACCACCTTGACTGATAACATAATCGATAATCGCCTGCTCATCACCACCATGATTCAAAGCCTTAATGTCTGCGAGCAATGTATCTTTATTATCATCATTGACGATGCTCAACAACGGATAGGTCAATAAACCTTCGCGCAGATCATTCCCCACAGGTTTACCAGTCGTCTCTGTTGTTTCACGATAGTCCATAATATCGTCAGTAATTTGGAATGCCATGCCCAACGCATGACCATATTTTTTCAACTCAACGATTTCGGATTCGCTCCAGCCCCCCAAGAGGCCCCCCAATTCCATACAGCCTTCCATAAAGTCTGCTGTTTTCTTTTGGGTCTTGGTCATATAACGCTCAATACCTTGATCAATGCGATATACATCTTCCATTTGCATGAACTCGCCTTCTACAAGGCAAGTAATAATATGGGAGAAAACCTGCAAATACTTCATATTAGGCATTTCGGACACGATTTGGAATGCTTTAGCAAATAAGTAGTCCCCACTAAGGATAGCTACCTTATTGCCTTTGTGCATGTGAATCGTTTCTTCACCACGACGAATCTCAGCTTGATCTAATACATCATCGTGAATCAGTGTGGCTAAATGAAGCATTTCTACAGCTTCAGCAATTCTAATACGCTGACGTTCTACAGATGTACCTGCATTAGCAATCAATAAACATAATTGCGCGCGCAAGCGCTTGCCACCTGCAGCAGATAATGGTCGAATCAGTGCATTAAAGTCTTCTGCACCTGTATTAAAAGATGATGCAAGAGACTCTTCCACACCCTCTAAATCTAGAGCGATGCGTTCCATAATCTCTAATTCATTGGTTTGACTCATGCTTCATCTCCTACTAGAACTTTATTGATCCGTTGTTGTAAAAGCTCACGACCTGTATGCTTCAAAGAGCTATACAGAATTGGCGGCGTTGCAGTTGGATACATTTCCTTAATAATCGCTAAATTAGCAGACTTTTCTTTAGCTGTTAATTTATCGACCTTAGTCACTACAATTTGTAATGGTACACCAGCTTCAACGAGCCAATCATAAGCTACCTTATCGATAGGCATCTCAGGATGACGACCATCAATTAGTAAGCATAACAACATCAATCGTTCAGAATGTAAAATATAATCGGCAATAAAGGAAGACCACAAATTGCGGTTTCCTTTATTTGTCTTTGCAAATCCATAACCAGGAAGATCAACGAGGAACCAATGATAACGGCGCTCCTCTGTTTCAGAAATATCCTCTTTTGACTCCACATCAAAATAGTTTATCGTCTTTGTCTTACCTGGTTGACCACTAACGAGGGCTAACCCACGATAATTACACAACGAGTTAATCAACGAAGATTTGCCCACATTAGAGCGTCCGATGAAAGCAATTTCCACAGTATCCCCTTCAGGATATTGATCCGCCTTCACACAGGAAGTATTATATTTTGCTGCTATAATACGAGGCCCCTTCGGTTCTTTTCGTGTATATTGTGGTTTTGGGCCCATTTGTTTAGTGGATTTTTTCTTTTTTTGCATTACACAAGTGCCTTTGCTAATACTTCATCCATTGTCTTAACTGGCGTAATAATGAGACCTTCTTTTACAATGTCAGGCAATTCTGCAATATCCTTTTCATTGCCTTTAGGAATCAATACTTCTTTAATGCCATTAGACAAGGCTGCCAATAACTTTTCTTTTAAACCGCCGATTGGTAATACACGGCCACGCAATGTAATTTCACCAGTCATGGCAATATCAGAACGAACCTTGCGGTTTGTTAAGATAGATACCATAGCCAATGTCATTGTAATACCTGCAGAAGGGCCATCCTTAGGTGTTGCACCTTCAGGCAAGTGAACGTGAATATCGAGTTTCTTATAGAAATCGTCTTCGATTTTTAAGGCTTTTGCATTGTGGCGAATATAGCTCATGGCAGCTTGACCAGACTCTTGCATAACCTTACCTAAGCTACCAGTTAATGCAAGTTTACCTGTACCATTCATAGTGGTTGCTTCACATGGCAATACAACGCCACCTACAGAAGTCCACGCTAAACCATTTACATAGCCAATTTGCGGTTTCTTTTCACGCTCTTGGTCAACAAAAATTGGAGCGCCCAAGAATTCGTGAAGATTTTTTGTCGTTACTTTCGGTGCATCTCCACCTTCTTCAACGACTTTATAAGCAATTTTACGACAAATCTTAGCAATTGTTTTTTCCAAGGTACGAACACCCGCTTCACGAGTATATTCGGAAACTACCTTTTTCAACACTGCATCAGATAATTTAACCTTATAATCTTCAAGGCCATTTTTCTTGATTTGTTTAGGTACTAAATAGCGCTTAGCAATCTCTAATTTCTCTTGTTCCATATAGCTAGATAATTCGATGATTTCCATACGATCTAACAATGGACCAGGAATATTGGATGCAACGTTAGCCGTTGTAATCCAGAATACTTCAGAGAAATCGAATGGTACTTCGATAAAGTGATCGCTGAAAGTACTATTTTGTTCTGGATCCAATACCTCTAACAATGCAGAGGATGGATCACCTTTATAGTCAGATGCTAATTTATCAATTTCATCCAACAAGAATACAGGGTTCTTAGTGCCTACATTCTTGAGGCCTTGAATCATACGACCAGGCAATGCGCCAATATAGGTACGACGATGGCCGCGAATTTCAGCTTCATCGCGAACACCACCTAAGGATGCACGGATGAACTTGCGGTTCATCGCTTTAGCTATAGACGTAGCCAAGGATGTTTTACCAACCCCTGGTGGGCCTACTAAGCAAAGAATAGATCCGCTATTCTTACCAGTTAACTTACGAACAGCCAAGAATTCAAGGATGCGTTTCTTAACCTTTTCAAGGCCATAATGATCCGCCTCAAGCATAGCATGAGCTTCCTTGATATCCAAGCGATCCTCAGTCAATTCATTCCACGGTAATGCCAATACCCAATCTAGGTAATTGCGCAAAATAGTTGCTTCTGGCATCAATTGTGGCATGCGGCTATAACGAGAAATTTCTTTATCGATACGCTCATGTACATCTTCGCTAAGGTTAAGTGCTTTTAATTTAACACGTAACTCTTCAGCTTCTTCCTCTGGATCCCCTTTGTCACCCAATTCATCGTGGATAACACGGATTTTTTCGCGCAAGAAATATTCTTTTTGCGCTTTTTCCATAGATTGACGTACTTGATTATTAATGGAGTTTTCCAAATCAGAGATTTGTAACTCCATATTCAAAATGCCTACAATCATATTTAAACGACGAGCTACAGATAACTCTTCAAGTAACTCTTGGCGTTTAGTGTTATTAATAGGCAATAAGAACGCAACTTGATCAGCCAATTCACATGGGTCGCGTAACTCCATTACGCGTGTAACACCTTCATCTGTAACAGATTTAGCCTCTTCAGCCCATTCGCCAAACTTAGACTGAACCAAACGACGATACGCTTCTAGCTCAACATCGTCTTCAAATTCGGAGGCTACCCGTTCGTAGTCCCCTACATAGTACGGATCCATACTTGTAATATTCATTACGCGAATACGTGTAATGCCCTCTACAAGAACACGTACAATACCACCTGGTAAGCGTAACATTTGCTTAATTTTTACTAATGTACCCATTTGGGCTAAGTCATGAACAGTTGGCGCATCAACAGCATCATCCTTTTGGCTGACAACTGCTAAAATGCGATCCTCGTTCATTGCGGCTTCTACCGCTTTAATGGATTTGTCTCGACCGATATCGAGGTGAATCACGATATTCGGATATACAACCATGCCTCTAAGAGGTACAGTTGGAATCCCAACTTCGAGTAAATTCATACTTCCTCCAGGTATTTATATTATGAAAAGAAACTCATTCCTACACAGAAATGAGTTTCTTCGAATTACGATTTCAACTGGATGTCTTGGTCTGCCTCATTTTTGAGTATAGGTTCACCTGTGCTCAACACGGATTCACGATTTACTATGCACTTAGCTACTTCCGGCATGGAAGGAACCTCGAACATAACGCGTTTCATCACCTTTTCAATGATAGCACGCAAACCACGAGCACCTGTTTTTCGCTGTAATGCTTCATCAGCGATTTCTTCTAATGCATCTTCAGTGAAAGTTAACTCTACACCATCAAGGGATAGAATTTTTTCATATTGTTTTGTTAATGCATTTTTAGGCTTTGTCAAAATTTGAATTAATGCCTCTCTATCCAATTGATCCAATGTTACCATAACAGGTAAACGACCAATGAATTCTGGAATTAAACCAAATTTCAATAAATCTTCAGGTACAACATCTTTTAAGATAGCTGATACATTACGTTCTTCTTTGCGCTGTACGTCTGCACCAAAACCAAGGGTTTTCTTAGCGGTACGCTTAGTAATAACCTTGTCCATACCATCAAATGCACCACCACAAATAAAGAGAATATTTGTAGTATCGATTTGAAGCATTTCTTGATTTGGATGCTTTCTGCCACCTTGAGGTGGAACAGAAGCTACGGTACCTTCTAAGATTTTAAGCAATGCTTGTTGTACACCTTCACCAGACACGTCACGTGTAATGGAAGGGTTCTCAGACTTACGAGCAATCTTATCGATTTCATCGATATAGATAATGCCACGTTCAGCCCGAGCTATATCATAATCTGCAGCTTGGATAATTTTAAGCAAGATATTTTCCACATCTTCCCCTACATAACCAGCTTCAGTTAAGCTTGTAGCATCTGCAATAGCAAATGGTACTTCTAGCATTTTCGCTAAGGTTTGAGCCAATAGTGTTTTACCACTACCAGTAGGACCAATGAATAAAACATTAGCCTTTTGTAATTCTACATCATCAACTACATTATCTGTTTGTAAACGTTTGTAGTGATTATATACAGCCACGGCTAAAGAGATTTTAGCATCATCTTGACCAATAACATATTCGTCAAGATGAGCTTTAATTTCTCTCGGCGTTGGCAATTCTTTTAAGTTGAAGTCATCCGCCTCTACGTCACCTAACTCATCAGCGATGATACGTTCACATACCTCAACGCATTCATCACAAATATATACGTTAGGACCCGCTACTAATTTGCGGACTTCTTCGCTTGTGCGTCCACAAAAACTGCAGCGCATAGTGTCTTTATCTTTTGCCAAGGGGCGCCTCCATTACTTGCTTTCTACAGGTTCTCTTGTGAGTACCTCATCGATTAAGCCGTATTCAACGGCATCCTGAGCACTCATGAAGTTATCGCGATCTGTATCGCGCGCTACAACCTCAATATCTTGTCCACTGCGAGAAGCTAAGATACCATTTAATTCTTCACGCATACGAAGAATCTCACGGGCATGGATTTCAATTTCAGATGCTTGCCCTTGTACACCACCTAATGGTTGGTGAATCATAACGCGCGCATGAGGTAACGCATAGCGTTTACCTTTAGCACCTGCTGTTAAAAGCACAGCACCCATGCTCGCCGCAGAGCCTACACAAATGGTAGACACATCTGGTTTGATATATTGCATCGTATCATAAATAGCCATGCCGGCAGTTACAACACCGCCGGGGCTATTAATGTACAAATGGATATCCTTATCAGGATCCTCTGCTTCTAGGAACAGCATTTGCGCAATAACCGCATTTGCTACATTATCGTCGATAGGTCCACCTAGGAAGATAATGCGATCCTTTAACAAGCGAGAGTAAATATCATAGGAACGCTCGCCGCGTTCACTTTGTTCAACTACGATTGGTACATACATATATTCACCTTTTCATGTACCTAGTTGAGCAAACTATTATTTAGCCGCTTCAGCGCCTTTTGCATTATCAATAATGAATCGAGCTGCTTTTTTGCGAGCTACAGAGCCTGCCAACATAGCTACACGACCTTCTTTTGCAATAATATCCCAAACTTCTTTAGGGTCTGCCCCAAAGTTTTGAGCCATAATGAAGATTTCACGGTTCATATCATCTGGAGTTACTTCGATACCTTCAGCAGTTGCGATAGCGTCTAATACTAAATCAGCGCGTACGTTTTCAGCTGCGGAATCTTTGTATTCAGAACGTAAATCTTCGATAGTTTTGTTGGAGAATTTCAAGTAGTCATCAAGTTTCAAGCCACGGCCTTCCATGTTCATAGCCAATTCTTGAATCATTTGTTCTACGCGATCTTCGATCATTACTTCTGGGATGTCTACAGTTGCATTTTTAACAGCTGTTTGAATCAAGTCAGCATTGTAAGTATCGATTGCGCGACGGGAAGCTTCTTCTTCCATTTTAGCGCGAAGATCTTTTTTCAATTCTTCAATAGTTTCGTAAGAGCTTGCTTCTTTTGCGAACTCATCGTTCAATTCAGGCAACTCTTTACGTTTGATGTCATGGATATGAGTTTTGAATTCTGCTTCTTTACCAGCAAGTTCTGCTACGAAGTAGTCTTCAGGGAATGTTACTTTTACAGTTACATCATCGCCAGCTTTAGCGCCGATCAATTGATCTTCGAAGCCAGGAATGAAGCTACCAGAACCGATTTGTAATGGGTAGGATTTACCTTCACCACCATCGAATGGTTTACCGTCAACGGAACCAGCGAAGTCGATTACTGCGAAGTCGTCTTTTTGAATTGTAGCGCCTTCTTCAGCAACAACCATTTTCGCTTGTTGTTCACGAATGTTGTTCAATTGTTCTTCGATTTGTTCATCAGTTACTGTAGCGTCTTGTTTTTCTGCTTCTAAGCCTTTGTAATCGCCAAGTTTAACTTCAGGGCGTTTAGTTACAGTAGCTTTGAAAATCAAATCTTTACCTTCTTCGAATTGTTCGCGTTCGATTTCTGGTTCAGATACTGGAACGATATCGTTTTCACGAAGTGCAGCACTGTAGTTTTGGCTAGCCAATACTTCGAATGCTTCTTCCAAGATAGCTTCTTTGCCGAAGTTCATTTCCAAAATACGGCGAGGCGCATGGCCTTTACGGAAGCCAGGAATGTTTACTTGACCTGCAATGCGTTTTACAGCTTGTTTAATACCTTTGTCTACTTCTGCTGCAGGTACTTCAATAGTTAACGTTACTACGTGTTGATCAACAGGATTTACAGTTGCTTTCATTTAAAATATGTCCTCCTCGAAGGGCAATACGCCCAAATTTCTGTAGTATATTATGCACTCCTAATAATAACATAAATGCAAGGTCAATGCAATTCTTCTCAATTTACACTAAAAGACCACCCCAAAACGGGTGGTCTTTCTATGTATTACATAATTATGCGAATTAGTTATCTTTAGCAATCAATTTGATGATGTCACGGCGAGATAAGATACCAATCAAATGGTAATCCTTATCTACTACAGGAACATTTTTCAAATGTTGATCAAGCATAACAGATACAATTTCTTCTACATCTTTATCCGGTGTAGTTGTAATTACTTCTTCAGTCATCAATTCATGAACATGAGACGCTAATAATTTTTTAAATTGAGCATTATATTCGCCAATGCCATTGTAATAGATACTTGCGCCTAATACATTTACATAGTGAGGTACATGAGGACGTACTTTTTTGTAAAGCAAATCGCCTTCAGAAATAATACCTAATAATTTATTGTTGTCATCCACTACGGAAACAGCTGTTAAATTATATTTTACCAACAAATCAGCTACATCAGAAATTGGCGCATCTTTGCCAACAGTAACAGGGTATTTATTCATTACTTCTTGGATTTTCATAGTGAATTCCTCCTTACAAATACATCTTGCTTTATTATACTATTCGACATAATATAATAAAACTCCTTTTTTTATAAGAACATTATATAAATAATTTGTAAGTCTATTCTAATAGTATTTCTTATACTGATACTAAATCAATCTACCCTCATCATAATTATATTATTTATTCAAGAGATACAATCTATTTAAATTAACTACATCACCAATGATATGGTTCATTGCGATTAATTTTAGATGCTCTATAAATTTGCTCTACTAGTAATAAGCGTACCATTTGATGGGTAAATGTCATAGGACTAAAGGATAATTTATAATTTACAGACTTGCGCAACTCATCGCTTACGCCAAAAGCACCGCCAACGATGAATGCCATATCACTTATACCATCGACTTCTAGTTTAGCTATTGTTTTGGCCAAGTCTTCAGAGGACATCGTTTTACCGTACACATCTAACAACACTGTATAAGCATTCTTTGGAACAGCTTTTAATAAACGTTCCCCTTCTTCTGCAACGACTTGTTTTCGATCTGCATCACTCGGCTTATCCCCAATTTTACTTTCATTTAGTTCAGTAATGGTAATCCCACCATAAGGTCGCATCCGTTTCACAAACTCTGCTACCCCATCGCGCAAGTAAGCATCTTTTAACTTGCCAATACAAACTACATAAAATCTCATACTCTACCTCTTTACAGATTGCATAGACACAATTTCATTAGGTTGTCCATGTTGCAATTTCATTTCCGGTCCAATGCGAACGCCACCATCTACGAGCATTTTCCCAATCGTTTGGGTAACAAGGACGGCATTATTGTTATTTTCAGAACGATGGGCCAAAATAACTTGCATAAAGTCAGGTCGCTTCATCATGAGCAAAGCTTGGGCAGCCATTTCATTGCTTAAATGGCCTTCATCGCTGGCAACACGTTGTTTTAAAAATGGTTGATAAGGACCAAACCGTAACATATGAGGATCATAATTGGCTTCTAGTACTAACAAAGTCGTATCATCCATACGATGTAAGATACTATCAGAAATTACACCTGTATCGGTAACGACAGTAGCCTTATCTTTTCCAGCAAATACATTAATACCTATTGGATCAGCCGCATCATGACTAACGCCAAAAGACTCGACTACAAGATTACCAAGAGAGAGGCTCCCCTTAGTCAATTCTATTAATTGATTCTTTGGCACAATTAACTTATCTTGAATTTCACGCCACGTCCCTTGTTTCGTATACACAGGGATATCAAAACGTTTCAACAATTGTTGAAGACCTGCAATATGATCACTATGTTCATGACTGATAAAAATGCCCTCTACCTGTGCCATATCGATATGCAATTCTTTTAAACCATTGACGATACGTCGACAACTAATGCCCACATCGTGCAATATGACGGAGTTCCCTTTTTTTATTACTGTACAATTGCCTTTGCTACCACTAGCAAGAACATGGACCTCCAACGGTGAGGATTCACTCATCAAAACACTCCATATACTAAATCATAATTCTTTACATACGTCTGTGAAAGTCAATCTGTTATCACTTTCACTAACACAATCATTAATTGGTTTTAGATAATTCACTCAACCGTTCTACAAAGTATGCCATATTAGCTTCAATATCTGGTCCACGGCGGAACATGTCACCACCAACGAGGAACATCGTATCATTTCCATACAACTCTACCAGTTCATTGAGACGAGCATCTGTTACACCACCACCCGGTGCTGGACAGGCTGCTTTCATCAATCCAAATGGATGTTTAATATAAGAGGAAATTCTCTTACATTGATCTTCGGTGAAAGTAAAACGTCCACCATAGGATACAAAGATAGGCATATCTGCACCAAAGATACGTGGTAACAATCCCAATTGCAAATAGTCGGCAATACCAGATACACCAGGGCTCATAAAGCCACCAGAGTAAGCAGGATGATGAATGATTGGTAAGCCTAACTTTTCATCATTTGCTAATTTATGAAGCCATCCAAATCCCACAAGACCGGAAGCCACCATAAGAGCTGTAGCACCTGCATCTTTTGCAAAATAAGCTCGCTCTATTACGTCTGTACCATCACCAGACACATTAGCTGCATATAATGTATGTGTACCATGGGCTTCATTCATTTCACGCACCGTGGCAGCACATCGTTGTACACGATCTTTAAATTGAGAGAATGACTGATTAGAAATACCGTGGTCATCTTTAATAACATCTGCCCCACCACGTGTATAAGCACCGCACATACGAGCGAGCTCTTCATTCGGTGTTCCCATAGGTTTTACTACGGCCTGAATCATAGGACGCGTTGGCGTTTCAACCAATTGACGAAGCCCTTGCAAGCCAAATTGAGGGCCTTTAAATACATCATATAAAGTTGGACAGAGTTCAATATCAACTACCCAAATATGTGGTTGTAACGATGAGTTACCAAAGACTACGTTTAAGAATTGCGTTGCTTCTAGCGCTGTTGTATCTACAAGATAGGAAATACGAGCCACATAGTAGTGAGACGGATTTATCGTAACATTAGGCATAACCCCTACATTGGCATATGTAGAATCAGAACTCATAGGTTCTAAGGACTCCAATCTGCCAGTGATAGTGCCTTTAATATACGGATCCGTTACAAACTCATAAGGAAACTCTATGGTTTGTTCTACCTGAACAGCCCATGCGATGGCTTTTGCCTCTTCATACGAACTTGCTTCTATTCGATACGTAACTATAAATCGCTCGTCTTTCATAATGCGTCTCCTTTGCAATAATATTATTTAATTATATACCAAAGTAGTACACGATTCCATACAAAAAAGGCCCCACTCTAAAACTAGAGTGAGACCTTTTTGAAAGAGCGAAAACATGTATATAGATTTTTTACCTATATAAACAAGGTTTCTACCGTGAGAGACAATACATGTAATCGTATGAGAATTAATTAATTTAACTATATCTTATTGATAGAAATGTTTAGGATAACCTTTGAATCGTGTGAAGTGACGATATTTACGTGTTGCACGGTTAGGTTCATTAACTGTTTTATAACCGAAGCCATTGAATACTACATTCAAAAGAACGGCTACGATACTACCAGCTGTGATACCAGATTTCAAAAGAATTTGTGCCCAAGCTGGGAAGTGTGCATAGAATTGAGGCGCTGCCAATGGAATCATGGATACCCCAATACTAATTGCTACGAGCATCAAGTTGTAGTTACCATCGAAGTTAACTTTACCAAGGGAGCGAATACCGCTGGCAATAATCATACCAAACATTGCGATACCTGCACCGCCTAATACAGCATTTGGGATACAAGCTACAATAGCTGCTAACTTAGGGAATAAACCTAATAAAATCAAGATTACACCAGATGCGGCTACAACGAAGCGACTTTTTACACGTGTTACAGCAATAAGACCAACGTTTTGAGCAAATGCAGTGTAAGGGAAGCTATTAAGGATACCACCGATTAAAGTGGATAAACCATCAGCGCGAAGCACTGCAGCCAATTCTTTTTGGCCGATAGGTTTGTCTACGATTTCACCAACCGCAATACTATCACCTGTTGTTTCTACCATAACTACAAGCATTACAATGATCATAGAAATAATAGATGCAAAATCAAAGGTAGGCATGCCAAAGTAGAATGGTGTTACAACGGAAATCCATTGAGAACGACCTACTTCAGAGAAGTCAGTAATACCACAAATCATAGCTAGAGCAGTACCGAGGATAAGCCCTACCAAAATAGCCAGATTACCAAGGAACCCTTTACCAAATCGATATGTCAAAATAACGAGAATAAATGTAGCTACACCAAGAGCTATGTATAGTGGATCGCCGAAGTTTTTGTTACCTACGCCGCCACCCATCCAGTTAACCGCTACTGGCATCAAGTTAATACCAATAATAGTAATGATGGTACCTGTTACTACAGGCGGGAATAGACGAATCAAACGGCTAAAGAATGGTGCTACAACAAATGTAAACAGCCCGGCTACGATAATAGCACCATAAATGGTATTAATATCATGCTGTTGACCAATCAGGATCATTGGACCTACAGAAGCAAATGTTACACCTTGAATAAGAGGAATACGACCACCAACAGGACCAAAGCCTAATGTTTGAATCAATGTAGCTACACCACATGTGAACAAATCGGCTGTGATCAAACGAATTAAATCTTCAATTGGCAAATGCATGGCTTGCGCAATAATGATTGGTACCGCTACGGCACCAGCATACATGGCTAACACGTGCTGTAAACCATAAGCAAATAATTGCGGGATTGGCAGCATACCATCTACATGGTTGACACCAGATACACCTTTACTCATAAGAATCACCTCATATCTTACGTTTTAGTTACTAGTAAATAATATAGTCATACTATCGTACTTGATAGAGTTTAAAAATCTCATAGACTTCACGTGGGAACCTTGATGGACAGGGGCCGTAGCCCCTACCCATTAAGCAAATATTCTATTTTTTATAACCTGTATGTTGAATCGGCAAGGACCTACGTGGTTCTCCGTCGGTACGACGATATGCATTTGCAATAGCTGGTGCAATAGGGATACTAGAGATTTCGCCAATACCCTTAGCGCCATATGCATATTGTTCTGGTGTCCCTTTTTCAATAAGGCTTACATGAATTGGGGGACATTGTGTGGCTCTAAGAAGACCTAATGTGCCATATTTAGCTGTTACATAGCCATCCTTATAAGGGAAGTCTTCTGTAACTGCATAGCCCATACCCATGATAGCACCGCCTTCGGCTTGCCCAGCACAAGATTGAGGATTTACAACACGACCTACATCGTATGCTACATGTAGTTCAGCAACTTTATTATCTTCACCAATTCTAGCTACACAAGCACCATAACCGTAAGCAACGTGATTTTTCGGATGTGGTTTATCAGAGTTGAATGGATCTGTTTCACCAAGGAACTCTTCATAAATTTCTACACCATTCAATTCTTCTAATGTCTTAGTTTCTAACATTTCTTTCAAGCGAAGACTTGCTTTACGCGTTGCTTCACCAGTGAATACTGTTTGACGAGATGCAGTAGTTGTACCAGAGTCTGGTGTACGTACTGTATCTGGACGTTCCACAAATACTTTATCCGCTGTTAAGCCAGTTGTTTCACAAAGCACTTGAGTAGCCATAGTCGCCATACCTTGACCGATACATGCTGCACCAGTACG
Source organism: Veillonella sp. ZSJB6 (assembly GCF_051549505.1). Taxonomy (NCBI): domain Bacteria; kingdom Bacillati; phylum Bacillota; class Negativicutes; order Veillonellales; family Veillonellaceae; genus Veillonella; species Veillonella sp. ZSJB6. The sequence continues at coordinate 22,295 of NZ_JBPUGE010000001.1, read as the reverse complement.
GATACGAACTTTACCATCACGTACTTCTAAGATAACACGACCAGTATCAGGTAACCCTACACCGATACCACTATTTTTCAAGCATACTGCAAGGCCCGTACGATCAGATGCATAGTATGCATCTTTTACGGCTTCCAAACATTCTGCTAATGCAGTTTCTTCGGAGCAAATTTGGCCGTTTGGTAAGGAATCACCAGGGCGAACAACGTTTTTATAACGGAACTCCCAAGGATCCATGCCTACCAATGCAGCTAATTCATCAATGTTTTGTTCTTGACCAAAGATAGTTTGTGTTACACCGAACCCGCGGAATGCACCACCAGGAACAGTATTTGTGTAAACGCAAACACCATCAAAGGCAAAGTTATCAAATTTGTAAGGACCACAAGAGTGTGTACCTGCACGTTGAAGTACAGGACCACCTAAGGATGCATATGCACCACAGTTAGATACGATGTTCACCTTACTTGCTACCAAGTTACCTTCTGCATCACAAGCAGTAGTAATATCCATCTCCATCGCATGTCGTTTAGGATGAATATTAAGACTTTCTTGACGGGAGAAGAGAACCTTAGTTGGTTTGCCTGTGAGCCATGCTACAAGAGATGCATGATGCTGTACGCTCATGTCCTCTTTACCACCAAAGCCACCACCTACAAGCATGCTATGAACTTTTACAGATTCCTCAGGAATGCCAAGCATACGAGATACTTCATGACGATCATCGTAAACATTTTGGCTACCTGAATAGAGATGAATTACATCGCCTTCACGATATGCTACAGCACATTCAGGTTCCATGAATGCATGATCTGTTTGAGGTGTGGAATAGTGATTTGTCACTACAAATGCGGCCTCAGCAATAGCCTTATCTACATCACCACGAGATAATGTTTGACGAGTCAATACATTTCCATTTGGATGTAATTGAGGTGCATCCGGTTTCAATGCTTCTAATGGGTCTACTACAGGCTCTAACTCTGTATAATCAACTTCAACGAGAGCAAGAACTTCGTCCAAATATTTCTTTTCTGTAGTTGCTACTAATGCAATTGCATCGCCAACATAGCGAGTATTATCACCTTCTGCGATAAGTACATCCCAGTCTGGCACTAAATGACCAGTCTTATTGAATGGTACATCTTTAGCAGTCAAAGCCGTTACACACTTAGGATGTGCAAGTGCTTTAGACACATCAACGCGATCGACTCTAGCACGAGGGTATTTAGAACGCAACGCTTTTGCGTAAATCATGCCATCCATATGGATATCGTCAGCATATTTTCCAGTACCAAGTGCTTTTTCCTCCGCATCAACGCGGTGTAAACGAGCACCTACATTACCATTTGTATCCTTTTCAGGAACTGGTAAGTTCTCACGGAACATTTTTGCTGCCAGCATAATGCCTTCTTCGATTTTCACATAACCAGTACAACGACAGATATTACCTAAAATAGCTTTTTTAACATCGTCAGGTGTAGGGTCATTATTTTCATCAATCAAAACTTTTGCACTAATAATCATACCTGGGATACAGAAACCACACTGCACCGCTCCGCATTCACCAAAAGCATAGGTGTATACCGCTTTTTCCCGTTCAGATAGGCCCTCAATTGTTACGACTGATTTACCATCTAATTGGGATAATTTAGTTACACAAGCCTTTGCTTTTTTTCCGTCTATAATTACTGTACACGTACCACAAGCACCAGCACTACAGCCTTCTTTAGTGCCCGTCAATTTCAAATCAGCTCTCAAGAAATCAATTAAACGTTGATCCTCTTGAACCTCATGTTGGGTGCCATTCACTTGAAAGCGGTACATATATAGCCCTCCTCTCATTAAGGAATACATTCACCAAGATATGATTCTAATAAGGATCCATCTTGTACCACATGGTGACCTCTAAGGATAACATCTCGAACTTTACCTGTTACGGATATGCCCTCATAAGGTATATAGTCAGCCTTTGTATGGGCGGACTCTTTTGAAAGCACATGCTCAATGCGCTTATCAACAATTGTAATATCCCCATCGCTGCCAACGGCTAATGTGCCCTTCTTCGGATACATACCGTAAAGCTTTGCAGGGTTTTCACTAACTAATTTCATAAAATCTACAGCGCTCATATTGCATTGATTTACCAACACATCATAAGCGATGATGCCCCGTTCCTCTGCGCCTGGAATACCTCCAGGAATACGGGTAAAATCATGTCGACTCTTTAATTTTTGATCATTAAAGGTAAAGCTACAATGATCAGAACCAATCGTTTGGAATAGACCATTTACTAATGCATCCTTTAATGCCATTTGATCTTGTATCGTTCTCAGCGGTGGACTCATCACATATTTAACACCTTCAAAATCAGGCAACGTATATCGTGATTCATCAAGTACCAAATATTGTGGGCAAGTTTCACAAGTCACTTTATGTCCTAAGTTTCGTTCCCGAACAACCTCTTCTAAGCCCTCTTTAGAACTTACATGAACAATATGTACAGGATAGTCTAATGCAGCACCGATTGTACTAAAGCGCTTAATCGCTTCCGATTCAATCATGACAGGTCTTGTGAGTGGATGATTGCTTACATCTAATTCACCGCGCTTACGCTTATCAGCAACGAGTGCATCGATGAGATCCCCAGTTTCACAGTGAGCTCCTACAAGTGCGCCTGTTGGTTTTATAGCTTCAATAGCGTCATAAATCTCACGGTCCGTTAAACGGAAACCATACGCTAAATACACTTTAAAGGATGACACACCAGCCTCTACGACCTGTGGTATCTCACGGGCTACATCTTCATTCATTTCTACAAGTTCCATATGGAATTTGTAGTCACAGGAGCAATGCCCTGCAGCACGCTCCTTGTGAACTTCTAAACCTTTACAAAGGGATCCTTCCTCAGGAGAAGCAAAATTAATGATTGATGTTGTCCCACCAAGAATAGCAGCCTTTGTACCACTATCAAAATCATCCGCAGTAGACGCTAAGGCATTTGTCATCTGAAAGTGTGTATGAGGATCTATAAATCCAGGGAATACATAGCAACCTTTTGCATTAATAACTTCAGCACCTTCTGGAACAGAAAGGTGTTCATCAATGGCGACAATTTTGTCGCCATCGATAAGTAAATCTCCGGTAAGGATTCCATCAGTTAAGACCAAGTCCCCTTGTTGTATGATAATCATGATACATAGTACACATGCTCTTTACAGAAGGCATGTACGACTCCTTTCAATTCTTCAGGTAATGCATCGATGTCACATACGGCTTCTTCCCCTTTGAAGCGATAACCACAGCTAGTGCCTGTGATGTAGAATCCATCATTTGTACTATCTGCTAAAGCTTCGGCATTGTGGAAGAATGTAATGCGATCCTTGTATGGTTGACAAGGTTCTACGCAATGACATGCACAGTTACCACATTCATTACAGCTTTGATCAATATGGATAATCAATTTAGCATCATTTACAGTAACGACTTCATTACATCTATTAGGACATACGCGAACACAAGAGCCACATGTTACACGGCAGTGATAATCAGAACTACGTGTACCTGGGAAGGATGGCATTGCTTCACGTTTTTTCTTCATTGCATCGCTCTTCTTGAAGATTTTATTTTCACTAATATCTTTAGCAAGTTTAGCGATTAGATCTTTATGTACTTTCAAAGCAGCGTTGTAATCAGTAGATTCTACTTCATCGGCTAAACCTTTAAATGTATTGTAGCCTTCACCTTGAAGAAGAATTGTACATACTGTTACAGGCCAGATACCACAATCAAAGATAGCTTTGATATTTTGTTTTACAGCGCCACCGCTGTAAGACATTGGTAAGCGTTCGCCGAATTGAGCACTTAGGAGCTCAGCTACACCAATTGTTACAGGTAACAAGGATTTACCAGACATGTACATTTGCTCACCTGGCAATTCATTGTTGTGAATTTGTACAGGGAATGTATTTGTCAATTTAACGCCAAAGATCTTGTTGTGTTTTTCACCAAGAGCAATAAGACGTTCTAACATTGGAACAGCTTTATCAAATTGAAGGTCAACTTCGAATTGGTGATCTTCAAAGTCAATATATTCAAAGCCTGCATTATCTAATAACTCTCTAATGCGTTTTGGACCTAACAATGTAGGATTGCATTTCAAGTATAAATGAAGGCCTTTTTCACTGATAAGGTAAGAACAAATCGATTCGATTTCTTCTGCTGGGCAACCGTGCATTGTGGACAATGTAATTGCTTGGCAAAGTTCATCGCTAATAGAGTTGATATAATCGGCATCGATATGTTCAAATTCATCTACATGGTCAAGGCACCATTGTTTACAAGTATCCCACATAGGAGATTGAGATGCACTGCGCATTGTGTTGATGAATTTATCAACCATTGGACTCTTAATACCAGCCAAGTTGTAACCAACACTCATGATGAATAGGAAACCATCTGGATCGCCTAATCCTAATTCTTTAGAGATTAATTTTAAAGCGAACCATGCTTTGATATATTCATCAGCAGCTTCATCACAGCTATATTCAGAAGACCATTCTACGTTGTATGTTTCGTCTACAGAGTAGATACAAGGTCTAGGAATACCTAGTTCTTCGCCGTACATAATTTGTACAGTTTTTAATTCGATGCAACGAGCACCTGCTACATAAGATGCCACAATGTTTTGTGCCAACTGTGTATTAGGACCTGCTGCTGGGCCTACAGGATTTTCAATAGATTTACCAAACATTGGTAAACGTTGTTCATGATTGATACGATGAATTTTATTTACATTGTAAATACGATTGTACATCTTGTACTCAGTCATAATGTGGTTCATCAATTTTCCGAAACTTACCGGATACATAATGTCACTCATAATGTCACACTCCTTTAAAGCGTTTGCGTTATGGGTTTAGTCGTTTCCATAAACCTTTAGATGTTGCTAAAACTTCGTTCATTACTTCAGCTTTGTCGATGCCTTGTAATTTACGGTCAATCATACGTGGTACACCATCACTAATAGTTGTTACCACATACATACCATTAGCACCGAATAATAAGTGACCATTGATGTTATTTTCATCAAGTGGTGTTGGTGCTGCGTAATCAAGAACGATTACGTCAGCTGCAGCACCTTTTTTAAGGATGCCTACTGTAGTATCAAAGAATTCATTCGCCATTTTACGGTTGTTTTCAAATAGCATATGAGGAACTTCACCCCAGCCTACATATGGTTTATGTTGCTCATGTTTTACAAGACAATTTGCAACTTTGTAGGATTCTAGCATGTCATTTGTATAGCCATCTGTACCAAGGCCAACTGTGATACCTGCACCTAAAAGCTTCAAGATATCTGTTGTGCCTACTGCATTACCCATGTTACTTTCAGGGTTATGAACAACCTTAGCTTGAGATTCTTTTAATAATTCCACATCTTGATCAGTTACGTGTACGCAGTGACCAGCTATACTCTTAGGTCCTAAAATACCAGCTTCTACAAGTCGTCTTACAGGTGTCATGCCATATTTTTCTTTACTATCTGCCACATCTTCTGGGCCTTCAGCAACATGAACGTGATATCCTAACTTGTCTTCATTTTGTGCTTTCACATAATCTAATGTTTCAGGACTTAATGTAAAGGATGCATGTAAGCCCATCATAGCAGCGAGTCTAGATGGATCTTTTTTAGCCTCTTTACCAAAACGTACATTTTCTGCAACAGCGGCTTTCATCTGATCAACACCGTTACGGTCAGACACTTCGTAGCACAAACAAGAGCGAACACCAAACTGTTTTGCTACATTTGCAATAATAGATAGGCTATTAACTGTTTCGCCATAACTTGCATGGTGGTCAAAAATAGTAGTTACACCATTTTCGATACAACCTAAATATGTAAGTAATGCGCTTGCCTTCACATCTGGAGCTGTCAGCTTATTATCTAAATAGAACCATAGGCCTTCTAAAATTTCACCAAAGTTTGTTGGTGCTGGACCTGGTAAGGATAAGCCTCGTGCAAGAGCGGAATAAATATGATGATGTGCATTAATAAAGCCTGGCATAATCAAACCGCCATGAGCATCAATAACTTCTGCCTCTTTATATGTTTTGCATAATTCATCATATGCGCCAATATCAATAATCTGAGTTCCGTCAATAACAACAGCGCCATCATAAATGATAGGTCTATCAGTATCGCGAGTAATTACAGTACCTTTTCCTAATATAATCATAGGGCACCTCCCCAACGAATCGTTGGATGCATACTTATAAATCTATATATTATTATAATACGATACGCGTACCTGTTTTTCCTGCTATACCATCCTTAGATTTTTCTAATAATGTGATAATGGAAACACGGCCTTTTTTAGATTCTGCAAATGCAATGGCAGCTTCTACTTTTGGTTTCATAGAACCTTCTGCGAATTCACCTGCTGCTGCATATTCTTTAGCTTCTGCAACTGTGATTTCATCAAGCCATTTTTCATTTTCTTTACCAAAATTAATGGCTACTTTTTCAACCGCTGTTAAGATAACAAGTACATCAGCATCAATTTCTTGTGCTAACAAGCTACTAGTCCAGTCTTTATCAATAACGGCTGCTGCACCATGAAGTTCATTACCTTCTCTAGTTACAGGGATACCGCCACCGCCACAAGCAACGATTAATTGTTTACCTACTAAGCCTTTAATCGCTTCGATTTCGATAATTTCTTTAGGTGCTGGGGATGCTACTACACGGCGATAACCGCGGCCAGCATCTTCTTTTACAACATAATCGTAATTTTTTTCTGCATATTCAGCTTCTTCTTTAGTCATAAAGTGACCAATTGGTTTTGTAGGATTTTTAAAACCAGGGTCATTTTGATCAACTAATACTTGCGTAACCATTGTCATAGTTGGCAAATGTTCAATACCACGATTTAACAATTCTTCGTGAAGCGCATTTTGTAAGTCATATCCAATATATGCTTGGCTCATAGCCACACATACGGACAATGGTGTATTTGGTTGTCCTTTTACTTCACGTGTCAATGCAGCCATTGCATTGTTGATCATACCGATTTGAGGGCCATTGCCATGCGTTACTACTACATCACAATTGGCTTCTACTAAATCAATGATTGTTTTAGCTGTACTTTTTACGGCAATTTTTTGTTCTGGAAGGGAATTACCTAATGCATTCCCGCCTAATGCTACTACAACTCTTTTTTTCATGTTATGCCTCATAACAAACTATTTAGAATAAAAAGGAGCCATCATCACGGATGGCCCCTAAACTTTACTTTACGGTTGAACTCGGTCAGTTCCCTTCCGTTCTAATTCTTTTAAGGTTTCTACAGGATTCTTAAATTTGCTTAAGAAGATCATAGCTGCAATTACATATGGTTTGTAGCTTGCTTCTTTATAAAGAGGTACGCGATAGCGATCGAATACTGTTGCATCTACTTCGCCTTCTTCACAACTTACACCTGTAATATCTGCTGGTAAGCAATGTAAGTAAAGAGCTTTACCGTCTTTAGTGAGACTCATCATCTCTTCAGTACATGCCCAATCTTTATGTTTACCATTTTCTTCAAGAAGAACTTTTTCTAATGCTTTAATGCCTTCATGGTCGTTTTCGCCATATAGTTTCGTACGTTTTTCCATCGCACCAAATGGAGCCCAGCTCTTAGGATATACGATATCTGCATCTTTGAAAGCGTCCTTCATATCGTTAGTTCTACGGAAGGAACCGCCACTTTCTTCAGCTTGTTTCTTAGCGATTTCTTCAACTTCTGGCATTACTTCGTAGCCTTCTGGATGTGCTAATACAACTTCCATACCTAGACGAGTGAATAAACCAATAGCACCTTGAGGTACGGATAAAGGTTTACCATAAGATGGAGAGTACGCCCAAGTCATAGCAAGTTTTTTACCTTTAAGGTTTTCTACACCACCAAATTCTTTGATGATATGAGCTGCATCAGCCATGATTTGTGTTGGATGATCGATATCGCATTGTAAGTTTACAAGTGTAGGACGTTGTTCTAATACGCCATCTTCGTGACCTTCTTTTACTGCATCGGATACTTGATGCATGTAAGCATTACCTTTGCCGATGTACATATCATCGCGGATACCGATTACATCAGCCATGAAGGAAATCATGTTAGCTGTTTCACGAACTGTTTCACCGTGAGCAATTTGGGATTTACCTTCATCCAAGTCTTGAACTTCTAAACCTAAAAGGTTACAAGCGGAGGCGAAGGAGAAGCGAGTTCTTGTGGAGTTATCACGGAATAAGGAAATGCCAAGACCGCTGTCGAATACTTTAGTGGAAATATTGCGTTCTCTAAGAGCACGTAACGCATCAGCTACTGCCCAAACACCTTTTAATTCATCTTCAGATTTTTCCCATGTAAGGAAGAAATCTTCGCCGTACATTTTGCTAACGTCTAAGTCTTTTAAAGTTTCAATACTTTTATTGAAGTCTGTCATCTGTAAGTCCTCTCTTTCAATTCCCTAAAGGGCTACTTAGGATCTAACTTTATACGGTACCTCATCAAATGGTGAGGTACCATATTAAATTTGTAGTTATGAACTATGTTCTAGTGATTTCCGTTTTAAAGAGATCTAATTCAATGTATATGATATTAGTCTTTGCAGTATACGGATGGTAATAATGCATATACAGCTGCACATGTTACAAGGTCTTGTTTCCATGTGATTTCGTTAGGAGCATGTGCTTGTGCTTCTGCGCCAGGACCAAAGCCGATGCAAGGGATTCCATTACGACCCATGATGGATACACCGTTAGTAGAGAATGTCCATTTATCAGTCAATGGGCGAGCTTTACGCATTTCAACTGTGTCTTCAGCACCGATACGTTCGTTACCATACAAGCTAGTGTATGCTTCTTCCAAAGCTTCTGTTACTTTGTGATCTTTAGGAATTACCCAAGTTGGGAAGTAGCATTCGATTGGATATGTTAAACCAGTCCAGGATGGACGAGCATATTCGTACATGGATACTTTCGCACCATATTCTTTAACATGTGGTAAAGCTTCGATTTCAGCCAAGCAGGATTGCCATGTTTCACCAGCTGTCATACGACGGTCCAAGGAAACGGAGCAAGAGTCAGCTACTGCACAACGGCTCGGAGAAGTGTAGAAGATTTGGGAAGTAGTTACAGTACCGCGACCTAAGAAGCGAGCTTCTTCGTAGTGGTCAGGATTGAATTTAGGGTCAAGCATTTTAACAAGACCTTTAATTTTTGTGCTTTCATCAGCAGAGTTAGCATTCAATTCACGGATATCTTGAAGGATGTCAGCCATCTTGTAGATTGCGTTGTCACCGCGTTCAGGAGCGGAACCATGGCAAGATACGCCTTGTACGTCTACGCGGATTTCCATACGGCCACGTTGACCACGGTAGATACCACCGTCAGTTGGTTCAGTGGATACTACGAATTCAGGACGAATATTACGTTCTTTAATCATGTATTCCCAGCAAAGGCCATCGCAGTCTTCTTCTTGAACTGTACCTACAACAAGTACGCGATATTTATCACTTAAAAGACCTAAGTCTTTCATGATTTTAGCGCCGTATACAGCGGATACGATACCACCTAATTGGTCGGATACACCACGACCACCGATTTTAGTTTCATCTTCGAAACCTTCATAAGGATCGAAATTCCAGTTATCGCGGTTACCAATACCTACAGTATCGATATGAGCGTCGAAGGCAATAAGTGTTTTACCAGTACCCATGTAACCAAGAATGTTACCCATTGGGTCTACTTCAACTTCGTCGAAGCCAAGATCTTTCATTTCTTTTTCAATGCGTTGAACGTGCTCTTTTTCTTCTGCACTTTCACCAGGGAATGCTACGATTTCACGTAAGAACTTGGTCATCGCTGGTCCATAAGTTGCTGCTGCTTGTTTAATTGCTTGTAAATCCATAATTAATGCCTCCTAACGATCTTCACCGTACCACATAATGTTTTTATATCTTTCAGGGTCTGTATCACCTTCAGTGGAGAAGCAGAGCACCTTTGAAGACGCATCTAATTCTAATTCCTTGCGTAAGTCTTCATATTCTGGCATTGTCATAATTGCCGTTACAAGACCTAGTGGAACTGCACCAGATTCACCGGTCGTAATTGGTGTGTCACCTTTAATTGGTGCCCCACCAACGCGCATTCCAAGTCTTGCTACCCAATCAGGAGCAGATACGAATACATCCGCATGGTTTCTTAAAATATCCCAAGAAACTGTATTTGGTTCGCCACAAGCTAAACCTGCCATGATTGTATCTAAATCACCCTCAACGATACGAGGATTACCATCATCAGCTACAGCCCCTTTGTATAAGCAAGCTGCTGCTTGAGCTTCTACAACTACTAATTTAGGCTTCTTAGCTGCATTGCTATATAAATTAGTAAAGTAGCCTACTACAGAACCTGCTAAAGAACCTACACCAGCTTGTACCACTACATGAGTTGGTACCTTGCAGTTTGCAGCTTCTAACTGTTCTGCTGTTTCCATAGCCATTGTGCCATAGCCTTGCATGATCCAGTTTGGAATTTCTTCGTAACCTTCCCAAGCGGTGTCTTGAACTACAACACCATTAGGAACTTCTTTAGATTTTTTAGTTGCTAACCGTACACATTCATCGTAGTTAAATTCTTCGATTGTTACGGTAGCACCTTCATTTTCAATTTGTTTTCTACGATATTCTGTAGAGCCTTTAGGCATGAATACTACAGCTTTTTGACCTAATTTATTAGCAGCCCATGCTACGCCACGACCGTGGTTACCATCAGTAGCTGTAAAGAATGTAGCTTGACCAAATTCTTCTTTTAATTGCGGTGATGTTAATACATCGTATGGTACATCTTCAACGTTTTTACCGGTTTGTTGAGCTACATATTTTGCCATCGCATAGGATCCACCTAATACCTTAAAAGCATTAAGGCCAAAGCGATAAGACTCATCTTTTACAAAGAGAGAATCAACACCGATATAATCTGCTAATTTTTCTAGCGATACTAGTGGAGTTACACTATACTGTGGAAAACTTTCATGAAACGCTTTTGCTTTCTTAATTTCTCTAACATCCATAACGGACAAAAACTTGTCACTAGATGGTGCCATCGTATTACGTTTCCACTGAATTCGGTCCATATTTGCCTCCTAGGATTCTTCCTTTACAGTATTTAAATCACTATAAAGAGTAAACTTAGAAATATTGAAATACTCCGCAATCTTTTCTGAAGATTTAGAGATAAGAAAAGCCCCTTTTTCATTTAAGTAGCTAATAGCTTTTAGTCGCTCTACTTTATTCATAAGTGGTCCAGGTTTACCAACCAACCGTTCTGCTTCTAGTAGTAAATCATCTAATAGTTCCGATACACTTGTAGTAATTTTTTCAACAGTACCAGTCTCAGCTTGGCCTATGCCTATAAGACTTTCAAGTGATCGATGCATCATAACAAACTCTGTTATATCCTGATTAATGCCTAACAAATATGCAATATTGCCATCATCATCACGGATATACATAGTGGAGGATTTTAATATTCGTCCATCCTTAGTTTTTGTTAGATATCCAAATCTACCTTCACTACCATCATCATAGTTGAGTACATCTAAAACTACATGTGATGGACCATCGCCAACATGTCGATTTGTTATCGTCCCATTTTCTATATATACAAGCGATGTATCAAGATCACCTTGTAAGTCATGTATCAGTACTTCACAAGATGGTCCAAATTGTATGGCCAATCCATGGGCTATAACTTTTAGCCGTTCCAATGTACTCATTGAGATAACCTCCCTCTCATCGGTATCGGTTAGTCTTTATGGTCTAAATAACTTCAGTCCGTTTACATAATTAGCATTATGATAATAATTCTAACTAATTTTGTATTAACCTAATTTTTTGTTAGGTTCCTTACTTAAATTATAGGTCTATGTATACAAAAATGCAATGCTATCATGCATTAAAGTTATCAATAATTATTCAACCATATACGTGTACTGATATAAACACATATAACCACTATGATTTTTATCACATTATTTTATTGTTATAAAAAATTTTGATGACCTATTCATCATCATATCTACATAAATAAATATAGTAACATTCTATAGAGACAAGTGTATATCTATATTCTTATATCTACAAAACGGACCCAGTATATCAGTATGTATCTATACCTTTCATAAATATTCCTATCACTCATGACTACCCAAATTTTCTATTATATATAGAGATACACCCTTATAATTAATACCAATACAAACAAAAAAGGCTGTAATAACGAATTACCGTTATTACAGCCTTTATATACTGTTAACTGTTAGGATTTATGTTAATGGTTAAGAGTAAATTATGCGTTTGCTAATGTTTTACCCAATTCTTCACATTGTGCTTTGCCATCATCATCAGGTTCACCCAAGATAGCTACGCCATCAGCTACTAATTCACCGCCAGCATCTTTAATGCGAGTGCCCCAGTCTTCCAACCAAGTACCACCCCAACCATAGGAGCCGAAGATTGCTACTTTTTTACCACCCAATTTAGCTTCTAGTTCTGTGTAGAATGGTTCAAATTCGCCTTCTTCTAATTGTTCTGCACCCATATCAGCACAGCCAAGAGCTAATTTTTCGTAAGCTGCTGCGTCATCTACAGATACTTCAGAAACAGATTTTACTTCAACTTCTTGACCTGCAGCTTTGATACCTTCTGCTACTGCTTGAGCCATTTGTTCTGTATTGCCTGTACCGGACCAATAAATTACACCAATCATCTTGTACCTCCTAGGCCGTTCTTGCGACCAATGAACTAAATGTTTTTCCCAACATCAATTGAGTTTGACAAAATTCACGACATGCTTTGTAACATAAGAAAGAGCGCTTAGCATCTACCACGTCATGGTAAACTTTCCATTCCCCACACATACGATATCCACTACCACGACGAGAAATAAAGTATTTCACATCATTTAATGGATAGCCTAAAAATACGCCGATTTCATGTGGAAAATCAATGCTTGCCTCCATACGGTATCGTAGATGTTCTAGCATCTCCATAATGCTCATACGATCATGATAACCGTAGGCTTTCAAAAATGTCATTACTGCAGGTTGCCGTACATAGTCTCTTAATTGCTTCTCACGGAATACCAATAACAGTCTACGCGCTTTACAGCGACATAATTCAAAGAAGAACAAACCTTTTTCATTGAACTCTTTATTATATTCTGTCAATACAAATTGGATTTGTTCATTCATGTCCCGTGGAATAGAAACCAAATTCGAAAGCTTAATCCCTCGAATTGCCGGTGCACAATGATATCCAATGATATGGTCAATTGAATTCATCATAATAGTACCTGCCTGTTGCATATCGTTAGAACCACCCCTAATGAGAATAATTCCTATATGCACATAGTACTCTTGATGAGAAAAATTGTCAAGAATAATTGATATATATTTTCAATAATTATTTATTTTTTAGCTGTTAGCAAAGACTTAACTTTAGGGAATATCGCAGCATCATTAGCTTCATCTATAGCGATAAAGCGTGCATTAGGGCCAGTGTACTTATTGTCAGACAAACTAATATGTAATACTTCATTATAAGAATTATTATTAGCTATACTTTTATATTTTAATGTTCCTTCATATACATTACCTTGTTTAGATAATGGCGTCACTACTGTGAAAGTACCAAGAATTGGGCTATCACCCTTATTAATAGCAGATGCAAGTGCACCTAGTGCAGATGGATCTGAGTTAACATGCTTTGTTTCACTAATCTGACCAGATAATTGTTTACCTAATACTACATCACCATATACAGCATAATTCATTTCATTTTCGTTTTTAATGTTTAGCGTATATACATTGGCAGATGTAGCACCGGCTTCGATAAATACAGATTTTATATCCTTTTTAGCATCTCCTGCGAAAAGCGCTTTAGGATTATTTGGATACATAGTAACGCCTTCAGGTAATTTAACACCTTGATATGTTACTGTTTGGCTTCTATTCAAAATGGACTTAATATTTGCTGCAGAGCCCATCGCCGGAACAGATACTAATACAGCTGCTGCAGTAGCAAGTAATACTAATTTTTTCATATATCTCCTCGAATAAAACGTTAATGTCACAAACTCTCAACATTATGTCTAGTAACAACACAGTAGTAAAGAACCGCCCTTAACGGAGCGGTTCTTTATCATTATCTTAACAATGTAGGATACATTATTTCTTTTGTGCCTTAGCCCAACTATCACGTAAACCAACGATACGGTTCATTACGATATGATCTGGTGTGCTATCTTTATCAGTTACAAAATAACCTTGACGCAAGAATTGGAAATGGTCTCCTGGTACAGTTGTACCGAGACATGCTTCCCCTTTACTATGGAATACTTGTAAGGACTCATGATTAAAGTCACCTAAGAAGTCTTTACCGTCAGAATCTTCTTTTAGTAAGTAGTCATATAAGCGAGATTCAATATCTACTGCAGTAGATGCTTCAACCCAATGCAATGTACCTTTTACCTTACGTGTACAACCGCTACCGCTCTTAGTTTCTGGATCATATGTACAGTGAATTTCTGTAATATTGCCATTTTCGTCTTTAATAACATCAGTACATGTAATGAAGTATGCACCTTTTAAGCGTACCTCTTTACCTGGTGCCAAGCGGAAGAATTTCTTAACTGGCTCTTCCATAAAGTCATTGCGTTCGATGTAAATTTCACGACCAAATACAACTTCACGGTTACCCAACTCTTCATTTTCTGGGTTATTTTCAACGGTACAAAGTTCAGTTTGACCTTCTGGATAGTTTGTAATAACAACTTTCACAGGATCAATAACAACCATAGGACGTGTAGCTTTGAGTTTTAAATCTTCACGGATACAGAACTCAAGCAAAGCAATGTCAACAACGCTATCAGCCTTAGCTACGCCAATGCGGTCACAGAAATCACGAATCGCCTCTGGAGTGTAACCACGACGACGTAAGCCAGAAATAGTAGGCATACGAGGATCATCCCAACCAGCTACAAGGCCTGCCTCAACAAGAGCACGCAATTTACGTTTAGACATAACCATTTTAGTTACGTTCAAGCGCGCAAACTCAATTTGTTGTGGAATTTCAGTGTCATCCCAGTCTTCAAGTACCCAATCATACAACGGACGGTGAACCTCGAATTCCAAAGTACAGATGGAATGTGTAATACGCTCGATAGCATCTTCAATAGGATGAGCAAAATCATACATAGGATAGATTTTCCACTCATTACCGGTATTATGATGTTCTGAATTTACAATACGATAGATAACAGGGTCACGCATAACGATATTAGGATGCGCCATATCGATTTTCGCACGCAATACCTTCTCACCATCAGCGTATTTACCATCCTTCATTTCTTCGAAGAGTTTCAAGTTTTCTTCTACGCTACGGTCACGGTATGGACTATTGGTACCAGGTGTAGAGAAATCGCCACGTGTTTGTTTAATTTCATCTGCTGTTTGATCATCTACATAAGCCTTGCCAAGAGTGATTAATTTCTTAGCATATTCGTACATTTGACCGAAATAATCAGATGCATAGCGAGGCTCTCCATCCCAATCAAAGCCGAGCCATTTTACATCTTCCATAATGGAGTTTACGTATTCAACGTCTTCTTTTGCTGGGTTTGTATCATCAAAACGAAGGTTTGTTAAGCCATTATATTGCTTGCCAATACCAAAGTTAAGGCAGATAGATTTAGCATGACCAATGTGTAAGTAACCATTTGGTTCTGGCGGGAAACGAGTTAATACGCGTCCGCCGTATTTACCAGTTTCATTATCTTTGTTGATGATAGCTTCGATAAAGTTAACGGATACAACTTCTTCAGGAGCTACAGTTTTTTCAATATCTTTATGTTCCAACGTTCTAACCTCCATAGGATAAATATTCTTTTATTTTACCATATTTTGCATAATATCGCATATCTTTTGAGGTCTTGTGATATTAGTCGAAATCAGCTAAATCAACGCCTGCTTTTTTAAGCTCTTCTAAAGCAGATTCTACATCCATTTCTGTTTTTTTATAGTTAACCTCTTCATTAACACAAGTTTTTAATGGTTTCTTATGAACACCAGCAATAATATTATCGGCTGTCAAAATAGACATGTCATAACGCGTGCGATCTGTATAGGAACCAATATGTGGTACAATAAGACAATTTTCAACACTTAATAGTGGGTGATCGGCTGGTAATGGTTCTGGATCAGTTACATCGAGTGCCGCATAATCAATTTCACCTGTTTGTAAGGCATTAATGAGAGCCTCTGTATCAACGATAGGTCCACGGCCTACATTTACAAACAAAGCAGTATTTTTCATCTTCTTGAAGAATGCTTCATCACACATGTGATATGTTTCATCTGTTAGTGGTGCCATCACACAAACTACATCACTAGTAGCTAATAAGTCATCTAATTCCATATACGTAGTTTTATGAATCTTGTCATCAATACGCTGATTACGATTATGGTATACCACAGTCATACCGAATGCACGAGCACGACGAGAAATAGATACACCAATAGCCCCCATCCCAATAATACCAAGGGTACGGCGACTCAAATCAAAGCCTTTAATATTAGATGGTCTTTGAGCCCAACGTCCTTCTTTTACGAAATTAGCATTTTCCAGAATACGACGACTAGCAGTGGCAATTAATGTAAAAGCAAGCTCTGCTACGGTTTCATTAAGAACACCTGGCGTATTGCCATAAGGAATACCTGCTGCCGTTAATTCATCAATTTTTACATTATCATAACCCACAGCTGCTTGAGCAATAACCTTTAAATTAGGTGCATTTTTTACAAGATCACCGTCTACATCTAAAGGGCGAACACACCACAAACCATCCGCATCAACGAGCCATTCCTTTAATGTCTCACGAGGCATTACAGTCTTTTCAGTCCATTGGCGCACATCTACGTGCTCTTTTAAATAAGCAATTGCATCTTTACGGACTAAACCGTTTACAACAACTAGAGGTTTTTTTTCCATATGTATAAGTCCTCCAAAAACGTCTTATAATACACGCCCAAGAATTTCGCGTTAAAGTTAATATCATATATTTCTATTATATACTTATATTTTATACTAGAAAGCTGGCGTAATACAACAAAAAGGAGTAAGGCCTAGGCCTTACTCCTTTTATGTAGCTTTAAATTTGAATTATTTCAAATCTGCTGTACAGTTAGGACATTTAACTGCATCAATGTGAATTTCTGTTTTACAGAATTGACATTCTTTAGTTGTAGGTGCTTCAGCAGCTTCTTCTTCTTTCGCGTTTTTCATCATTTTAGCTAATGCGCGAACCATCAAGAATACAACGAACGCCAAGATTAAGAATTGAATCAAATCAGTAATGAATGTACCGTATGGCAATACAGAACCAACTGCACGAGCTGTATTAATATCAGCACCAGCCATGAATGCATCTTTAGATGCAGCATTTAATGGCAAGTACAAGTTACTGAAATCAATACCGCCTGTGAACAAGCTGATAATAGGCATGAACAAGTTGCTTACAACGGAGTTAACCAACGCTGTGAAAGCAGCCCCAATAATCATACCAATAGCTAGGTCCATCATGTTACCTTTGAATGCAAAAGCTTTAAAATCGTTCAAAAATTCTTTCATTTCTCACTACTCCTAGATACACTTAATTGAGAATGCGTTAATAACTGTACTAATCATAAAGGAAAGATGAAGAGATGTCAATATTTTTCGATGTAGTTTTTCGAATTTATTTAATATAGTTTTTCATAGGTCAATCTAAAATTGTAATAAATCAGTATTTATGCGTACTTTTCGCACCATGTTAAAAGGTGCCAATCACGAATGTGATTAGCACCTCTACTGTCATACAACGTCTATTATTGTATAGATTCGACAATTATTTAATTTTATCCTCTATAACCTTTCCTTCTTGTAAAGGTCCACTTTGTTCTTTGAGGCGAGCCAACATAACAGAAGATACGAACATCGCCACACCAGCGCCTATCGTTTCAATAGATAAGCTTTCACCAAAGAACAAGAAGCCGTAGAAGGAACTGATGAATACCCCAACATATTGTAAAAACTGAGCTACTACAGCATTTGTGGTAACAAAAGCACCAGTCAAGAAGAACTGTGCCACCACACTAATACCACCAATAGCTAAGATGATAAGCCAATCTGTTCCCTGCGGCATAACGAGCTTATCAGTTGTAACGAGGCCTGCAATCATCCCTGTAATCATGAAATAAGCCATAATTTCGAAATTGCTATGTTTCCCTCGTTTAGATATAAGGCGAATGGTCGTATACGCAGCTGCAGATAGAGCAGCCCCTAAAATAGCCACCAAGGCAAACCAAGTAAAGCCAGTAAAACTAAATGGATTTACCATAACCATAACAGCTACAAAGATCAAGAGTAGCCATTTTCCTGCCCCTTTAGGCACTCGTTCTTTAAGAAATAAGGCACTAAAAATCAGTACGAATATACCTGATGTTTGAAATAAAATCGTCGCATCGGATAACTTTAAATGCACTAGGGCAATAAAGTTACATACCATGCCAAAGCCGCCGTATAAACCGCGCATTAGTAGATGTCCTCTATCTTCTTTAGAGAATCGGATGCCTTGGGTATACATAACGATAAGAACCGCTACAGTACCAAATAAGCCACGGAAAAAGGCAATTTCCCCAGAAGGAATATTAGAGCCTAGCATCTTTACGAATAAATTCATCGTACTCAACAAAAGAGCCGATAACAATGCGTACATAAGGCCTTTTTTAGCCATACTACCTCCCTATACACTTCTACTATAATGTTACTACATAGTTACTGTCCTGTATTATCTATATAAGCACTCCGATATACAGGAGATACAGAGTTCACAAAGCCAAAATATATGCCGCCCTTCTAACGAAAGGCGGCATCGTATTATTTAGAGAACGTATCTACAAAATCAAGAATTTCTTGTTTCATATCCTCTTTATCGATTGCTTTTGTGAAACGCAATGGTTTAGATTTCAAAGCTTCCAATTGTTTAGGGAATGCTACACCCGTTACAGCAGAAATATTATCTAAGCTTTCATACGGTGTATCACCTACTTTGATATCTAAAGCCTCGCAAATGGCTGTAGGGAATTTAAATGGATGTGCAGTAGACGCAATAATTGTATGGCGTGCACCGTCTTCAGGATGTTTTTCTAATTCCTTCATGTATGCACCCATAGCTACCGCCGTATGAGGGTCCATTACATAACCATAGGAGTTGTACACTTGTTCAATGATGGCTTTTGTTTCTTCATCATCAACG
Organism: Veillonella sp. ZSJB6; assembly: GCF_051549505.1. NCBI lineage: Bacteria > Bacillati > Bacillota > Negativicutes > Veillonellales > Veillonellaceae > Veillonella > Veillonella sp. ZSJB6. Next base: position 2,899 of record NZ_JBPUGE010000001.1, on the reverse strand, counting down.
TAGGCACCTGCGAAATTAGCTTTAACACGACTGAACTCTTCTTCATTGACAGTCAATTTACCTGTTGCTTTAAGATCTTTCATCCAACCAGCGGTACGTTCACTATCTTCACCAGAAATATAATACAAGAAACGTTCAAAGTTGGAGGATTCAAGAATATCCATGGATGGAGAAATCGTTGTATAGAATGGACGATTCATATCGTATGTGCCAGTTTCAAAGAACTCAGTGAGCACATTGTTTTGGTTTGATGCACAAATCAATTTACCAATAGGAATACCCATTTTTTTAGCATAGTAAGCAGCCAAGATATTACCAAAGTTACCTGTTGGCACTACTACGTTGAAAGCTTCATCTTCGTGAATAGCACCTTGTGCTACGAGCTCAGCATAGGCATTTACATAGTACACTACTTGCGGTGCCAAGCGGCCGATATTAATGGAGTTCGCACTGGAGAACATCACACCTTTTTCCGCAACCTCTTCTGCTGTAGCCTTATCAACGAATAAGCGTTTCAAGAATTGTTGAGCATCATCAAAGTTACCATGAATAGCCGTTACGTTAACGTTATTCCCTTCTTGCTTTTGCATTTGTTCTGCTTGCATAGGACTTACACCATCTGTTGGGTAGAATACTTGGATATGTGTACCAGGTACATCTTTAAAGCCTTCCAGTGCAGCTTTACCAGTATCACCAGATGTAGCCGTTAAGATAAGAACCTCTTTTTTCTCACCTTCTGCTTCTTTTGCCGCTACTAATAGATATGGGAATAAAGACAATGCCATATCTTTGAAAGCTTGTGTACGGCCATGGAATAATTCTAGGACAGAAACCTTTTCTAATAAGGAATGTAACGGTGCAATATCACGAGTACTGAAGTTAGCATCACTGTACGCAGAGTTGATCATTTCTTTTAAATGAGCTTCTGAGAAACATGGGAACAGCTTAGCTAATACAACAGCTGCTACCTCTTGATAGTTTTTATCTTTCACATCATTGTAAGTTAAGCAGTTTGTAGGGAATAAAGATGGCACATATAGACCACCATCCTCTGCTAAGCCGTGCAACAATGCATATGTTTCATTTACCGCAACGGTACCGCGGGTGCTAGTATAATTCATGGAATACCTCATTCATAACTACAATGGATTTTTACGGGTTTAATAGATTTATTATAGCATAAAAGCACCCCTAAAAGGAGCGCTTCTATAGAATTTAATGATATTTTTACTCGAATTGTTTACTGCTAACCAAATAGAGCATCACGAACTATAAAAATGTACATCAAATAGCTATGTCGATTATAACTCGCCTTCTGCAATAGCATCCAATGTATCAAGGGATGGAATGAAGAAGAGCATACCTGTAATAGGTTTGGAATAATCAAGCAATTTATCGTTTTGCGTAAACATATTAGTAAGCATTGTTTTAGTTACATCCCAGTAACGAGCATAACCGATAAAGTATGTGCCACGTACACCTTGTCCAGGTTGAGCAAACGGTACGTTCATACGAACGATTTTATGTTCTTCATCATCGCGATTATCTTGAGCCACTACATTATGAGCTGCTGGATCTTTTTCATCATCATCTAATTCAATATCACTGAATTTACGACGGCCAATGAATTTTTCTTGCATTTCCGTAGGAAGTGCACGCCATGCATCAAGATCATGTTCATATTTTTGAGCAAATGCATAAGAACCATTAGTGAATTCAGGATCTTCATCGCCAATAACACCCCACTCAACAGCCTCTTGACCAACAGGGTTTTCAGTACCATCAACGAAATCGATGATAGCACGACCTTGTTCATAGTGGAAACCATGAGTTTCATCGACTACAGATGTAATAGGACGTAAGAATCCCATAATTTGATCTACTACAGTATACGTAACGGATTCATCATTAGAACGTACATGTAAAAATAAATCTGCTGCTACAGCTGGTACGTCTTGTTTATCCCCTTTAATACCTTGGAAATCTTCTAACTCTTTTGGTACCGGTGCATTAGGGAACAAATAATCCCATGCTTTGCGGCTAAAACCAAAGGCAATACCCAATCCTTCACCATTCGCACGAATACTAACAGAACGTTTAATGGCTTGGATACGGTCTGCCATATCTTGGATAACTTCAAGTTCTGCGTCACGATCTTTGCGATTTAATAATAAGGTTGTAAAGTTAACACTTTGGCCTGCATCTTTATATACATCTTGTGTTCTAGAAACATCTACTGCCATTGGGTACCTCCTAATGAGAAAAATTATTATATAGCAATCATAAGCTATTACATCTTTATTGTCTATAATATATAAAACATTACATACCAAATAACCTCATCATAGCTATTGCAGCTCAATCAGAAGAAGAGATAGTAGAAAGCTTAAAATATCAATTCGTCATATATTTTTTTTGGTATTTGTTCAATGGGCTTATTATTATCAATTGCAGTTGCTAAAGCATCAATTCCTTTTTTTATTTCAGATAGCTCATAACCATAAAGAGGATCCATATAAATAACCCTATCTAAAGAATTTTCACCAAATATAACTAAGTATAAATCTGTAAGTTTTTCCAATTGTATAAGTGCATTTTGTACTTCCGTATCCATATAAATTTCTCCTAGGTAGTGAGAATCATGCCAGTAACAAAGAACCTTACTGTATTTTATATTTTAATTTTCCCTATAGTTCTATATAATTTTCAACAAAAGGATATCATCTATAATATATACATTATCTAATTTCATTACAATACACTAGTATAACTAACAGATTACAAATAGATAATAAGAAAACCCGCACTACTGTGCGGGTTTATTTGGTGGACCACCAGGGGTTCGAACCCTGGACACCCTGATTAAGAGTTAATTTTCACACTATAGATAAATCCAGTA